>DATEPF010000419.1:0-12068 GCA_035273325.1 Pyrinomonadaceae bacterium | reverse complement strand
CTCGCCGACGCCGACGAACTTCACGGGCTGCCCCGTCACCTGCTTGATCGAGAGCGCCGCGCCGCCGCGCGCGTCGCCGTCCATCTTGGTAAGAATCACGCCCGTGATTCCCACGCGGCGATGAAACTCTTCGGCTGAACGAACAGCGTCCTGTCCCGTCATCGCGTCGGCAACGAATAGGATTTCGCCGGGACGAGTCTCCGTTTTAATACGCACCAGTTCGTCCATCAACTCGTCGTCAACGTGCAGACGGCCGGCGGTGTCGATCAATAACGTGTCGAAGCCCGTCTGTTGGGCGTGCTTGACGGCGCCGCGCACGAGCGTTAATGGATCATTCGTGTCTGTTTGTTCAAAGATCTGTTGGCCAGTTGCTTTGGCAATGACCTTAAGCTGTTCGCGCGCCGCCGGGCGATAGACGTCAACCGAAAGCAACAACGGTTTGCGTTGCTGATTCGCGGCCAACCAGCGTGCGATTTTCCCGGTCGAAGTAGTTTTGCCGGAGCCCTGAAGCCCGACAATCATCACCACGTTGGGAACCTGCTTCGTAAAGACCAACTGAGAAGATTGACCGCCGAGGAGATCAACCAGCTCATCGAAAACTATTTTGACAACCTGCTCGGAAGGCTTTAAGTCCTGCCAAACCTGTTGGCCTTCAGCCTTCTCCTTGACAGAGGCGATAAAGTCTTTAGCGACTTTAAAGTTGACGTCAGCTTCGAGCAGCGCCAGACGAATCTCGCGCAACGCGGCATCGACATGCTCCTTCGTCAGCACGCCTTCGCCGCGCAGATTCTTGAGCGTCCTTTTTAACTTATCCGATAAGGACTCAAACATAGAGCACTAGACGACATTACTGCCGGCGACGGAAACGGAGATGATAGCGGCCATTCTAAAAGAGTGTCAAGGAAGCAGCGAGACTGGAATTTCCCTCTAATCTATTGAAAATGTTAGCCATGCGGCGACTCGCTCGCCCTCGGAAAAGACAATTAACTTCCCAGTGAATACGAACAATTCGGCCATTAAAAACCAGCACTTTACACTCCAGCTCGCTTCCGTGTGCCTGGTTGTACTGACGATTCTCAATATCGTTTGGCCGATCCGCGAAATAAACGCGCAGGACTCAAACCGGCGATACACCGCGACCTTAAGTTTCAATGAAGTTGCGCCGGGAATCGAACATGGTCAAGTCGCCACCGGATCGAGCGAAGAACCTGTGCGTATCAACGTGCTTAGAGTGGACCTAAGACGCGCGCGTTTGAAGGTGGCCCATGCTCTCGATCAGGGGCTGGGATTGGAAACAGTGAGTTCGTTAGCGGCTCGACATGGAGCGAACGCTGCCATCAATGGGGGGTATTTCCGGTTAACCGGAACCTATCGCGGCGAATCAACTGGATTCCTCCTAATCGATGGCAAGCTAATCAGCGAGCCGTTTAACCATCGAGCTACCGTAGGTTTTGTTAATGAAGGACCAGCAACCAATGTCATTTTCGGCCACTTGAAGTACGACGGGAACATCTTTGTGGGACGCGCTCGTCACCTAATTCATGGCGTCAACCGGCCAGTTGTTGCCGATGAAATGATCGCGTTCACTCCGGAGTTTCATCGCACTACGCTCACCAATCCGCAAGGAGTTGAAGTAATAGTCAGACGTAATGTTGTGATTGCCGTCCGCGACTTAAACGGCAGTAGTGAAATTCCAGCCGATGGCTTTGTAATCTCAGCGGTCGGAAAAGCTCGTGACTGGATCAAGAGAAACGTGCGACGCGGATCGAGGCTACGTTTTACCTGGAATGTCACGCCCACCGAGATGGACCAGACAGCCGAATGGCAACGGGCGTACAGCATTCTCGGAGCGGGCCCCCAGATCATCAAGTCAGGCAAGATTGCTATCACCCACGTGCAGGAGAGAATGCCTGAAAGCTTCGCGACCGAACGTCATCCACGTACGGCCGTCGGTAAAACGGCAGATGGCCTGCTACTAATGGTCACCGTCGACGGCAGGCAACCAAAAATCAGTGTCGGTATGTCACTTTATTCGCTAGCTAATCTTCTGCTGGAGTTGAGTGCCGTAGAAGCAATTAATCTCGATGGCGGTGGCTCTACGACCATGGTGGTAAACGATCGAGTGGTGAACAGCCCTTCTGATCAGACAGGGGAGCGACCGGTGGGCGATGCGATACTCGTTTTTTCGCGTTTGAAGTAACAGAAATCGTGGTCGTGCTTGTCAGTTTGTGTTAAATTCATCGCGTTTTGTTGCCCAGATTGGCTTGCGGCTTGTGGGAGATTGCCGCTTCACCCTACCTTCCGCTCAATACACAACTCGGCGTGTGTGAAAAACACCGTGAATTGGCTGTCTTTATGAGGTTGAATGGCTAAAGCTCCAGGCTCCGGTGAAGGACAGGTTTCAGACCAGTCCCAAGGTGGAAAAAGTGTGGTCGATCTTGCCGTAGCGCGCGTGCGGCTACGTTCGGGCCAGGGGCAGGTGTCTGCCGAGCAATTGCTACAGGAATTAGACGAGGTCCGTACGTTGCTCGATCAGGGTTTATCTGCTGAAGCTAAAACACGTCTCACTTCGCTGATCGCGGCTGCAAACAAAAATCCTTCGATTCTCGCACTCGCCCGCTGCGCGTTGTCCGCTGCTCTCGAAATGCAAGGACAGCTTCGTGATTCGCTGGCTGCGGTCGCGATGTATGAAAGTCCTGAATCAAAAATAAAACTAGATTCGAAAGCCGTTCAATCGCTGAAGGTGCAGTTAGCACTGGCTTATAACTACAACGGCGATCACCCAAAGGCAATTTCTATCCTCAAAGGCGCTTTACGCGAAGATGGTGAGGAATTGAGTCCCGGGCCGGTTTACGCCGCGCTTTCTCGCGTGTATCGCAGTATCAGCGAATACCCCATTGCCCGCGACTATGCCCAACGCGCGTTGGAACATTTCCGGCAGTCCGGCGAATGGCGCGGACTCGCAGACGCCTATTTCGCACTTGGCGTGATCCAGGCCCAGGAAGGCGATTACGACAACGCGCTGGAAAACCTGCAACAGGCGCTCAAACTGATTGGTGATAATCCCGCCAGCTACACGCTTGGGAAGATCTACGCCAACATGGCCGGTGTCTGCTGGTTCCTCAAACGACCGCAGGAAGGTATCCGCTACCTGGAAAAAGCGATTGGTTACTACGAACGCACCGATCACATAGCCAGCGCCGCTAACGGGTACAACAATCTCGGTATCAACCTCACGCTGATCGGACAGTGGGGCAAAGCTCAACAGGCGCTCGAGCGGGCGTTAGCACTTGCATCAGAAGCTGACGAACGCGCTGAAAAAGTTCCGATGATCCTCGATTCACTGGGCGACTTGTTGATGCTCAGGGGGGAACTCGATCAGGCCAAAGACTATCTTACCCGTGCTGTCACGTTGGCCACCGAAGACGGTAACAAGTGGTACGCATGCCAGGCACTTCGAACACTGGCTCGCTGTTATCTGACGATGGAGGATCATGTTCGTGCGATCAGCAAGGTGCGCGAAGCTTTGTCGCTCGCTGATGAGATCGGCGATCGGCAGGCAATATGCGATTCGAGTCTGATTCTCGCTGAAGCTTACATGCGAAACGGGGAACGCGAGGAGTGTGACAAACTGCTGTCAAAGCTCGCGGAAGAAACGACAGACTCGGCCGCCGACTTAAATTTCTCGGGTGAGTATCAGCGACTGCTGGGCATGCAGGCATTACTGCACAACGATCCTTCGTCAGCTGCGCAACATTTTGGAAGCAGCGTTTCGATCTTCGACATGCTGGGCGATCGTTATCGCGCCGCCCGCGCTCACAGCGAGCTCGGTCGTGCATACGCCTCGACGCAACCCAGCCGCGCGATTGAGCATTTAACCCGTGCCGTTAACGCCTTCAGGGACCTGGGCGCAAAGCTTGACCAACAACGCGCCGAAGCAATTCTGACCAACCTCGATCGCAGTGCGCCGGAGCGGAACGAAGAACAGTCTGCCTTGACTCAGTTGCTGACGCTGCGTCTTGCTGAAGCAGTTACTTCCCGCGAACTTCTGCTCCGCGAACTCGCTGCCATACTTCGCCAGGAAACCAGTGCGAAGCGTGTGGTCATAACCGAACCCGATGAGCACGGTCGTCATCGCGTGGTCGTGGCTCACGGATGTACTCCCGCCGAAAGTACGAAGATTGCCGGCCAGCTTGATGAGCTAAGCGACGAAGAAGCACATACTTTTGAGAAAGAGAATGACGCTGCATTGATCCACCTTCGTGCGGCCCATGCGCCACTCGCAACGCTCTATATATCCCCGCGCAACCGTGCGAAGTTGCCGGGTGGATTATCTTTGGATCCGTTTATTCGCGTCGCCGAATTAGGGATGGACGTTTGCGCGTTGCGTAGTGGCCCACAAAAAGGCGTCCGCACGCAACAAGCTGCTGAGCTTACCGGTACCAGTTTAATGCCGGGGTTTATTCACTCGAGTCCGGCGATGACAAAGCTGGTCGAGGAAGTAAACAAGATCCGGTCCTCGGACGTTACGGTCCTGGTAACCGGCGAATCGGGAACCGGCAAAGAACTTGTGGCCCGGGCTATCCACGCCCTGTCGTCGCGTCGCACCAAAGTGTTCGTGCCCTTTAACTGTACTGCGGTACCGAAAGAGCTTTCGGAAGGTTATCTGTTCGGCTATCGTCGCGGCGCATTTACAGGCGCAGTCACTGATTCTGCCGGCGTGATTCGCACCGCTGCGGGAGGGACCCTGTTCCTTGACGAGATCGGTGATCTACCCCTTGACCTGCAACCAAAGCTCTTGCGTTTTCTTCAGGAAGGTGAAATTCAACCGCTCGGTGAGCAACGCCCGAGTAAAGTCGACGTGCGGATTATCGCGGCTACGAACACCGACCTGGAAGATATGGTGGCCCACGGCAAATTCAGAGAAGACCTTTACTACCGCCTGAATGTAATTCGTTTGCGCGTGCCACCATTGCGCGAGCGCCGTTCCGAAATACCAACAATTGTTAACTACTACATCAATCACTACTCAGCAAAGTTTGGCCGCAAAGATATCCAGATCACTCCGCAAGCAGTTGACTTGTTGATGGTCAGTGACTGGCCTGGCAATGTGCGTCAGCTTTGCAATGAGATTCAACGGGTGGTGGCGCGAGCGGAAGACGGAACTGTTCTTAACCCTGAGCACCTCTCGCCGGAATTAAAGAAGACCTCGTCACCGGCCACACCGACCTCGACCGCTTCAACGCTTGCGTCAATGCCGTCGGCAACTCTGCAGAATGTGACGTTGGCCGAAGCTCTTGAAGAAGTCGAGCGTCGCATGATCGCAGACGCGCTTCGCAAACACGGTGGCAACATCTCTCGGGCTGCCCGCGAGCTCGGCTTAACCCGACGCGGTCTCTACCTCAAACTCGAACGCTATCAACTCAGTGCCAGCGCATAGCACAGAATTGACCCAAGCCCGCCAGTCCCCCCAATTCATTCGTAACGCACCGCAATCATCGGATCTACTTTCGACGCGCGCAGAGCTGGAATCGTGCAGGCAATGAGGGCGACAAACATCAGCAGCAACGAAATTATGGTGAAGGTTAGGGGGTCCGTGGCAGAAATACCATAGAGCTGACTGGCCAGGATCCGGGTCAATGCAAAGGAAACAATAAGCCCGATAATGACGCCCACGATGCCCAGAATCATTCCCTGTTTGATCACTAACTTAAGAACATCCCGAGGTCGGGCGCCCAGCGCCATCCGGATCCCTATCTCGTGCATACGTTGAGTGACTGAGTAGGACATCACTCCGTAAATGCCGATAGACGCCAGGATTAGAGCTAAGCCGGCGAATATTCCCAGCAGTAAGGCGTACACACGAGGTTGGGCCACCGACTTTCCAACAATCTCTTCCATAAATTTAATGTTCGAGACGGGCAAGTCTTTATCTAACGCAGAAACTTCCTGGCGCACCGCGCCGGCGAAACCTTTCGGATCAGACGTCGTACGCGCGACTAACGTAAGGTTTAGTCCGGGGTTTTGCTGGAACGGCAAACAGACTTCCGGCTGTGCTGCAAGCTGAAGCGACGAGTGGCTCACCGAGCCGACCACACCTACTACCGTGATCCACGGATTTTGAGAATCAGTTCTGCCCCGCTTAAATCGTTTACCAATCGGGTCCTGGTTTGGCCAAAATTTTCGTGCCGCCGCTTCGTTGATTACCCCGACGTTCGGCGCGTTAGCATCATCACTATCCGTGAACGCCCGTCCTCTGCGCACAGCGATTCCCATAGCTTCAAAGTAGTTTGAACTAACGTTGCGGAGAAAGGCTCGGGGCCGGTCAGCAGCATTAAGTGGTGGTTGTCCCTCAATTCCCCACCCCACGTTGAACTCGCTTCCACTAAAAGGAAGGCTGTCCACAGTCCCCACTGCTGTTATACCTGGAACTTGAGTTAATCGCTGGGCCAACTGCTGTTGAAAAAGCGCTTGCCGTTCCTTGCCCGCGTACTTGTTCTCCGGTAACTGCAGCTCGAGCGTGATTAGGTTTTGCGGATTAAAGCCCGGGTCTACACTCTGCAATCGAAGAAAACTCTTGACCATTAGGCCTGACGCAATCAGCAAGACAAGGGCGACAGCAATCTCTGAAATAACGAGAACACTGCGAAGGCGATTTGCTTTGGATCCCCCGCTGTTTCCGCGTCCGCCCTCTTTCAGCGTTTCATTCAAATCCAATTTTGAAGCTTGCAGCGCTGGAGCCAGCCCGAACACAAAGGAAGTCAACAAGGACAGGATCAGAGCGAATGCAAGTACGGTCCAGTCCAATCCGATATTGTCGGGTATAGAGACATTCGCGGGGCTGAAGATCACTAACTGGCGCAAAACGATTAGTGCCAGCAATGAGCCCAATAGCCCTCCGGCCAGTCCCAACAGCATTCCTTCCGTCAACAATTGTCGAACAATACGCCCACGTGTGGCGCCGAGTGCAGTCCGAATGGCCACTTCTTTTTGCCGCCCTGAAGCCTTAGCCAGCAGCAAATTAGCGACGTTTGCACACGCTATTAACAAGACGCAACCGACCGCCGTGAATAGCACAATCAAAGCCAGGCGAATGTCACCGGTGATTTGTTGCGTCAACGGCACTACATCAACCTGCATATCTTCATCAACCGCGGGATACTCCTTTTGCAGCCGGCTGGCGATCAAATTCATGTCAGATTGCGCTTGAGGTTGCGAGACGCCCGGCTTGAGGCGACCTATCATGAAGAGAGTCCGAATTTCTCGTTGTGTCAGCAGTGGCTCGGGGACAAGGGGCACCCAGAGATCTGCGTTCGGCATAGCATATTGTGAAGAGGCAACGGTTGCGGAGAAGGCCGGTGGAAACTTAAAGCCCGGTGGCATGATTCCTACTACCGTGTAGGCGTCGCCATTGAGCGCAACAGGGCTACCAATGATATTTGGGTTACCGCCGAAGCTGCGCTGCCATAACTGGTTACTTAAAATTAGAACTCGAGGTGCTTGAGGCTGATCCTCACCATTTATAAAAAGCCTTCCATGTAGCGGTCGCACGCCAATCATCGAAAGAAGCGACGCGGTTACTCTGACGCCGATTACACGCTCCGGTTGCTCACCACCGGTGAGGTTAAAGTTACTATCGGCAAACGCTCCCAGATCTGAAAACGACGTGTTGTCTGAACGTAGGTCGTTGAAGTTCGGGAGTGAAGTGGGAATCTGTCCAAAACCACGCTTCGCACTTTTTTCCCATACCATCACGAGCTGCTCAGGATTTTGATAGTTAACCGGCCGCAGCAATATCGCATTTACTACGCTGAAAATTGCCGTATTGGCGCCGATGCCGAGGGCCAGGGCAAAAACGGCAATGGCTATGAACGCCGGGTTCTTTCTCATGACCCGGAGGCCGTACCTGATATCCTGCCAAAACGAGCTCATTTCTCTCCTGGCGGTGCTGGTAAATTAGTCGATCAACTTGCCGGTGGTTACGAGTGGAAATGGAGTCGGCTAATTTGAACCAGCGTTAGGTTACCTGTCAACAAAGTTTTGGAGTGTCGATACTTAGCCTGGTTGCCAGAGATTATGCATCTGTTAGAAGGTGAGGGGTGGGCGGTTGGTAAGGACGAGGGAAACACGAGGTAAAAAAAAGTATGGGGAAGGGGCCGCACTCGGCCACCTTCCCCAACTCCAGCTCATAGACCCAAAGCCGTTCGGCTTCGGAAATTTTTAATCTGCCAGCATGATACCGCGACAATAGTCAGCCAGCATGATGCCTTTGCAAAGCTGTTTCGCGTCGTCTTTTGAAACCTCAACCTTGATGTTCAAAGTTGCCTTGTGCTCTTCCGCTTTCTTTTCAACGTTGGTGGTCGCTTTATTCATTGTCTTACTCTCCTGAAATCGAACGATTGATTTTTAGTCGCCTTAGGTCCTGAGCTGGAGTCCGTCCACTGCGCTGCCTGCAAAGTGGGGTGAGCGACTGTTAGTCGGCTAACATGATCCCGCGACAGTAATCGGCGAGCATGATGCCTTTGCAAAGCTGCTTGGTGTCGTCTTTGGAAACTTCAACCTTGATGTTCAAGGATGCTTTCGGGGCTTTGTTTTTGTTTTCGGTGTTGTTGTTGGTATTCGTGTTCATTGTCATTCTCCTGGATCCGGACGGTTACTTTTTATTAGTCGTCTCGAATAACTTTTCCTATCAAGTCGACCGTTGCAAAGAAGCGAGTTGCCCATGTCATTACAACGCTTGTGCCACAGTTGCAGTTGAACTTGGTAGCGCCGTAAGTGCTTTAGGACTAACGGGTTAGCGTCGGACGCGAATTACATTTCGCCGCATGGACCAACGGAGAAAAAGTGGTTACCAGATATACGCACAGAGGCTCCAGCTAGTGTCTGAAGGCACTTTTTCGCATTTAGTACGTGAAAAATGAATTTCGTGCGGTTGTTGAGCGGGTGTATACGGGAGTGACAAGTGGATACCCGGTATCCACCGGTGAGGCTTCGCCGCAAAAAGTCGAATTCAACACGTTTCGTGTAATTCGTGTGTTTCGTGTATTTCGTGGATCGTACTTTTGCAGCTTAAAAAACGGATCCACGAATTACACGAAACGTGTTGAATTCGACTTTTGAGCAAACCGGATTAAAGTTCAGTGCGTATGTCGAGCGGCCGGCGCGGCAACAAGATATGCGGTTCGGAGTAGTAGTCTTCAACGCCTTCAAAGAAAAGCGCGAAGTGCTCATAGGTGTCACGCAGGGCAGTGACCAACCGATTTCCAGTTGAGGAACCTTCTGTTGCGGCGCTATCGATAATGGCCTGCAATAAGAACCCGCCCTGGCGTCGCGCGAGATCGGAACCAGATGCGAACGCCGCCATTGAATCCAAAACTTCGGAAGCAAACGGATACTGCTGGGCGAGCTGCTCGTAATATTCTGCGATGTTCTGATCTAACGTTCCCCGGTTCACGGCGTAGACGATTTCCAGGGCGCCGCTAAATGCAAGCCAATCGGTGATTGCTAGTTCGGTAAGAAAATTAATTAGTGCGCGAGTGGAAGCTAAGGGAAAAGACTTCACAACGCGGCTCGATTCCATGCCGGCCGCCACTAATCCTTTCAGCAGTACTTCGCTTTCCTGATGCTGTTCAAAATATCGATCTGCCAACCTGCGCCGCGTTGTGAGATTGTCGTGGCAATACGCGACGGCCGCCGCTGTGTATTCGTTTGCGGCAGCAACATAATGAAAAGTTTCGATTACCCAACCGCTGATCAGATTCGATGTAGCATCGCCGGCGCGTAATCTTCGAAAAAAACGTGTCGTCAAAACTTCACGACTCCAAAAACAACTCTCGATAACAAACGACTCGAGCAACTGTTCCGTCGCTTTTGCATTTAGCATTGCGTGCGTGTCGATAACCAGGCCGCGCTCAGCCAAAGCAGACAACGGTCTTTGGAGCTGGGCAGTGGAAATTCCGTTTACACACGCAATGTCGTCGATACTTTCAGATCCGTTTAAGTGAGTACGACAGTTCAGGATCAATTCTTGTTCAGCATCGTCCTTGAGGGCTGCTCGGAGCTCGTCTGGTTCAACTTGAGACGCCAGTAGTGGATACGTGAAGGACGCAGACGGGTTGCTCATAGGGAACTCAGAGAGGGGCAGGTTCACGATCAGGGTATCGGTATTGCTGAGCAGAGTTCCGCAAGACCACGTGAGGCTGATCATAGGCGCGCATAATGTCAGTGGTCCAAAGGTAGAGGGTTTCGACTAACAAGGCGCAGGCACTAATCGCCGCGGAGGCCCGCGACAGCGACACCGGGCCTATCTGATTCACAAAATCGTCGATAAAACTGTCGTGTCCGCAAGCATTGTCGAGGGCTACGTGTTCCACGAGCGGATCAATTGCCTCGAGTTTCTCGCCGATGTACGGCTTCATTAACAAGCCGTAAAACTGCTCCGCGGCCTCGCGAGTACCACCTGAAGCTTCGAAGAATGCCGTGCAGACACCATATTGCAGCGAATCTCGACGGCCACACTGTCGCATGAAATTGAGCACCGCTCGTGTTCCGGGCAAGGGACGCGTATTTAATATTGCTTTCGGATCATAGCCAAGTGCGTTCAGCGACGACATGAAATAGATACTGTGATCGTGCTCTTCCGAGTAGTGCTCCGATAACAGTGCTCTCACATCAGGATTGTCACATTCAGCAATTGCCACCGCGAGTCGGTCATGAATTCCTTCGATGAAATGAAAGTTCTCAACTAACCATCCCACGAATTGAGCTTGACTGGCTTCGCCACTTGCCAGCAAGCCCCATAACGGATGACTTACTAACTTCTCTTTCCAGAATGGAAAGAAACTTCGACAAAGGGAGACACATTTCTCCGGTGCTATCGTTTCCTCCCCAACTTGATCCAGGTCAACTGCTAGCTGGTGATTGCATAAGACTTCAACGACCGTGCTTACAACTTCCGGCGTCAAACCAATTTCCTGTTTTTCTTGGTCACTCGGTTCGCGGCCGTTCAGAAAATTCAGCACCGCGAACATTAATGGAACCGGAACACCCGCGAATTTGTACTTCGCGCCATTCAACCGCACTACCGGGTTTTCTTCCTCAACGTCCAGAGTGAGTCCCCAGCGTAATTCCGCGCTCGGTTTGGTCAAAGCTACAGCACCGGCGACTTCATTATTCGCAGTGTTTGACATCGAAAACTCTCAGGGCAAAACAGTTAAGTTGAGTTTCAATTAAGAATGCAGAGAGAGGGTAAGCTGGCCATAAATACCTGTCAACGGACGGTCCAACTCGCTTCACTTTTCCTGTCCGCTAAGGACCAGCGCTCGACCTGAAGATCCAAAAGCACAAAAGGCCAGTGCAATTAGCAGGAAAGCACCCGTCACTAAAAACATGAACGAGATGCTGATCTGAGACAAGGCGCCGGTCAGGACATATGAAAGTGGCGTTAACCCATAAGCGCTTAACATAACTACGCTCATCACTCTGCCTCGCATCTGCGCGTCAGACTTTGTTTGCAACCAGGTTTGCATTAGGACCTGTACGTAACCGGCAATCATTCCCATTACGGCTATCAAAACACAGGCCCAGATAACGTTTGGTACTACCCCAAGCAGTGTCAGCCCGACTCCTAAGGCGGTTGTTAACGTCAGGATGGTTTTTCCAAAACTGTATTTGGTGTGTATAGCGCTCACTGCCATAGTTCCCACTAACAAACCACCACCGAGTGATGAAAGCATCGCACCAAAAGCGGCGGCGCCTCCGGCGAATTTGACGTTAGCCAAAGATGCCAGGCCAACAGTGAATGGACCGGCGAAAGCAAATTCGACTACCGCGGTGATAGTGATCAAAGCCCTGAGGGTCGGTTCGTAGTATGTGTAACGCAACCCTTCCCGGATGGAACGTAACAGTTGCGATTTCCGGGCATCAGCTCTAGCCAGGATTTGTTCGGCAGCTGCATCAGAATTCGACGGACTACGCATCAACAATAAACAGCAAGCGACAAACACGAAGCTTCCCGTATCGAAAGCAAATGCTCCACCGGTGCCGACCCATGCTATGAGAAATCCAGC
>DATEPF010000418.1:0-13288 GCA_035273325.1 Pyrinomonadaceae bacterium | reverse complement strand
CCTTCCAACCGAGCGTTTATGGCTCAACGCTGAGATCATGCGGGTTAACAGAGCACCTTACAGCGGCGCGTTTACTCCGTATACCGCTGGCATGAACGGTTGGGTGCCGATGGTCCAGTCGATCATCGCGTTTTAATAATCGTCGGCTTTTGCCTTAAAAGCCGAACTACACAGCGCCTCATTTATTTCGTGTGTTTCGTGTATTTCGTGGATCGTTCTTTTGCGGCTTAAAAAACGGATCCACGAATAACACGAAATATGTACTTTAAGCCCGCCGACATCCCCAATCATAAGAACACCTGTAAGTTTTGACAGTTTCGCGTTGCTGCTAAGGCAATAGAGTAAAAGCCGATCTGTCGCGTTGATCCGCGCGTTACAGGGGAATCGTCTATGGCTCAGGCGGCAGCACAAATCGCGCCCAGACGCGACGTCCTAAACAGCGTCAGGATAATCGTTGTCGCCTGGCTACTGACGGCTGTCTTCTACTTCTATCAGTACGCACTGCGTTCCGCGCCGGCGGTGATGATGCCGGAGTTGTCCGAAGCGTTCGGCCTCACCGCCCTGGGCGTAGCATCGATAGTTGGACTCTTTTACTACGGCTATTCACCTTTCAGCCTGGTGGCGGGCGCGGCGATGGATCGCCTGGGACCGCGCCGCTTGTTGCCAGCGGCTGCCGTCGTGGTTGGAATCGGCGCACTACTTTTTTCTACCGGGTACCCTCAGTTAGCAAGCGCCGGCAGGTTTCTTCAAGGCGCCGGCGGCGTCTTCGCACTTGTTGGCGCTGTTTACATTGCCACCAAAAACTTTCCTGCTTCGCAGGCAGCTACGCTGATTGGGGCCACGCAAATGTTTGGTATGGCGGGCGGCTCAGCGGGTCAGTTCGTCGTTGGCCCACTGATCGGCAGCGGTATTAGCTGGAGCTACTTCTGGATGTGGATGGGTATCGGTGGAATGTTCATCGGTATCCTGCTTTTCCTCCTCATCCCTGACGAAGGACCAAAGCGGGAGTCTGGTCCATGGCTCAAAAGCACGGCCCGCGGCTTTGGCATCGTGTTTCGGAATCCGCAATCGATCTTGTGCGGTTTGGTTGCCGGACTAATGTTCATGCCGACAACGATCTTCGACATGATCTGGGGCGTGCGGTACTTGCAGGAGGCCCGCGGCTTCGACTACGCAACGTCAGTATTGCGTTCGTCAACTGTTCCGTTCGGATGGATCATTGGTTGTCCGCTGCTTGGTTTCGTTTCCGATCGCATTGGCCGGCGCAAACCGGTGGTAGTGGGAGCAGCGTTGGTGTTGCTCGCCTGCATGGCGTTGATACTTTTCGGAAATGCGAGCGTCTTCCCACCGTATGTTCTCGGTTTGTTGGCAGGCGTCGCCTCAGGTGCCGCGATGCTGCCTTACACAATTATCAAAGAAGCTAACCCGCCAGACTTAGGCGGCACTGCAACGGGTGTCGTCAATTTTCTCAACTTCACTTTTAGCGCGCTGCTGGGTCCAGTGTTCGGATGGATTCTGTTGCGCGTTTCGGGCGGCGCAGAGATCCTGAACCTCCATCATTATCAGGTCACCTTTGCGCCGCTCCTTTTTGGAGTCGTGATCGCTGTAATCCTGGCGCTCTTTTTGAAAGAAACGGGCCCCGCCGTGCGACCCGCTCTCAACACCGGGGAGGTTAGTAAATGAGGCAAGCAACGGCAACGGGAACCGGAAAATACGAACGACTGCTAAAGCGCTGTCTTGGTCTTGAGCCCGTCCCCACCGCAGTGGCGTATCCATGTGAGCCATCGGCTTTAACGGGCGCCGTGGAGGCCGGCCGACAAAAACTCATATTCCCAATTCTCGTAGGTCCGGCCGCGAAGATCGCAGAAACCGCCAGGTCTGTGAATCTCGATCTCGAAGATATAGAAATTGTAGATGCTCCTGACAGCGCCTCCGCGGCGTCGAGAGCTGTCCAACTCATTCGCGAAGGCCGGGCTGAAGTGTTGATGAAAGGAAGTTTACATACAGACGAATTGATGTTGGCGATTGTTTCGCGCGAAGGCGGTTTGCGTACCGGACGGCGCATCAGTCATGCGTTCGTGATGGATGTACCCACCTACCACAAAGTTCTGATCGTTACTGATGCCGCTATCAATATTGCGCCGGTATTGGAAGACAAGGTCGACATTTGTCAGAACGCAATCGATCTCGCAATTGCGCTGGGATTAGAAAAGCCCAAAGTGGCGATTCTTGCGGCCGTAGAAACAGTGACATCAAAAATGCCTGCGACTCTCGATGCCGCCGCACTCTGCAAGATGGCCGAGCGCGGCCAGATTAAAGGCGGTCTCCTTGATGGTCCACTGGCGTTCGACAATGCGATCAGTAAACAGGCAGCCGAGACTAAGGGCATCAAGTCCGATGTGGCCGGCGACCCGGACATTTTGTTGGCGCCTGATCTCGAAGCGGGAAATATTCTCGCCAAGCAATTAAGTTTTCTTGCTAACGCTGACAGTGCCGGCATGGTGCTCGGCGCCCGCGTGCCGGTAATTCTGACCAGCCGGGCAGACAGTGTCCGATCGCGCATAGCCAGTTGCGCCGTCGCGAAGTTGGTAGCTCATGCGAGGCGCCAGCCGGCGAGGGCGAGGTGAAGCGTGTCCGGCAAGAATCCGATCAACATTGGCGGCACATCCTGGTCCACCTGGGCGCTCCGCGTAGCAAATGTCTCAAGGGAAAACAGTGTGGGAGTAGCAGAAATCGAAGACAAGGTACAACCGAAACTGGCTGATAGGCTCGCGCTTGAACGAACAGTACTGGCAGCAGACCGCAGTTTGCTGGCCGGAGTGCGGACCTCTTTAAACTTTATCGGCTTTGGATTTGCGATTTATCAGGTGCTGCGATACCTGCAAGAGAATTCTTCGGTGCCCTTTATGCGACCTCAGACACCGCGGAATTTCGGCATGTTCATGATCCTGGCCGGGACCGCTCCGTTGTTTGTCATGATGATTCAGTATTACCGGACCCAGCAACGAATAGGCACGAAAGTAAATGTACTTAGTAACCCTTATTTCCAAATGGCCTTCGCAGCGGTACTGCTGGGAACCGTTCTCCTGACCACGTTCACGATGAAAGCTCTACTGGGTTGAAGAAGCCCCCGAGAGCACTGAAACACAGAGAATTCGAGTGTGAAATCCCAACCCTCTATTTGTTATGGATGACTTTGCTTTAGTACTCAACGCCGGCTCATCAAGCCTTAAGTTCTGCGTTTTCCAGCGCCCGGGTGGCGAGAAGTGGCGTCTGGAAGCGCGGGGCCAGATCGAGGGCATAGGTACATCACCCCGACTATCCGTTAAGGATAGGCGTGGCGAGAGGCTCAATGACGACGCCTTGGACCACGTCCGCGATAGTCGCGATGCAATCAATGCCCTCTCGATCTGGCTTAAATCAAGGTACGGCGGAGCGCGAGTCCTCGGGGTTGGGCATCGCGTGGTACATGGTGGTCCATCGTTTAACGGCCCAACGATCGTAACGAATGAAGTGCTTGAGGAGCTGCACAAACTGGTCCCTCTCGCTCCATTGCATCAGCCGCATAACCTCGCGGCGATCGAAGCGGTAAAAGATCGGCTGCCGGCAGTGCCGCAAGTCGCCTGCTTCGACACGAGTTTTCACCGTGGTCACGCGCGCGTGGCTGAGTTGGTGCCGTTGCCGCGTCAGCTATGCAATTACGGCATTGAACGCTATGGCTTTCACGGCATTTCCTACGAGTACATCGCTTCCGTGCTGCCGGAGTTTGCGCCGGGGATCGCGAGAGGCCGGGTAATCGTTGCTCATCTCGGCAGCGGCGCCAGTCTCTGCGCCTTGAAAGACGGGAAAAGTGTGGACACGACGATGGGGTTCACCGCCGTTGATGGTCTATGCATGGGGACCAGGCCGGGCGCGATCGATCCCGGCGTGGTTCTTTACCTTTTCCAAACTCTCGGCCTGTCGACGAAAGAGGTGGAGACAATTCTCTACAAGAAATCCGGACTGCTCGCCATTTCTGAAATCAGTAACGACATGCGTGACCTGCTCGGCCGGGACGAGCCCGAAGCTCGTCTGGCAGTCGATTACTTTGTCTATCGCGCAGTCAAGGAAATTGGCGCGCTGGCCGCCGTGCTTGGCGGTCTCGATGCGTTGGTGTTCACCGCCGGCATAGGCGAGAGATCGCCCGTCATCCGCAAAAGAATAAGCGATGCATCCGCATGGTTGGGAATTGAGTTGGATGGAGAAGCAAACGCTAATGCAGCCAAACGAATTTCCCGACCGGAAAGCAAAGTTTCAGTCTGGGTAATACCAACGAACGAAGAACTGATGATTGCTCAGCATACCGGGACTCTTTTGGGATTGAGACCACGCTATGCAGAGCTGGCAAGTTAAAGGAGAAAAGAAATGGTTGGGGCAGCAGTCGACATCAACACCAAGCGTAAACCCTGGAACGGGTTCACACCCGGTCTCTGGCAGAACGAAATCAACGTTCGTGACTTCATTCAACAGAACTACACGCCGTATGACGGCGACGAATCGTTTCTCGCTTCCGCGACGGAACGCACCAAAAATATCTGGGCCCGTTTGAATGAATTATTTCTCGAAGAACGCAAGAAAGGCGTGCTCGATGTCTCGCAAATTCCCAGCTCTATTACTGCCCACGCCCCCGGTTACATCGATCAGCAAAATGAAGTGATTGTGGGTCTGCAAACGGAGGCGCCTCTCAAGCGGGCCATCATGCCGAACGGCGGCTTCCGCATGATTGCGAATGCTCTCAAGACGTACGGCTACGAGCCTGACCCGGCTGTTGTCGAAACCTTTAGTAAATATCGAAAGACCCATAACGATGGCGTCTTTGATGCCTACACTGAAGATGTGCGGCGCTGTCGCAGCTCCCACATTCTGACCGGACTTCCCGACGCTTATGGACGCGGCCGGATTATTGGTGACTACCGGCGGGTGACACTCTACGGCGTAACGCGGCTAATTGAAGAAAAGCAAAAAGAAAAAAATAGCCTCGACTCAAAGATGTCTACCGACGAGATCATCCGCGATCGCGAGGAACTCAGCGAACAAATACGCGCGCTTCAGGAATTGGCAAAGATGGCTGCCTCTTACGGGTTTGACATCACAATTCCGGCCGCCAACGCACGCGAGGCGGTCCAGTGGCTCTACTTTGCATACCTCGCTGCAGTTAAAGAACAGAATGGCGCAGCTATGTCGCTGGGCCGGACTTCAACTTTTCTCGATATCTACTTTGAACGTGATCTAAATGCAGGAATCTTAACTGAGGAGCAGGCGCAGGAAATAATCGACGACTTTGTAATTAAGCTGCGCATCGTCCGTTTTCTCCGCACACCCGAATATGATGAGTTGTTTGCGGGAGATCCCACCTGGGTAACGGAGTCGATCGGGGGTATGGGCGACGATGGCCGGTCGCTGGTGACCAAGAGCAGCTTCCGCTATCTGCATACGCTTTACAACATCGGCCCGGCGCCTGAACCAAACATGACCATCTGGTATTCGCCGAGAATGCCCGATGCGTTCCGTAGTTTCGGCGCCAAAGTCGCGATCGACACCAGCTCCATTCAGTTCGAAAGTGATGAGATTATGCGCCGTTCGTGGGGCGACGACGGGGCCGTTGCCTGCTGTGTATCGCCAATGCTAATGGGCAAACAGATGCAGTTCTTTGGCGCACGCGCCAACCTGGCCAAGTGTCTTCTGTATGCGATTAACGGCGGGCGCGATGAGATAAGCGGCAAGCAGATCGGGCCTAAGAGTGACCCGGTCCAGGGTGACTATCTCCAATTCGACGACGTGCGCGAGCGATTTGAAAAAATGATGGATTGGCTTGCCGGTGTTTACGTGAATGCGATGAATATCATCCATTACATGCACGATAAGTATGCGTACGAGCGTATCGAGATGGCGTTGCACGATTACGCACCTGTGAGGACCATGGCTTTCGGTATGGCGGGTATGTCAGTAGTCGCAGACAGCTTGTCAGCAATACGTTACGCAAAAGTCCGAGTCGTTCGTGACGAGACAGGTCTGATAGTTGATTACAAAACAGATGGCGAGTTCCCTCAATTTGGCAACAATGACAACCGGGTGGACCATTTGGCTTCATGGCTAGTCACAACTTTCATGGGCAAGCTGCGAAAGTTTCCTACTTATCGCAATGCCATTCATACCCAATCGATTCTGACGATTACTTCCAACGTGGTCTATGGCAAGGCCACCGGCAACACCCCTGACGGCCGGTTACACGGCGAACCCTTTGCCCCTGGAGCCAATCCGATGCATGGCCGCGATAGTCATGGAATTCACGCTTCGGCGGCTTCTGTTTCGAAGATTCCATACCGCGATGCGGCTGACGGTATTTCTTTGACAACGACTTTGGTTCCGGAGGGCCTCGGCAGGCTGGCTGACGAGCGGATCCTGAACTTGCGCAAGATACTGGATGTGTTCTTTGGCATCACCGGTTTTCACATGAACATCAATGTGTTGAATCGCGACATGCTGATAGATGCAATGGACCATCCGGAAAAGTATCCGAGTCTCACAATTCGTGTGTCGGGTTACGCCGTAAATTTTGTGCGACTGACACGCGAGCAGCAGACAGATGTCATCAATCGCACCTTCCACGGCGCGGGCTGAGCTGGTGTCCGGCTCATTACAGGAGGATTCATCTTATTTTGTGTTATTTCGTGTGTTTCGTGGATCGTTTTCTTTTGCTAACTAAACAGCTATCCACGAATTGCACGAAATACACGAAACGTGTTGAACTCGATTTTTGAAGGAAGCCAGGAAAATCATTACTAATGAGTCAGGTAAGTTAATGCCTTTGAGGGGCAACATAATGACCGCGTTACACGCCGCATCACCTAAGCCGTTACAAGGAAAAAGTCCCTATGAACTCTGTGTAAACCAAGGTGCCGGTGTGCCGGAATCGGCTGTCAAGAAGGCCCTGGAAACCGGCGATATGGGTTTCATGCATTCGTTTACAACCGGCTCTGCTGTCGATGGACCAGGCATACGAGTGGTCGGGTGGACCGCAGGTTGTCAGTGGCGCTGTCTGTATTGCCACAACCCCGACACCTGGAGCTTGATAAACGGGATGCCGGTGACGGTTGAGCGCGCCACCAGCGTACTCCGCCAATATGCTTACGGGTTAAAGGTCATGTCAGGAGGATTCACGCTTAGCGGTGGGGAACCGCTGATTCAGGATCGTTTTGCGGTCAGGCTTCTTACCGCCGCGAAGGGCTTGGGGATTCATACGGCAATCGAAACCAACGGCTATCTGGGCGAGCGGCTTTCAGATGAAGAGCTGGAAAAAATCGATCTCGTCCTGCTTGGTATCAAGACGTGGGGCGATGAAAAGCATCGGAAGCTCACCGGAAAAGAAATTGGCCCAACGCTCGATTTCGCGCGGCGTCTGGCGGCCCTTGACCGGCCAATTTGGATCCGCTTCGTACTTGTGCCCGGCTTAACTGATAACGCTGATGACATCATCCAGATAGCAAAGTTCGTGTCGGGTTTGGGTAATGCAGAACGCGTAGAAGTGCTTCCCTTTCATCAAATGGGACGCTACAAGTGGAACAATCTTGGAATCAATTACACGCTTAACGACGTCAAGTCTCCCAGCCTCGAACTGATTGAATCCACCTGTGCATTGTTTCGAGCAGAAGGTCTGAATGCGTATTGAGTAGTCCCATCCTGGAGTGCGTCCGACCTGTCGGCGCTTTGGTCCGCGCCGGCTCGACGGCGCCTGTTTTACCAAGGTCAAAGATAAATACAAGAGGCGGCGACAGGTCGCCCGCAAGCAAAGCGCCGACAGGTCGGCGCACTCCAAAGAGCTGAAATGCATCACGCTTCTACAGTTCAATTAAGTACTCCACTTGGCAAGGCGTTAAGAACACCGATCAACTGGTTGCTGATCTTTGTGCCAGTCAGTGTCGCACTGGAACACGTAGGTGGCATTCCCGCGGCCGCGATTTTCTTTTCGGCGGCCCTGGCGATTGTTCCCATCGCGGCCATGATCGTGCGCGCCACTGAACAACTCGCGAAGCGCACGGGTGACGCAGTCGGAGGACTGCTGAACGCAACATTCGGGAACGCCCCGGAACTAATCATTTCGTTCGTAGCGCTAAGGGCCGGCTACCTGGGGATGGTCAGAGCTTCGCTGGTCGGCGCGATCCTTGCCAATCTATTGTTGGCGTTGGGTGGCGCTTTCCTTTTGGGTGGTCTCAGATTTCATGAGCAACGATTTAATCCGATGGCCGCTCGCACCTACAGCACGATGATGTTTTTGGCTGCGATCAGTATGACCGTGCCCAGCGCCTTCAGCCGCGTATTCGCTCCGGAAACGGTCATCAGGCAAAAACAGATTCTGAATGTTGGTATCGCCTTGATGCTGCTCGTCGCATACGGACTATATGTTCTGTATTCGTTAAAAACGCACTCGAGTGCTTTTGCGAGTGTCGAAACCGGAGATCGAGCACGTCATGATGAAGAGGAAGATTGGGGGTTGCCTCGGACCATTGGCACCCTGGTGTCCGCCTCCGTACTAGCAGCGTGGATGAGCGAGATTTTGGTGGGAGCTGCCGAGGCGACGGGTCAATCGCTCGGCATGTCTCAGATGTTCATTGGAATCGTCTTCATTGCAATCGTGGGTGGCGCGGCGGAGAGCGGTTCGGCGTTGGCGATGGCCGGCAAGAATAAGATGGACTTGTCGGTCGGTATAGCGTTGGGAAGCTGCATACAGATCGCGTTGTTTGTGGCTCCGCTGTTGGTCCTGGCAAGTTATTTCATTGCGCCACAGCCACTTGATTTGGCATTTGGCCGGGCCGAGATCGGCGCACTTTTCATGGCCGTGCTAATCGGTGCGATGGTCTGTGGCGACGGCCAATCGAATTGGTATAAAGGAGTTCAACTAATAACGGTTTACGCGATCATTGCGCTCATGTTTTATCTGATGCCCGAGTTACCCACCTGAAATCGGGCGACGCCATCTTGACTGTCAGATTTGACAGTTACCGTCCTTAGTTCCTGTTCCTAAACTATTGGTAATGCTGGAATGGCTCTTCGATGTCCCCTTACTTATCGTTGGACCGGCCATAATCGTGTCATTGTGCGTGTTTGCCATGACCGGGCTGGTGGTGGTCCGACGTTATGTATTGCCGCGTTTGAGCGTGCACGTTTCAGACTCGGAATTCACCGGCGCCATGTTGCAGTCGATAATGGTGTTTTATGGTCTGGCCCTGGCGCTTATCGCCGTGAGTGTGTGGCAGACGCACTCCAGCGCTTCGGCGGTGGTTTCCCAGGAAGCTACAGCGCTGGCCGCGCTTTATCGCGATGTGAGCGGATACCCCGACTCGATTAGCCCGACGCTGCAAAACGAACTTCGTTATTACACCCAACAAACAATCTATGAAGCCTGGCCTTTACAACGAAAAGGCGAGGTCCCCCGGGGCGGTATAGCGCGTATGTATCGTTTCCAGGGAATTCTTATGAAGTTTGAGCCGGCAAGTGAGAGTCAAAAACTTCTTCATGGAGAGGCCCTGCGCGCCTATAACGAGATGATAAAGGCCCGCAATCTTCGACTCGAAGCGGTGCAGACCCGGTTGCCAACCGTGATGTGGGTGGTAATTATTCTTGGTGCTCTTATCGGCTTGACTGCTTCTTTCTTTTTCAGAGTGGAGGAGGCCCGCCTTCAGGTAATCCTGGTGCTACTACTGGCGATCTTCATCGGCCTGGTAATTTTCATGACCTTTGCTCTTGATCGTCCGTTTCGCGGCGACCTTGGAATCAAGCCCGATCCATACCAACTGATCTACGAACAAGTCATGAAGTGATTGGCTCGCCTCGAGGGTCAAACTACAGGAGCGGCGCGTACTGGTTCACTTTGGCTTCAACGCTGAAAGCGTTCGCTAATTACAGCCCAGGGTTGCGTTTTGGCAACCCTGGGTTCAGACCCCCTGGAAAAGGTTTCGCAACCCTGAAGGGGTTGCGTCGAAGGTGCTTAAAGAAGCCCCGCAACTCCTTCAGAGTTGAGAGACTATTGCGCACCTTCTATCCCCAGGGTTGCCAAAGCGCAACCCTGGGCTGTAATTAGCGAACGCCTTCAGCGTTAAAGCCAAACTGAACCAGTATCGAGCGGACGTCTCACCATCTCCCCCTGTCAATAGTGACAGTAGTTCTCTCGTCATTCCTTCCTACAATCAGATCTATTACCAGGAGAGTGAACATGCGAACGTTAAATTTCAAAATGTTGCAGATTGCCGCCGTGTTGGGCTTGCTACTACTGACCACGAACCTAAGCTCTGCTCAAAAGTTACCCAAACGAATTCACATCGACGCGCAGGCGATGGGAACGTCTACGCAGATGGGAAGGTCAGTCAGCATCAAACTAATCATCGAGGAAATAAGCAGCGATGAAGAGCGAGCTGGAATGATCGAGGCGTTTAAGCAGAGAGGAAACGAGGGCCTGGTTAACAGCCTGGACAAGATGAAGAGTAAAGGCCGGATGGCGGTGACCGGGACCCTGGGATATGACGTCAACTACGTCAAGGTATTTCCGCAACCGGACGGCAGCACCGTGTTGCGGCTGGTGGCCGATCGTCCTCTTCGCTTTGGTGAAGTTTGGGCGGACAGCCGGTCGTCCGATTACGCGCTGGCAGGAGTAGAGATTGTCATTAGTAAGGACAGGAAGAAAAACACGGGCACGCTGTATCCAGCTTGCCGTTTAAAAATAGGCAAAGAGAACGAACTCGAGATGGAGCTCTTTCAAAACCCGTGGAAGCTCATAAACATCCAGAGGCGATAAAGCGCTCGAAGATTTGGAATCTTAACTAGTTAATGGCCCCGGCTTCGGCGCAAGGCGTTTGAAATGTCAGAAAAGAAAGCTATCAAAATCATCAAGAAACACGAGCGCGGGAGTAATCAAAAGTCCGTCGTCAGGGAAAACACCGCAGCGCAGACCGCGCGCGAGATGGTCCAAACCGTTACCAATTGGGTTAATGAACTTCAGCAGAAACGCAGCGAGGAAACCACACAGGCTCTCAAAGGGATTTGTTGAAATCGTGTACCGGCCACACCAGGATCACGTTTTAGCTGCAGCCTGGCCCAGTTCAATCGCCTCGGCTTGTGACACTACCGGATCCAAGTTGGACTTCTCGTTGAGCCACATCATGAAGACTTGATGTCCAATCGCGAACAACGTAGCGCCGACAAACATTCCCAGGATTCCGCCGCTAGCCATCCCACCTAATGCGCCGAGCAAAATCACCGGCATTGGTACATCAACGCCGCGGCCGAGCATCAATGGTTTCAAAATGTTGTCTGCGATGCCAACCAGCAACAGGATGACGGTATGGGTGATCGCCATGCCGGTACCGTAATGACCGCTCGTCCATATGTAAATGATGGCCGGAAGCGTGATAAGCAGTGCGGGGAGTTGAGCAATAGCCAGCACGAGCGCAATGACGGCCAAAACGCCCGCCGCCGGTACGCCGGCGAGCAGCAGCGCCAATCCGACCAGTGTCGCCTGAATGAAGGCGACACCGATAACGCCGGACGCGACAGCGCGAATGGTTGCCGTTGTTAGTTTGAATAGCGACTCGCCTCTGGTAGCGCCGGCGACACGCACGAAAAGCCCTCGACCAAACCCCTCTCCTGAGCCACCGTAGGCCATCAGTATCCCAGCGACGACAAATGAGACCAGAAACAGTAACAAGCTCGTCCCAATGCTTGCGACCATACCAAGCGCTCTCTGGGCCAGTTGCCCGATCTTCGGCTGCATACTTCGCACAAATCCCGGCAGATCAGAATGTGCTTTGGACCAACCGTCGTGCAGCCGCCGGCCGACCAACGGCCAGTGCTCAATGCCTGCTCGCGGCGGAGGAATATCCAGTTTGTCTTGCTGCACGGCGCTGATGAAATAACGGGTGGAGTCGGCAAAGGAATTCAGCAGCAATGCCACTGGTGTGATGATCAACAGAAGTCCCACGACAATCAGAATAGTGGAGGCCAGCCCTTGCTTCCCGCCAATCCGGCGGGCGAATCGTTGATGCAACGGATACAACGTGACCGCCAGGATGATGGACCAGACGGTCAGCGTCAGGAATGGCGAGAAGATTCGGTAACAAAGTATGGCGAGTGCACCGAGCAAAGTAATTCGAATCAACACATCCATCAGTGGGAGGGACGCTGTCGTTGCCGGGGGTTCCGGCGCGGCCGGCGTTACGGACACTACTTTTGGCACAGCTTTCATTTGGCTCACCCTTCCGCAAGCATAAAGTTAAGGCACAGCGGGTCGTTGCTATGCGACGCTTATAAGGTTTTCTGAATAATTTTATCGTTGTACGGAAGGGTAACAACCTGTCACAAATGACAGGGGAGGCTTCCCTCAAAGTCGGGTTCAACACGTTTCGTGTTATTCGTGTATTTCGTGCCATTCGTGGATAGTTTTTCCAGGCAGCAAAAGAACAATCCACGAATTGCACGAAACACACGAAGCAACACGAAATAAGATGAATCAACCCCGAACTTGCTTAATTCACGTAATTTGGCAGGCTTAAGGGAGAAGTCTTTCGCTTGATAACGATGGCCGTGAGGTCATCTTGTTGGGCAGTCCCTTTGCAGAAATCCTCCACCGCCCAACGCAATCGCTCGATGACTGCGTCGGCGCCGCAAGCTCGGGTCTCACGGACAACTACTTCAAGCCGTTTCAATCCAAACTGTTCGCCGCTGGGATTCTCCCACTCATAAAAGCCGTCAGTAACCAGCATCAACATGTCACCCGGCGCGAGAGTTCTTTCATTTGCCTGCCCGTACTTCACTCCGGCCATCATACCGAGAGGAATTCCCTGGGCCTCGAGATTCTCGATTTGGTCTTGTTCCTGCTGGTACCAAAGGATTGGCCCATGACCCGCTGAGAGTATTTTCACGCGCGACGCCGGCGCGTCAAGAAAGACGACCGCAAAGGTGATGAATCGATTTGCGGGCAGATCATCAACCAGTAAAGTATTCAGATGACCGAGTAATCCGTTTTTCCCGTCAGCCGTCAACAAACTCGCGCGCGCGTAAGCCCGACAGGAAGCGCTGATCAACGCTGGACCGATACCATGACCGGTTGCATCGCCAAGGCTGATAGCGAGACGACCGTCCGGCAGCGATTGCCAGTCGAAGTAGTCACCCCCGGTTTGATTCGCAGGCTCATTCCATCCCGCGACGTCGAAGTTTTCTAGGATGGGTGATTGAGAGGGAAGCAGATCCTGTTGGATCG
>DATEPF010000417.1:0-10216 GCA_035273325.1 Pyrinomonadaceae bacterium | reverse complement strand
GAGAGTCGGACTCTCAAAAAACGCTTCTACTTAACTGGACCTTCGGTCCTGCTACGTTGAGGCGGGAGATTTCCCTAAAATTGGCGGTCCCTGGGGACATTGTTGATTCGAGACCGGCGCAAATATACCATCCGTAGAATCAGTGCAGCAACAGAAAAGTAATCTTTTGTACACAACTCGTAACAACGCTTCCGAGTTAATCCTGATTACTTAGACCAAAGATTGAAAATGACAACTGTTCCAGCCACTCGACACGTCAAAGTGCCATGAGAATCCCGAAGCTACTGAATAGCTTTCGTGCACAACTGCTTCTGCTCCTGGCTTTATTGCTGGGATTGACGTTGGGTGTCCAGTACTACGTAAACCTGCGGTCGGTACAAAGTAATGCGCACCTGATCATTGAACAGGAACAAGCGATCATGGCCGGAGTCGCTCTCGGCGTTAACAGCATCAACAGCCGCCGCTACCTGGATCAGATGCGCAGCGAACTGCGTGAGCCGGTTTTTGACGAGCGGACTGGTCGCGTCAAAAACGTACTGGTGATCGATAACGACGGTCTGGTGCAGGACAGTTTGGTTCCCGCTTATCAGCCTCGTGAGAACGAAGACAAAACCGTTCAGTACGTGCACGTTCAGGAACTGCCGCTGCCGGGACTGAGCCCCGCAGTAGAACTGGCTGAGATCAACACAAACCTACCGCCCTGGCTTCAAAACTCCCCTTCCCCCCAGCCGGGACAGCCTGGCGCGTTTTACTTCCCTGTCGAAACTACGAAAGGACGCTGGTACATCCTGGTCGTACTCGATTCCGCGAACACGATGGCCAATGTCCTCGAACGGCAGGCTAAACGTTCGGCACTTTACACACTGCTGCTGTTGCTCGGCACCACGCTGGTCACGGGCCTCTTTGTCTGGCGCTTCACTCGTCCGGTTAAAGATCTATCTGTGGCGGCAAGACGAATCGCGCATGGCGACTTCGAAGTGCGCGTACCGACTCAACGTCAGGACGAAATCGGATCGCTTGCCGGGGCGTTCAACGAAATGGCCGCACGCTTAAAACGCGGGCGCGAGGTTGAGGCCCAGCTGCATCACGTGGAGAAAGCCGCTGTCGTCGGCCGGCTGGCTGCAGCGATCGCGCATGAAATCAGAAACCCCTTGAACTATATCAACCTAACCTTGGACCATCTGCGTTCGTCTTTCGCGCCTTCCGAACCGGCGAAGCGCGATACCTTTGAACGGTTGGCCACCCAACTCAAATCGGAAGTGGCGAGGATCAATCGCCACATCACCGATTTCCTGAAATACTCGCGGCCCTCGGCACTGGAACTGGAACCTCTAGATCTTCGCGCTGAGGCGGAAGATGCTTTGCGAATGATCTCGGGGTCAGCGGCTGAACATGGAACGGAGACGAAGTTAACGGCAAACGGAGATCTGCCGCTCGTCGTAGCTGATAAGGATTCGCTGCGTTCCGTCTTTACGAACCTTTTGATTAATGGCGTGGAAGCAATTGACGGTCGGGGTGGGACAGTCGAAATAAGATTGTCGGCGGAGGACGGCGATGCGGCACGAGTTGAGATCGTCGATACCGGAAAAGGAATTAACGCTGAAGATATTGCGAAAATATTTGAGCCTTATTACTCAACCAAAGACACGGGTACTGGTTTGGGCCTTGCTATCGTGAAGAAGGCGATTGATGATCACGACGGTTCCATAACAGTCTCTTCTAAACCCGGTAGCGGCACGACGTTTACAATTATCCTGCCCACGAAGCAGAAGGAGGGGAAATGAAGGATGAAGGTTGTAGGCGGAAGGATGAAGTAGCGATTCTTTCGATCAGATAATTCATCTTTCTGATTAATCACCATGGCGCGAAAATCGATTCTGGTTGTTGACGACGAAAAGTCGCAACGTGAAATTCTCGAAATGATTCTGACCGGGGAGGGCTACGACGTAACGACGGCGTCCTCGGGCGAAGCCGCGATCAAGTTTGCAAAGGATCGGCGGTTCGATCTGGCTTTGACCGATCTGAAAATGACCGGCATGGACGGCATTGAACTGCTGCAACACCTCCTGGGCCTGGATTCATCGATCATCGTCATCCTCCTGACCGCTCATGGCTCGATCGAATCTGCCAAGGAAGCACTTCGTCGCGGCGCCTTCGACTACCTGGAAAAGCCTTACGACAAAACGGCCCTGCTCGAAACGATCAATCGCGCACTCCAGCGATTAGACGCGCTCGATACGGAAATCATTTCGGCATCACCGAAAATGGAAGCGGTTAAACGAATGATTCTGAAGGTGGCGCGTTCGAATTCCACGGTGTTAATCCGCGGCGAATCAGGTACCGGCAAGGAACTAATCGCGCGCGCGATTCATAACCAGTCGCCGCGCGCGCAGGACATGTTTCAAGCGGTGAACTGTGCTGCAATTAATGAGAACCTGCTCGAATCAGAACTCTTTGGCCACGAGAAAGGCTCGTTCACTGGCGCCCACGCGGAGAAGAAGGGTCTATTTGAAATTGCCGACCGCGGAACACTTTTTCTCGACGAGATTGCGGAGCTCGATGTTGCAATGCAGGCAAAACTTTTGCGCGCGTTGCAGGAACGCAAAATCAGGCGGGTCGGCGGAACCCATGAGATTAGTGTTGACGTGCGCGTAATTGCGGCGACCAATCGTGATCTGCGCGCGATGGTGGTAGATGGAAGGTTCCGAGATGACCTGTATTACCGCATCAACGTTCTTTCAGTTGACGTCCCGCCGCTACGAGAACGACGCGAAGACATTCCTGTGCTGATCGATTACTTCCTGAAGAAGCACACGCGCAACACTTCTCGCCTTGTCCGCGGACTAACACCCGACACACGCAAGCTTATGGTTGACTACAGTTGGCCGGGTAATGTGCGACAACTCGAGTCGGCTATCGAGCGCGCCATTCTCCTTTGTGAAGGAGATGAGATTACCGTTGAAGATCTGCCGCTCGAGGTGCGACAGGAATCGCGACCTGTCGCGGAAGGTGCGTTCAAGTTGCCGCCAGAGGGTATAAGTTTTGAAGACGTCGAACGAGACCTGATCATGCAGGCAATGGAACAAACGGATTACAACATTACCAAGTCTGCCAAGCTGCTGGGCTTGACGTTCCGCACGCTGCAATACCGTCTCGAAAAATTTGGCATCAAGAAGCCCGAGGGAAAAGGTGAATCGGCGTGAATAGACGGTCCCAGGGATTGACGGCAACATTACTGTTACTTCTTTTGGCCGGGTGCAATCAACCCACCACTGACGTAATCACCAGCGCACCATCACCCAAACGAGTAGCGTCGGAGACAGTAGTCACAGTCGAAGCGCCGGCTGTGGAGATGAACGCAGGAGCATCAGTCGAGACAAACGTCCGCTTGAAGGTTGACCATGGTTATCACATCAACGCCAACCCCGCGAGTTTCCCTTATTTGATCGCGACGGAGTTAAATGTTCCCAAAGCGGACGGCATCTCGGCGGCCAGGGTCAATTACCCGCAACCCGTAAGCAGGAAGTTTTCTTTTTCGGAAGAGCCGCTGTCGGTTTACGAGAACGCGGCGGACCTAAGAGTGACATTGCTGGCGGACGCGTCTGCCAGGCGCGGCCAAACATCCATCCCCGCTAAACTGCGCATCCAAGCGTGCGACGACAAGGTGTGTTATCCACCCGGAACTATAGATGTTTGGATTCCGGTAACAGTCAAGTAGGGACGCAGAGCGTGAAGCTGTTCTGGATGATCATCGCAGGCATTAGCATCATCGTCGCCGCCTTCATGGGGTTGCGTGGCCGGCTGGAAGCGGCGTTTGTGATCGCGGCGATCGGACTGGTCGCATGGTTTTTGAACTACCGTGTGCAAATGACGGAAGTAATTGCTGCAGCAGATTTAGAGGATGAGAACCAAAGGGATGATACGGATGAAAATTAATACATTAATAAAATTGTCGTTGGCGTTGCTGGCAACGTTGTTTTTATTTCCGGGCGTTGCGGAGGCTTCGCCGGAGGATGACGTACGGAACCTGGTCCAACAAACATTTCAACAACTCCGTTCGCAAAACTACACCGCCGTTTATGACTCGCTACCGTCCGCCACTCAAAAACGCATGTCGCGTTCCCGGTTCATCAGCGCACTGCAACGCGCGCAGGGCCGGTACACTCTGGATCGAATCAGTATTGGAAACGTGCGCGTCTCCGGCGACCTCGCAACCGCCGATACGGAACTCTTTGGACGCGTCACAAGCCCTATAGCTGCGGAAGGCAAAATTGTTGTGCAGCAGTATTTGGTTCGCGAAGCCGGCAAATGGCGAGTAGCTACCGGAGACAACGCGACAATTCAGCAGTTCCTGAAGTCAAACCCTGCCTTCGCCCGTAAGTTTCCGATTCGTCAACCGCGCATTTACATCAAACAGGGCGAGCGGTGGGTGCCATGGCCCATGAGGTAGTGGACAGACTACGTAAGCATCAAATCTTCAAACGACAGTTGCGCATCGTCCACGCGCTCAGTGTATTCGCCATGCCGAATCCTATGACGCGGCACTTCGAGCGCTTCGCGAACTGCATCCAGATGAAAACGGATGATGTGAGGGGTGACACGGACAGAAGGGATGCGGCGCTTTCGCGCCAGCCGCCGGACGGTGGACTCGCTTACTTGCAATACTTTGGCAAGTTGGCGAGCAGTAAGAAATTCTTCACGCTCTTCCATGACTCAAGGATGAATGTTCGTGTTATTTCGTGTACTTCGTGGTTCGCTTTTTAGGCGGATAAAAACGATCCACGAATTACACCAAACACACGAAGGGTCTTATTTTGGCGGAATGTTCAATGACAGCGCAACGCGATAAACAGCGGCACCATCGACTTCGACATCTTTACTCACAGCCTCTGCGCTGCTTCCCTTCGCGGTTACCCGGTACTTTCCTACTTCAGGCACCAGCCGGAAAACAAACGAGCCGGTTTCATTACTAACTCGTCCGTCAATTTTCTTTGTCGTACCGTCTTCATTAATCCTCGCCAGGTCAATTTTTACATTCGGGACGCTCCGGCCGTCCTGGTTGAACACGCTTCCTCGAATAAAAGCTATTGACCCTTCGTCGATGCCGAGCATTAGGTTGTCGCCGATCGCGCGAGTCTTACCCGCTTTCACTTCCACATCATCAATGGTGCCGATGTTCAAACCCGGTTTTTTGAAAGTTACCGCATAGCGGCCCGGCACCAGACGAGTCACCACAAACTCGCCTTTCTTGTCAGTCACACCTTGCGCCACCTCGTGTTCGCCCTGGCGCACGATTACCGCGACACCTGCCGGCGTCCCCGTTTCAACGCGAACTTTACCTTTAATGCCTCCGGTATTTTTGTCCTGAGCAACTGCTGTCATACTCAAGAAACAGAGGAGCACCGCGACGAAAATCGATTTGTATTTCATGGTTGAATGATATCACCGTCCGCAAGGTGGCTGGAACTGAGGGGTTGATGCGGGAAAGCACCTTTCCTGTTGCCCAAATGGTTTGAAACCCTGGAGCTATTTCCGACGTTTTCACAGGTGGCATCTCCCAATTCCGGCTCGTATAATTTTCATTATCGTTAGTAACCGCAGTTCCATTCTAATGAGCAAGTCTCGCTGTTTCACCACCTCGGTAAAACTTCTTACGCTGGTGCTCCTGTTGAGTGCTGCATCTATTTCGCCTTCATTTTCGCAGGCGCCCGGTCCGCAGAGTCAGCGCCCGCGCGAAGTTTTTCCGAAGAAAGACGAACGGCCTGAGGACGTGCTGAAGATTGATACTGACCTCGTATCCGTGGACGTGTCAGCTATTGACGCGGAGGGACGCCCCATCCGCAATCTGCAAAAACAGGATTTCAAACTTTTTGTTGACGGCGTGGAGCAGCCGCTCGCATTTTTCCAGGTGGAACATCGCAGCGGTCAGCCACGTCCGCTGGCAGTGGTATTCGCAATTGATATTTCCGGAAGCATGACCGCGGAAGAAATGGGACGGTTGCGGCGAGCTCTAAATGCCTTCTCCGCCAAGCTCGCTGACCATCCGGCGTTGTACGCGGTCATGGCCTTTGGGATGAACGTCAAGGTCCTCCAAAAATTCACCTCAGAGCCAAGGAAGCTCGACGACGTCTTCGAACGAATCGCACGCGAACCGAATGGTCTCTCCACTCACACCTACGACGCCGTCGATGACGCGATCCGGTTGCTGGTCCGGCAGGCGCCGCGCACGCGCAATCGTCTCTTCATGAAGCGGGCGGTATTGGTAATCACAGACGGGTTCCCGGTCGGTGACACCGTCTCGGCGAGTACTGTCATCGAACGAGCAAATGCGGCCGACGCCAGCATTTATGTGGTGACTCTTCCTTCTTATTCACGTGTGATGGCAGTCTCGAGCGCAGCTCCTTTGCCCACTCCACTCGACGTCAGTGGATTGGCTGAATTAACCGGTGGGCGAACTGTTTACGCAGAAGAGAAGCATTACGAGGCACTGTTTCGCGCGCTCGCGGAAGAAGTTACTTCAGCGTATGTGCTTGCTTTTTATCCGCCTGAACACAAAAGACGCGACGGGCAGTTTCATCACGTCCGCATTGAGGGGCCGAAGGGTTTAATACTTCGACAAAGTCGTCCAGGCTTCCAGGCTGAGGGGAAAAAATAATTCGGGCCGCGGCCAACAGACGATCGGCTTGCGGCGGTTAATACTCGTCTTCATCATCGTCGTCTAAATCTTCTTCTTCCACGATGTCCAGTTCTACTGGATCCAGACCCACCACTTCTAAATCCGTACCACATTCTTCACACGAGACAGTTTCGCCCTTATCAACGTCTGTATCTACGTGAACGTCGGCATCACACTCCGGACAAGTTCCAGTCGGCACTGCATTTCCTCCTGCAAGAATTGAAAGGCAATCAACGAACAGCTTTATCGATGCCTTGCTGGATTTTTGATTAAGGCAGCCACTCTACCCGCGCCCGTTGGTTTTTGCAATACCCGTATTGTCAGGCGGCGTTTGAATATATCTGTCGAATTTTCACAGCTTTGCGTCGAAGCTGGACGGAAACGCTCTGTGTATTTCTTCGTGTTTCGTGCGTTTCGTGGATCGCTGTTTGGCAGCGTAAAAACGATCCACGAATTACACGAAAGAACAACGGCTGTGGGTGAAACTGTGGCTTCCCACAGCGGCGACATCCGTAGCCGGCGCTGCGTGCAGACGTGTTAACATGTGCCCCGACTGTTCAACGCCGCGTCGCAGTGTTAGAGATTTAATCTCAATATTCCCCCATGCTCTCGTTTCTTAAACGGCGACAGTTTGGCTTCGGCCTGATCGCGGGCCTTGGCCTCGTGCTGGTACTTTCCTACTTTGCGATTGCGAAAATTAGTGGCCGCCATCGCAGTTCTCCCGTCAAATCAAACAGCTCCCTGACGCCGCCGGTTAAATCTTCAAACGCAGTTTCATTAGACGCTGACAGCGACGGTATTCCGGATTTTGCGGAGTTACAAAGTTACTCAGACCGGGAAAACTTTCGCCGTTGGTTCACCCTTATCGCTGAAGCTCAATTCTATCGAGTCACACCCGACTGGAACGCGGACCAAAGAGATTGCGCCGGACTGGTACGTTTCGCCTGGCGCGAGGCCCTGCGGAAACACGATCGTCTCTGGTTCCAAAAGATGGGACGGGGTTACGACGCGGTCGCGTCGGATGTGGGGAGATACAACCTCCACAACAGCCCGCTGGGAGAAAAGCTTTTTCGCATTAGCTTTGGCTCTTATAAAGATGGCGACCTCGCCAGCGGAATGTTTTCCGAGTTTGCCGATGCTCGCAGCGTGAAAAGCTTCAACACAGCGTTCATCAGTCGCGACCGTCAACAAGCGCAGCCCGGTGATCTTCTTTTCTTTCACCAACCCTGGGTCCAGAAATATCCCTACCACGTGATGATTTATCTCGGGGATTCAAAGCTTTTCCAGGAAGACTCGACTGATTGGGTGGTCTATCACACCGGCGCCTCGCCGACTGACGACGGCACGGTGAAAAAGGTCCAACTCTCGGTTCTGGACCAACACCCGAACCGGCGCTGGCGTCCGGTTGAAAGCAATTCCAACTTCCTCGGTTTCTATCGACTAAAAATTCTCGACTAGCCCAAGGAGGCTAAGCCGTGGTCCAAATAAACTCTCGTTCGCATCGCATTCTGACAGCTTCACTAATTTACCTCCTCGTAATTGCCGGAGCGCTCACGGTCGCGGCCATGCGCTCGCGCGCGAAGGTAAAACCGGAACCCGAGCCGGTCCCGGCCGCGGAAGAAACGGTCAGACCGCCGGATGCGAAACCTTTCTTTTCTCTTTCAACCAATCGGACGTTTGGCTCGACCGAAAACGCGCGCCTTTGGGTGGACTACCAGGGCGTTAATCAAATGGACTTTCGCGTTTACCAGGTCAAAGATCCGCGAAAGTTTTTTACCGGGCTGAAAGATCCTCACCAAATGGGCAAAGACGAAGAGGAAGAGGTGGTCAGTGCCCTGCCGAAGAAGAAATCGTTTCTCGAGCGCGTTCGCGCCGTAAAGCGCTGGGCACATGCAGGCATTAAGGATTTTGTTCGTCTGCAACTTCGGCGCGACTCGCGGACTGCGTTCAACCAAAAGTTTCGCAAGGAGGCGGATCCAATTCGCACACCTTTGAACGTGGCCGACTACGCGCGTGTGCCGCTACTCAATCCTGACATGTTGGTAACGAGCTGGCGCGAAATGTTGCCGCCGCTCGAAGAGGAATACGACAAGCGAATGATCCCGCTCGGGAAACGCGATCCCGGCGTATACCTCGTCGAAGCTATTGCCGGAGATCTGCGCGCTTACACGGTCGTGGTCGTCACCGATCTGACGATGATCGATAAAACTACGCGTGACGGTGAGTTACTGATTTACACCGTTGACCGGAAAACGGGTGAACCGCGGCCGGGGGCTCAAATCGAAGTAATCAAAGAAAAGAAGACTGTAGTGTCCGGCGTCACGGACGGCCAGGGAATTCTTCGCGCCAAGATTGAAAAAACGAAACCACCACAGGCCGAAGAAGAAGAGGGAGAAGAAGAAACTGAGGGGGAAGGCGCAGATGCAACCGAAGATGTGGAAGAAGAAAGCGGGCCGGATCCGTTGCTGATCCTGGCGCGGCAAAGCAGCAACTTTGCGATATCGGACCTCGGTTCGTTCTACTTCAGCGGTTTTGAAGAAGAGGAATCGACTGAACAGGTGAAAGGCTTCATATACACCGATCGCCCCGTTTATCGTCCTGCTCATACAGTTAATTTTAAAGGAATCGTCCGCGCAGTCGATGATAACGGCGCGTACCGGCCGATTTCCGAAAACTCCGTCAATGTATCGATTGAGGATCCGAATGGCGCTGCTATTTTCAACAAAGAGCTCCCGCTCTCCTCTCGTGGAACATTCAAAGGGGAAATAGAAATAGGCGAGGAAGCGACCCTCGGGCATTACAACATCGTCGCTGATATGGGAGGGCCGCGATCCAGCGGTAGTTTCCAGGTCGCTGAATACAAGAAGCCTGAATACAAGGTTAACGTAACAACGCCGGGAAAATATTTGCCGGCGGGCCAGAAGGTCAACTTCAATGTTAGCGCCAAATACTTCTTCGGTTCGCCTGTCGCAAATGCTGATGTGAAGTACTACATCTATCGCTCGCATTATTACGCCTGGGGTTATCAATCAGACGATGCTGAGCTCGGCATTGAAGACGAAGAAGATCAGTATTCCGATTACTACGGCGGCGGCGATATGGTCCAGGAAAGCGAGGGCAAACTCGATGCGCGTGGCCAGTTGAATGTCGAATTCGACGTTCCCGCGGCCAGTGAAAACGACAACACGGATTACACCTACCGGCTCGAAGCGCAGGTTACAGATGCCGCACGGCGGACGATGGATGGCGCGGGCAGTTTTGTAGCGACGCGTGGGAACACGGTGGCCCGCGCCGACACTGATCGATACGTCTACCGCAAAGGCGATGTGGCAAAAATTAAAGTCACGACGACTAACTACGAGGGGCACCCGGTCACGGCGAAGGTTTCACTCCAGTTTGTCAAACGGACGTGGAGCAAGAAACCGAAGACCGCCGAAGAAGAGCTGGACGAGTACTACTACCAGCAATACGAAATGCATGAGCGGCCCATCGGCAACGGCTACGTCGAGACTGACGCACAAGGAAATGGGAGTTTCGATT
>DATEPF010000416.1:0-19642 GCA_035273325.1 Pyrinomonadaceae bacterium | reverse complement strand
TTCAAGCTTTGACACCGCGTAAACACTTTGGGGGTTGGGCTCGTCATGCTGTGTGTAGAAACCGTCTTTCTCCCCATCAAAAACATAATCAGTAGAAATGGTTACCAGGCGGGCGCCATGTGCGCTGCTGGCCTGGGCCAGATTCTCCGGTCCTACCGCGTTGGCCGCGAACGCCCTTTCGGGGTTGCCTTCGCATCCATCGACATCGGTCCACGCAGCGCAGTTGATTATTAGACCGGGAGCTGTGGTCCCTATCGCCTGTTCGACAGCTTCACGGTTGGCGATGTCCAGGTCGTCATGGGCAACCCCAATAACTTCATCGCCGATAGATTTGCAGTGTTCGACGACAACACGGCCCACCATGCCGCCCGCTCCGGTGACTAAGACCTTCAAGCCCCTGCCACCTCAAGGCCATATTGTTTCTTGTAATAACTACGATAGGCGCCGCTGCGCGCGCGTTCGATCCACGCGGTGTTGTTTTTGTACCAGTTAATCGTCTTTTGCAATCCGCTTTCCCACGTCTCAAGGGGCTTCCATCCCAGCGCCTGCTCAGCAAGACTTGGGTCGATAGCGTAACGTCGATCATGGCCCAGGCGATCTTCAACAAACCTAATCAACGAACGCGGTTTGCCGAGTGCCTCCAGTATTGAATTCACCACGTCAAGGTTTCGCCTCTCATTACGTGCGCCAAAGTTGTAAATTGCGCCCGATGGCGCCATTTTGTGCGCCAGCCAAATACCGCGGCAGTGATCGTCGACATGAATCCAATCGCGCACATTCTGACCATCGCCGTATACGGGTATTGGTTCGTCGTTCATCGCATTCGCAAGAATGAGGGGCAAAAACTTCTCGGGAAACTGGCGTGGACCATAGTTATTCCCGCATCTCGTTATGATCGCATTCAAACCAAACGTGTGACTTGCAGCGCGCACCAGATGTTCGGCCGCGGCTTTGGAGGCGGCGTAAGGGCTGTTGGGGGCAAACGGCGACTCTTCAGTGAAATATGCATCACTAATTTCGGGCAGGCTGCCCATAACTTCGTCCGTGGAAACTTGAACAAACTGCTTCACACCCCGCTCGCGTGCGCAATCGAGTAACACCTGGGTGCCGATCACATTGGTCCGCAAAAACTCTCCGGCAGACGAGATGCTTCGATCGACATGGCTTTCAGCAGCGAAGTTTACAATCGCATCACATTCTTCGGGGAGTGCATCAAGAACGGCTTCGCGGTCAGTGATATCGCCACGTACAAAATAATGACGTTCAGTATCGAGGCCGGTGAGATTGTCGGGGTTTCCGGCGTAAGTCAGCGCATCAAAGTTGATCAAATGGCACGCCGGTTCTTCTTGCAGGACCAGACGGACGAACGCAGAACCTATAAAGCCGGCGCCGCCAGTTATGAAGATCTTATTCACGTATTAAAGTAGGGTCCTTCCGGAAGTCTCTATTCGTATTCGGTGGGTTGCAACAGTAGTAAGGCGCGGCGCCTCTGTCAATCCGCCGAATTTGCCGCAGGCCACCATTCCGCCACTCGGCCTCAAACCGGTAAACATGAGCGGCGCTCCCGTTCATTCGCGTCCACGATGTTCGGCCCAATTATAATTTTTGTGTTCGATTTGATTAGTTTTCCTTGGGAAATCCGTTGCGACAAATGTTGCAAAATTTATGCTTGACTTCTTGTATGGAATATATAAAATCCGCGCTCGCTTTGTTGACGCGTAATGGTTTTTGAGTCCAGACGTTTTACATTTTTCAGTAATCCCCCGGTAGATCGAGCGTGACCTCGCCGCATCTCCGATTAGAAACTGAAAAGCCGCTTTTTAAGCATCCCAGACGTTCCTGCACAAGTCCCAGCGCGATTCGCAAGACAATCTTGTAGAAACGGACGTCTTTACCTATAACCGGTTGCCGAGCACCTCGTTCAGCGACATCCCTTAATGATCGTTCGAATCCAGTTCACCAAGCGCTTGCATGTTTTCTTGCACAATAATTAGCGCCTCAAGCGGACCACTCTCAGAAGGTCTTTCGGACCGCGAGCAGAAGGAGAAACGGTAGTCATGAGTAATAGACACACATCCCGCCCAAATAGGTTTTCCAAATTCAGTTTTTTACGTCTAGGAATCTTCATCGCGATCGCGGCCGTCATAATACTTCCGCTTTCAGTATCTTCTGCATCCTTGCCTCTACCGGTCGGCGGCCTAAATTGGGCCAACACCACCGGCGCGGCCAAGGGTGTTCAGGGAACAGTTGAAAGCGCTCACCTAAATGTAGGACAACCACACTCAGGTGTTCCGAGCTGGCTAATGATGCCTCAGGGCCCTGGGCCCGAAGCCATTACGATGTACGAGTCCGACTGCACGACGCCAGCCAGCTCATTCGAGCTCGGTGACGAAGTCTGTGCAAAGATTACCGGTTCGCCGATTGAGACGGGTGTGCGCCAAATCGCAATCGTCAACAGCGCGAATTATGTTGTTGCCAATGCAAGTGTGAGCGCAGATGGGCAGACTCTCGAGTTCACCATTCCGACGACGGCAACAACTGCCCTGTCCCCTGAACTTACTGTTGATAATCGCGGACAATGGTTGGGCGTTTCCGTGGGAGCCGGCGATGGTTACATGCGCGCGGCCACAGCTTTCATCGTCACTGACCCGGCCCAGGCCGTCGCCGATGTCTCCATTGGAGACGCTTCACAGGCCGAAGTGGCCAGCCAGCTGCGTTTTACCGTTTTCGTTTCGAATAACGGCCCTCAAAGCGCCGCAGCCGTGCAGGTTACGGACGAGGTCCCAGTGAACGCGACATTCGATTCGGTTTCGCATGACGCGAGCGTTACCTGCGCTGAGACGGGCGGCATCGTGACTTGCGACCTTGGCAGTTTAGCCAGCGGCGCGACCGAAGAATTGACGTTTGTCTACACAACTGCGGCGGCAGTGGGAACAGAAATAACTCACACTCCAGCAGTTGCCAGCTCAACCTTTGACAGCCAGCCATTAAACAACGAGTCAACCGCCACCATAGCGGTATCTTCAACGGCGGGTGCGCCTGCCGTATGTGTCCTCGATTGCCCTGGCGATATCACGGTTGTTGCTAACGCCTCGCAGGGAGGCAATCCCGGAGCTTTTGTGAGCTTCGCTTCTGCCGAACCAGTGGGAACTTGCGGGGAAGTTATTGCGAGTACTCCATCCGGTTCATTCTTCCAGGCCGGCACGACCACCACGGTTACGGTTACGTCAGAGACCGGCGGCGGTAGCTGCAGCTTTGACGTTACTGTCGTGACCGAAGGCGCTCCGATGATCAGTTGCCCAGCCAACGTAACCGTGGCCGCCGGCGCCGGCGCTACGGAAGCCACAGTCAATCCAGGAAGCCCAACGACAACACCATCAACCGGCGTTTCCGTTTCAGGCGTACGCAGCGATAACGAGCTGCTAACAGCGCCTTATCCCGTCGGTCTGACCCACATCACCTGGACGGTGACTGATTCAGTTGGCCTGACCGCCAGTTGTACTCAGGTCATCAACGTATCGTCAGAGGATTGCGCTGGCGACACGACGCCGCCAACCATTACTGCTCCCCCGGATGTCACGCTCTCAACGCCTGCAGGCACCGTTGGTTCGTGCGGACGATCCATTGGAGAAAGCACCCTGGGAACTGCTGATGCGAGCGACAACTGCGTCTTCAACGTTTCACGAACTGGAGTTCCGGCAGGCAATTTCTTCCCGGTCGGATCCACTACCATCACCTACACCGTAACGGACGCTGCCGGAAACTCAGCCAGCGACCAGCAAGTGGTAACCATTACTGATGAATCGGCGCCAGTCATCGCGGCTCCTGCAGACGCAAGTTACGTCTGCCCGAGTGAAGTGCCTGCTGCTAATCCATCCCAGGCAACTCGCGGCGAAGTCCTCGACGAAAATGGCAATCCGTTGCCACCAGGACCGCCGATCGATAACTGCGGTGCGCCAGTCGTGACTGTAACTGAAACCACCTCAGGTGCAGGCTCGGCAGCTGATCCGTTGATTATCACGCGAACCTTCACCGCTACGGATGCCGCACTTAATTCATCGAGCGCGGTGCAGACCATTACGGTGGCGGACGGGGTTGCTCCTACTATCACAGCACCCGCCGACCTGGCCTTCCAATGTGCCAGCGAGATACCTGCGGGGAACCCGGCTGACGCAACCGCAGCAGATAATTGCTCGGTGACCGTTGCGGTGAGTGATTCAAGTAACAACGGCGCCGGATCTTCCGCCAGTCCGTTGGTGATTACGAGGACGTTCACAGCCACTGATAGTGGCGGTAACACTGCCAGCGATTCGCAAACAATCACGGTCATCGACAACACAGCGCCGGTTGTTTCGGCTCCGGCGGATGCGAGCTATCAATGCGAGACGGATGTGCCGGCAGCAAATGCCAACGACGCAACCGCTTCGGATAACTGCGGCACCGCTACTTTGGCCGTGACTCAAACGACTAACGGCGGCGCCGGTTCTATCGCCAGCCCGCTGATTATCACGCGTACGTACACTGCGACGGACGCAGTTGGTAACTCAGCCAGCGACGCGCAGACGATCACCGTGATCGACAACACTGCGCCGGTAATTAGCTGCCCGGCGAACATAACGGTGTTCTTGCCGTTGAATAGTCCTGCGGTTTCGATGCCGGTAACTTATCCCGCGCCAACGGCAACGGATAACTGCGCAACGCCGACCGTTGCTACCAACATTGCCTCAGGATCGACCTTCCCGGTTGGTACTACCACGATCACGGCGACGGCTACGGACGCGAAGAACAACTCGAGTTCGTGCACGTTCACCATCACCGTGCTGTACAACTTCACCGGGTTCTTCTCGCCGGTAGACAATCTGCCGACATTGAACTCAATGAAGGCCGGACAGGCGGTGCCCTTGAAGTTCAGTCTGAGCGGTGACAAGGGTCTGAACATCTTCCCGGCCAACTCGCCGAACTCGGTCCAAATCGCTTGCGACACCGGCGCTCCGGTGGCGGAAGTTGAGGAGACCTCAGCGGCAGGTTCCAGCACGTTAACCTACGACGCGGCGAGTGATCGTTACCATTACGTTTGGAAGACGGAGAGTTCGTGGAAGAACACTTGTCGTCAACTGAATGTGGTGTTGAACGATGGCAGTACACACTCCGCCCGGTTTAAGTTTAAGTAGAAATCGGTATTCGTCGGAGAGTGGGAAACCACTCTCCGACGTCGCAGACCAGACGAACGTCCCAATGTCTAAACCCCAAGTGAGGCTCATTCGTCCGACTTTGGGAGCGGGACTTAACCAGAAGCGCAGTTTGGCTTCATTTCGATTCGAGAAAACTGCTACTAATAGCAATTAAGCTCAACCCAAAAGGAGAATGCATCATGAGTAAGGTTCGCTTCACTTTGAATATTCTGGCTGTCGTTATTTTTACCCTGACGGTAGCGTCGATGGCCCAGGCTCAGGCAACACGCACGTGGGTGTCTGGTGTGGGTGATGACGTGAACCCATGCAGTCGCACAGCCCCCTGTAAAACGTATGCCGGCGCCATTTCCAAGACCGCGCGAGACGGTGAAATCAGCACCCTCGATCCCGGCGGCTTTGGTGCAATAACCATCACCAAGTCCATCACCATCAATGGTGGCGGAGGCGGCCAGGGATATGGCTCAATCCTCGCGTCAGGAACGAACGGCGTAATCGTCAATCTCACTGACCCCGCCGATTTACGAAAGACGGTGCGCCTGAACCATTTAGATATAAATGGCGCTCCTTCCACTTCCCCGGGCATCAACGGTGTCAGAATTCTTGCTGCCTCCGTCGTTCACGTCGAAAATTCATTTATCGACTCGTTCCGATCTACGACCCTCAATGAAGGGAACGGCATCAGAATCGAAGCGACCGCAACCGTCCAGGTCCACGTAAGAAATACCACCATCAGGAATAACCTGGGCGCCGGAATTCGCGCTAATACTTCCGCCGGCCAGGTGGTTCTTAGTGTAGTGAATTCAAAAATATCGAATAACGCGACCGGTATTTTCGCGGCTACTAATACCGTTGGCAGCATCGTAGGTAGCGAAATCAACAGCAACACTACCGGCATAGACGCTGACGGTGCAGGCGTTCAGCTCAATGTCGATAGCTGTAATATTGCCTTCAGCACTACAGGTGTCCAAGCGGGCGCGGGTGCCTCAACTGTGCGGCTCTCGAATAACTTCATCACGCAAAACGGTACCGGTGTTAGCGTCGCCGGAGGAACTGTATTTACGTCAGGAACTAACCGCCTGCTCGGCAACCCGACTCCGGTTAACGGCGCATTGCAAGCAGTAACTCTACCGCAGTAATTCGCGCGGTCTTAAAAGCACACCCGCTTCTGCGACCTCGTCGAAGCGGGCTGTGGCTTTCTCCGTATGCTGGTACGTCGGATGGCTATCGCCAGAATGTCAATCCATTGACCGGAACTGCTTCATGGGAAACACGCTTCCGCTACCCGCAGGACGCGTTTCCAGCCGAACTAAACTGAAAAGTTAAACTTCGGTTCTCCTTTTCAAAGCCCTTCACGCTGCTAAGGCAGTTTGAAGGGCTTTGTCTTTGAAGCGCACCGCCACAATCTTGTTTAATAAAGAGAAACTAGTCTCGTCGCGTCACAAGGTTTGTGAAAGCCTCTTCAGTTTGATCCTTTAGCATCTTCGCGCCAAAATGCTTTTCAACATGCGCTCTCGGATCCGCGCCTTCGCCGGACTGCAAACGCTTGATACAAGTCAGCAGCCCCTTCGCCAACGCTTCAGGATCTGCTGGTGGCACTACGAAACCCGTGTCGCCTACGAGCGACGCGGAATCACCGACGTTCGTCACCACACACGGCACGCCGCAGGCCATTGCTTCAGCAATCGCAAAAGGCGCGCCCTCCGTGATTGAAGAAGAGCAGACCACGTCAAGAGCGTTGTAAGTTGCGGGCATATCGTCGCGCTCACCAGCCCAGATCACGCGTTCAGTGATTTGCAGCTCTTCGGCAAGACGCCGCAACTCGCGCGCACGCTCTTCTGGACCACCGCCGACGCAAACAAACATTACTCCGGGTTCGGAAGCGCAAATAATGGCAGCCGCTTTAAGGAAGGTTTCATGGTCCTTCACCGGATCAAGTCGCCCAACTAATCCGATCAGCACGCTACTATCTGAGACCCTCCAGCCTTGCCTGACGGCTTTACCAGACTCTCGATTAGCATTGAACTTCAGCACGTCTATTCCATTTCGAATCACTATGCTGTTGTGCGGCGGAAACCCGTGGGCGATGTGATGCCGGCGACCTGCTTCTGAATTGTGAATGATGAGATTGGCAAATCCGGAAACCAGAGCCTGCAGGCGAAAGTTGACGCGGACGAACCAATCGTAGTGCCCGAGATTCATATCCGACGCCAGTAATGACCAAACAATCTTCGTGGGTCGCAAAAAGGGTTTTAGGAAGACAGCAACCAGATTGGGTTCGACGAGGTAGGAATTCAGAATGTCAGGCCGGATCGTCTTAAGTTGCCCGATTACGTTCCAAAGGAATCGTATAAGGTCCCAACGTCCTCGCTTACCAAGACATATAAGCTTGATCCGGCAGTCGATCAACTCGCTTTCGAGACGGCCACCTCCGTAGAAAGTAATGACCCAGACATCAAAGCGATCTTGGTCGAGAGCTTTGGCAAGGGTCACCAGCTGTCGTTCTGCTCCGCCAAGGTTTAGTGAGCGGACCAGGAAGGCGACTTTAATCACTCGCCACCTCCCTGAATATCGTCGCCAGGACCTGGGCATTAACAGCCACAGAATAGTGCGTTTCCACCACCGTTCTGCCTGCCTGGCCCAACCGATCCGCTAAGCGACTGTCTTTGAAAATTGAAGACAACGCCTCATACCACTCTGTCGCTGTCGTGGCTGCAAAACCTACATCATCCCAATGCATGACTTCCCGGTTATGTCCCACCGGACTCACAACTACAGGGAGACCGACCGCCATATACAAAAGCATTTTGAAACTGCATTTGCCACGCGCCCAGTCCGTGTCAGGTAAGGGCATCAGTCCTACATTCATTTGTTGGACCAATTCCACTTCCCTGTCGGCTGACCATTGGGCAAAACGCCACTGCGCTGCCATTATCTTCTTGAATTCAGGTTTCTCATCGCAGACGACCAGCAACCTGGCGTCCGAGTGATCAGCCAGGAACGCGGCCAGTGGCTCCTCGATCATATGCAGGAACTTCAGGTTTGATCTGCTTCCGATCCAACCAACGGTCCACGGATCAGTTTGCCTTTCCACCGGCTTCCAAAGATTCGTGTCAACGGAGGTTGGGACCAGCCACACGTGCTCTGTGTACTGCCGGTAGTGATCGGCAATGAATTGATTTCCAGCAATGACTCCAAACGATCGAGCAGCGATCTGCTCGGAGAAGTGTGGTTGACCTTCAAGCCAAATGGCATCGTCTACGTCAAACAGCCGCTTTGAGCCCGCCATGCTCTCCAGAGTAAATCTGCCCGGGTAGAGTTCTCGCTCCAGCCAGGTAATCTGTGAGAACCGGGAAGCTAGCAGGCCTGGCAGGCGTCCGGCCAGTTTTGTTGCGCCCCAAATCCGCAGCAACGCCGGTTGTGAAGACAGTGAATACTTGTTCGTAAATAGACAGTATTCTGAAACGTCGATGCCCAGATCACGCAGCGGTCGAACGAACTGTTTGACTCGAAAACGTCGTGTCGGCACGTCGCGTCCCGAGGTGAGCGCGGTCACTGTGATCATGGGACAATCAAAGGATGCAAGGGTTCTGCTGGACGTAGTGGTCTTTGCCGGATCTTTAAGTTAAGCTTTCAACACTTTATCAAGTCCTCGAATTCGACAATTATTAGCAATATCAACAGCCGTTTGGAAGCAGACAACTGGCTTACCCGTCGCGCCGACAACTTGTTTCAATCCCACGTCTGCTCAACATCATTGAAAGGATTTGCGTAAAAGGTACCACTTCGTAACTTTGTGATGTCCGAGATTGCCATCAATTGTCTGAATCTGGGCAAAAAATATCGCATCGGCAAAGGCTCGCCGCGTTACGCGACGTTGCGCGATACACTGGCCGGGGCAGCGCGCGCGCCTCTAAGGCGATTCATTCGCAGTAACGGTGCAAACTCTAATAATTCAATTTGGGCCCTTAGAGAAGTAAGTTTCCAAATTCCCCACGGTGAAGTTGTCGGCGTGATCGGACGGAACGGCGCCGGGAAATCAACGCTATTAAAAATCCTGTCCAGAATTACACGACCAAGTAAAGGCACTGCCACTATCGAGGGCCGCGTCGGTAGTCTGCTCGAGGTTGGCACCGGTTTTCACCCGGAACTAACAGGGCGCGAGAACATTTTCCTGAACGGCGCTATTCTCGGGATGAGAAGAGATGAAATTTTAAGGAAGTTTGACGAGATAGTTGCTTTTGCTGAAGTTGAAAAATTTATTGACACACCCGTGAAGCATTATTCAAGCGGGATGTATATGCGTTTGGCATTCGCAGTTGCTGCGCATCTGGAAACCGAAATCCTTCTAGTCGATGAAGTGCTTGCGGTAGGCGATGCTGCCTTTCAACAAAAGTGTCTGGGCAAGATGAGCGAAGTGGCGAAGCAGGGCCGCACCATCATGTTTGTGAGCCACAACATGACCGCGATCAACCAGCTGTGCCCACGCGCGATGCTCTTGAATGACGGGCGTTTGGAACATATTGGCCCAACCAACGAAGTGGTTACTGATTATCTTAAGTCAGGGGCTGATTCCGAACAGGTTTGGGACGACCAAACGCGGGCACCCGGCAATGACAGAATCAAACTCCGGGCGGTCCGCGTTGTTTCAGAAGGTGTTCGCAAGTCTGAAGTAAACATCGATCAGGAAGTAGCTATCGAAGTTGATTTTTGGAACCGTCACCCCGGGCTGAAAAACGTTTGTGTCAATATCTATTTACTGGACGGGTTGGGTAATGTGGTGCTGAGTACAGGTACAACGCCAGCCGCCAACAGTCTTCGGGAGGATTGGTATGACCGGCCGCATCCGGTTGGTCTGTTTCGCGCGCGCTGCACGCTTCCGGCCAACTTCCTGAATGACGGGCTTTACCATGTTACGGTTTACATCATGAGCCTTGGTCCAATGATGATCGAAGTGGATGCACCCCAGGTACTGTCATTCAACGTGTTCGATACTGGCGTGATGCGTGAACCAGGCGGTGGCACGGGAAAATGGGTTGGCGCAGTACGCGTGAAACTTCCATGGCAGACCGACTTTTTGGGCAGTGAGCACCCCACTCAACTGCCAGGATGAGGCTCGCCGAGACAAAAGTTCGACATCTGGCACTGGTTCTTCAACGAGAACTCGAAACGCGATAATTTCTAAATGAGACTGCCAAGACCAGCTTCTTCCATTTATCACCGCGGTCGACGCCTGCTTGCAACGCGCCGCGCACGTCATTTTCCCGAGCGTATCTACGACACTCCTGATGAACTATGCCGCAGCAGACTGATGAAAAGCTGGTGGTACTACTCGGTCGAATTGTTGCCCGGCATCATTACCAAAGGGGTTTATCCACCGGATCTTCCAATGATTCCCCGAATGATGATGAGGCGATGTTCACTGCAGGGCATGTCCTGTCTCGATGTCGGAACGATGGAGGGAATCATGCCCGTGCTCATGCGCAAAGCTGGCGCGAAAGAAGTTTTGGCTGTTGATGCGATCAACCATTGCGATCACAAACTCAAGGCGGTAAAGCATTATCACAACGTCGACTTTGAATTTAAGACTGTCGGATCGATTTACCAGCTGGACGAGAAATTGGAGGGGCGGCCGTTCGACCTGATTAACTATTCCGGTCTTTTGTACCACGTGTTTTCACCCTTAATGGCCCTCTGCGGCGTGCGCCCTTTGCTGAAGCGAAACGGACTGCTCATCGTCTCCACGAATGTCGTACTCGACGACGGCTATTCAATGGAATTCAACAACGGCGGTCGCATGCAAACGGAGAACAATACCTTTTGGTACGTGTCGGTGAAATTGTTCGACTACATGCTGCGTTACCTGAAGCTGTCTCCGCAGGATTGCATCTACGTGCCACACACCGCAGTGAAGTCTGACATCAGATATACATTCGAGAAGCGTTCGGGATATCTGTCTGTGCTTTGCCGCGCGAGCGACGAGGTGCTGGCGACGGCGGATGACGAGTGGATGCTGAACTCGGCGGCAGGGTCCTGGGAGTATCAGTGGAACGCAGACTGGAAACTGGCAGCGCGCCAGCCAAAATCAAAAATCAACATTAACGGTCAGTTAGACAAAAGCCATTTCCGCAAAGATCTGGATTGTCTGGATCTCTGGGAGGCCGTTAACAACCGGCCGCCGTTGACTGTTACCCAATCGCCTTCCGACTCCCATCTCCTTAGTCTTTCTGATAAGTTTTAGCTCCTTTCTAATATGAAAAAGATCATCATCATTGGTGATGGAGAAACAGCCGAACTAGCTTACGAGTATTTTACTCACGACTCTCCCTTTGAGGTCGTAGGCTTTGCTGTTGAGAAGGCTTACCGGAAGAAAGACATCTTGTTTGATCTTCCTATTATCGACTTCGAGGAAATCGAACAACATTATCCGCCTCGGGACTTCAACGCATTCGTCGCGGTCTCTTACACGCAGCTCAATCGCGTTCGCTCAAGGCTCTACCGGGAAACCAAAGAAAAGGGCTACCAGTTCGTTTCGTATGTCAGCTCGCGGGCGTTTGTGTGGCGCAATGTGGAGATGGGGGAAAATTGCTTCATCATGGAAAACAATGTCCTGCAGTATGGCGTCCGTATTGGCAACAACGTCGTACTCTGGAGCGGTAACCATGTGGGCCATCAAGCTCTCATTAAAGACAACGTATTTATTTCATCTCATGTGGTGGTGTCAGGTTATTGTGAAGTCGGAACGAATTGTTTTCTCGGCGTGAATAGTGCAATTGCGAACAACATCAAGATCGCAGAAGACTGCGTAATTGGCATGGGCGCCGTGGTTAACCGGGACACCGAAGCGGGCAAGGTTTATGCCGGCAATCCGGCGAGACCTCTAACCAAAGATGCTTACACGACCTTCGACGTAAGGGACCCGCAGACAATATGAAGTGGAACAAATGCGGGCGGATTTATGTTCCCGACGGCAGGAAATCCTGGGCTGTGACGCATGCCTTTCCGCCGACGCCGTATTTCATTTCGCCTGACGTTATTCGCATTTATATCGGCTGTTGCGACAAGGAAATGGTTGGGCGGGTAGGCTTCGTTGACGTTTCGGCTGCCAACCCGGCAGAGATCGTGCAAGTCGCGGAGTCACCGGTACTTGATATCGGCACGCCGGGCTCCTTTGATGAAAACGGCGTCTTGCCAACTTCAGTTTTGAAGGTAAACGGCACCATCTTCATGTATTACGTTGGTTATCAATTGGGAATGAAGGTCCGCTATTTTCAGTTTGAGGGACTGGCTACGAGCGCAGACGGCGGTAACACTTTCCAGCGTCGACTGAAGGTCCCCGTCATCGATCGCAGCGATGATGAAATGCTGAATCGAACCTCCGCTTTCATTCGGCAACGTGACGACGGCTCTTTTGAAATGTGGTACGTGGGCGGGAGCGACTGGACCACCGTTCATGGCAAATCGCTACCGATGTACAACATCCGATACCTGACTTCGTTGGACGGAATCGAGTGGGGGCCTAAAGGCCGCGTCTGTATTGAGTTGAAGGACGAAGATGAGCACGCGCTCGGCCGTCCCTACGTGATTGAAGATGGAGGGATCCAGAAGATGTTTTTTGCCCGGCGCACGCGGTCCAAAGACTACCGGCTGGGTTACGCTGAGTCGGAAGACGGCCTGAATTGGACCAGGAAAGACGACCAGGTCGGGATCGATGTTTCTGACAGCGGTTGGGATTCAGAGATGATTTCTTATCCGAGTGTCGTCAAATACAAAGATAAAGTTTATCTGTTCTACAATGGTAACAATCTGGGCGCCACGGGCTTTGGTTTTGCCACTCTGGAACACTGGTAAGGTTTAGGATGCAAGCACCAAAGACGCATGCAGTAAGAGAGTTTCATCGGAACGAGAGTGAGGTCGATTTTTGGGCCGAGGAAATTCGCCGTGTCGGTTACACGATGATCGACAGCGACTATTCGGAAACCGAATTGCAGATTATCCGCGAGAAGATCGACTCAATTTATGATACCCAGATCAAGGAAATTGGCGGAGCCGACCAACTCGCGCGGATCAACGATGCCGATCTGGCCAGATGTCTCATCGGCTACGACGATTATTTTGTAAAGCTTGCGACTCATCCGAAGATCATTGCCTTAGTCACTCAGTTGCTCGGTGAATATTTTCTGTTGATGTCGCAAAACGGAATCATCAATCGCAGCAACAACGATCATTATCAGGTTACCTGGCATCGCGATCTGAATTACCAACATTTCGTTAGCTCACGGCCTCTCGCGATCAGTGCGTTATATGCCATCGACGAATTCACTGAAGAGACCGGCGGCACTTATCTTCTGCCCAGCTCCCATAAGAGCGAAACTTTTCCATCAGACGAATATGTAGAACGTCATCAGCTGCAAATGAAGGCGAAGCCCGGTTCCATCCTACTGTTCGACGCTATGGTTTATCACCGTACAGGAATAAATAACTCGGGGAACGCGCGACGGGCCGTCAACCACATCTATTCGTTGCCTTTGATCAAACAGCAGATCAGTTTTCCCAAAGTACTCAATGGTAAGTTTAGCGATGACCCCTGGCTGCGTAAGTTTTTCGGCTATGAAACTGAAACCGCGGATAGCGTTAACGATTGGCGCGCATTCAAACTGACGATGACCGAGAGCCATAGCTAACTTCTTCACCCGTGTTTCCCTTCTCAACTTCATCCCATGAAAAATGCGCGCATTGAGCAAGAGCTTCTGGACCTGCTGAGCGAAACCCCGGCGCAGGCCAGATCAAGAGTGCGCGCTCATTTTCGAATTGATGCAGCTGATGCGCTGGTCCTTTATGGAGCTGGTACGTTTGGCCGGGCGGTGCTGCGAAGACTTCGTGAAGCAGGAATAGAACCCGTCGCCTTTGCCGATGACACGACGGAAAAACAGGGACGGACTGTCGACGGCCTCCCAGTGTTTACTCCGAAGGGTGCAGTTAAGGAATTTGGAGATCGAATAGTTTTTGCCGTTACCATACTCAACCCGGCTTTGCGATTTCTGGATGCGAAAGCTCGTCTAACTACGAGCACGGACGCTCGCGTGGTTTCATTTCTCGATCTCGCCTCGCAATGGCCGGAACATCTACTCCCGTTTTATCAGTACCAACATCCGGGAGCGATGCTGACGCACGCTGAAGAGATCCGCCGAGCTTTTCATTTGTGGGAAGACGAAGAGTCGCGACGTCAGTTTGTGGCCCACCTCCGCTTTCGTTTGACGTTCGATTATGAGGCATTGCCGGAAAATACCGGCGACAACTACTTCCCTGCGGATGTGTTACCCCCACTGCCCCCGGAAATCACGTTTGTTGATTGCGGCGCATACGACGGCGATACCATTCGTTATTTTTTAAGGCAGCAGCAGAACCAGTTCGGAAAAATTTTCGCTTTCGAACCTGACGGGCAGAACTACCGGAAGCTGTCGGATTATGTCGCCACCCTGGGTTCTTCTAAGGTGCAAACTTACCAAGCCGCAGTGGCCAGCGGGCCAGGTAAACTGAAATTTGATCCGACCGGAAACTCCGGCGCGGCCCTAAGCAATAACGGTACGGTAGAGGTCGACGTGGTCGCATTGCAGGACGTCCTCTCGGACGAAAAGGGCGCAGCGCTTTACGTCAAATTTGATGTGGAGGGCGCGGAGCGCGAAGCACTTGACGGAATGGAGCGTTTGATTCGAGAGGCCAGCCCTACGCTCGCCGTCAGCGTTTACCATCGCCCGGCTGACCTTTGGTCATTACCTCTATATCTGAGGTCCCTAAATCCGGCCTATAAACTATTCCTGCGCACTCAGGGCGAAGATGGGATGGATGTAATCTGTTACGCCGTGCCCGATTCAGTTTCATGAGAATTACCAGATACAGCTCTGCCGGCCATGACGAGTGGGACAAGTTTGTGGACCAGTCGAAGAACGGTGTTTTTCTCTTCCGCCGCGATTATCTTGAATACCACGCTGATCGTTTTCCGGATCATTCTTTGATGTTCTATGACGGCGACGAGCTTTTGGCTTTGATGCCGGCCACTTTGAGTAGTGGCGTGTTATCGAGCCATGCGGGTCTGACGTTTGGGGGCATGGTCTCAAACAACAACATGAAGGTCGGTCCCATGCTCGAAGTATTTGCGGAACTTGTAGAGTACGTAACCGGGCAAGGTATTTCACGGCTGATTTATAAGTCGGTTCCGCATATCTATCACCGCCTTCCCGCCGAAGAAGATCTGTACGCACTGTTCGTTAACCGCGCCCGTCTGGTCCGTCGCGACGTGTCTTCGACGGTCGACATGAAGCAGCGATTAGAATTCAGCAAGGGGCGCAGGTATGCATTGAAGCAGGCGCAGAAGCACGGTGTGAATGTCGCCCGAAGTTTCGATTTCAAAACATTTATGTCGATTGAGGAACAGCTGCTCGTCACCAAGTATGACGCCAAACCTGTACACTCAACTGCCGAGATCGAAATGCTGGCCGCAAGGTTTCCTGACAACATCAAACTATTCGCCGCACACGACGAAGAGACGATGGTAGCGGGCGTAATCATCTATGAAAGCGCGCAGGTGGCCCATACCCAATATGTCGGAGCTACCGAAACCGGTAAAAAGATTGGTGCGCTGGATTTGATCATTCGTTACCTTCTCGACGACTATTACCGGGAGAAGAAGTATTTTGACTTCGGCACCTCAATCGAGCCCGGCGGTTTACTCAATGCCGGCTTGATCGAGAACAAACAGGGCTTCGGCGGGAGAGCTGTCGTTTATGACTTCTACGAACTCGACTTCCATTAAACGCCCCGTGAGCGTTGCTGATTGCCATCTCATCGAGCTGCCGCGAATCAACGATCCGCGGGGTAACCTCACCTATATAGAAAGCGATCGGCAAATTCCTTTTGCCCTCAAGAGGGTCTTTTATCTCTACGACGTGCCGGGCGGAGCGATGCGCGCGGGGCATGCACTCAAGAGTTGTCATCAGTTCATCGTGGCAAACTCCGGCAGCTTCGATGCGATCATCGATGACGGTTTTGAAAAGCGGCGCTTTCCTTTGAACCGGTCGTACCTTGGTTTATATGTTCCGCCCCTGCTGTGGCGCGAAATGGAAAATTTTTCTTACGGTTCAGTGTGTACCGTGCTCGCGTCTGAGTTTTATGACGAAACCGATTACATCCGCGACTACCAGGAGTTTCTCAGTACCGCGAGGTCTGGACGATGACGGTCCCCTTCCTCGACTTGAGACCGGCTTATCTCGAGTTGCAGGAACAGATTGACGAAAGCATTCGCCGGGTACTCGAATCGGGCTGTCTGATTCTGGGCGAAGAGGTCGAACAATTCGAACAGGAGTTTGCCGGCTATTGCGGGGCCAGGTACTGCGTAGGGGTTGGCAACGGGTTGGATGCGCTCACCTTAATTTTGAAATCTTTCGGCATTGGGGCCGGCGACGAAGTTATCGTTCCGTCCAATACTTACATAGCGACCTGGCTTGCGGTTTCCGCCGTTGGCGCGACTCCGGTTCCCGTTGAACCGGATGAACGAACTCACAATCTCAACCCCTCGCTTATCGAAGCGGCAATCACACCTCGAACAAGAGCAATTATCGTGGTCCACCTTTATGGCCAGCCTGCTGATATGGATCAGATCAACACTGTGGCTGTTTCGCGTGGTCTGCGGGTGATCGAAGACGCCGCACAAGCACATGGCGCGCGTTACCAGGGCAGACGCGTCGGAGCGTTGGCTGATGCGGCGGGGTTCAGTTTCTACCCCTCAAAGAATCTGGGTGCGCTCGGGGACGGCGGTGCTGTCGTCACTAACGACGAGAAAGTCGCACAAGACGTGAGACTGCAACGTAACTACGGCGCGCGATCGAAGTACTACAACGAAACGAAAGGTTCGAATTCTCGTCTCGACGAAATACAGGCAGCGATATTACGCGCGAAGCTGCGTAAGCTCGACGAATGGAACGATCGTCGCAAGCGGCTGGCAAGCTTTTACTGCGATGCGCTGGCAGGCACTCAGAATCTCAGGTTGCCGTTTGTCCCAGCCTGGGCCGACCCTGTTTGGCACCTATTTGTCGTAGGTCATCCGAAGCGTGATGAGTTGCAGGCCCACTTGCAGACGAGTGGCATTGGCACGCTCATCCATTACCCCTGCCCACCACATCTGCAGACTGCTTACTCAGAACTCGGATACACGCAAGGCTCTCTTCCCGTCGCCGAGCGATTGGCAGGGCAAGTGCTTAGTTTGCCGATCGGTCCGCACGTGTCGGAGAACCAAACGTATGAAGTCGTGGCGCGACTGGCAACGTTTCTCGATAGCTGATAATGATTAGGTTCAGAATCAGACGCGGCAGTTAACATGTCGAATCCGAAAGCCAGCATTTGTATCCCTTCTTACAATCATGCGAGATTTCTGCCCGCCGCGATTGAAAGTGCGTTGGCCCAAACTTTTACTGATTTTGAAATCGTGATCGTCGATGATGGCTCAACTGACGACAGCCTCGCTATCGCGCAAAAGTATTCGGCGCAATACCCTTCAAAGATTCGAGTGTACACGCATCCCGCTGAACCGCATCGCGGGCTCCAGGAGACTGTAAATTTCGGCGCGCGAATGGCGCGCGGTGAATATTATTCCGGTCTGCCTTCCGACGACGTGTTGCATCCGGAGAAGCTGCGGAAGCAAGTCGAATTTCTCGATTCGCATCCGGAAATCGGCTGGGTTTATAGCGATGCGGACTACATCGGCGACGACGGCCAACCCATCAACAACCTCGGTATCTTTGCCGACATTACTCGCGCACCCGATCCGTTAACGAGTTTGATCGAACAAAACGTGATTCCCGGAATGACCGTGTTGGCGCGTTTGGAATGTATCAGGAAGGTGGGTGACCACGAACCGGCGATTGCGTTCAGCGACTGGGAATATTGGGTGCGCATGTTGGGGCTTTACAACGTCGCTTTCCTGGACGAATCGACCGTTTCCTATCGCGTTCACAGTTACAACACTAGTTTCGGCGCGGACGATGACGTTTGCATCCAGCGCTGTCTGGAAGTGCTAAAAAGCCTGCGTCGAAAAGCGCCCGTCTCTCAAGGGCGACTCGCAAGCCCGCGCATTCAAGCTTTTCTGGATCTGCAGTTGGGCTACTACGAGTTTCTTGCCGGCAATTCCAAACAGGCCCGGCAACACTTTCGGTCGGCGTTCAAAGTCGACCAGACACTCGCGCGCGATCCAGCGTATGTCGCCAACTGGATGAAACGCCGCACCAGTAACGTGGTATTCACTTTTCACAGACGCATCTTTTTTGAAAAGTTACTGGGTGAGAATATAGTTGGCGGGCTGGTCCAATTTAAGCGAGCACTACTTCAGAAAACCACCAACCTTTAACTGACTTTAGCAGTGTTATTTCGAAATCCCGTAAATACTGGTATCGCTAATATCACTAATAGAATCCAAAACGAATAACGCATTCGATATAACGTTCCAACGTTTATAACCACTAAACCAAGCGCCGTCAGCCCCGCTAACATCGTCAGGACAATCACCCAAATATCCACACGCCGCCGGTGCCGCCATACAAAAATCGCAGCCAGCAGAAACATCGCGTAGGTCACAGCGGTTTCCAGACCCGCCAGCAGCCGGCCGGCACGTCCCACGTTGTACCCAGCGCTAAACCACATGTTTGGAAAAGGAGCAAAGAACCCAACTGCGAGTGCGCGCGGAACGTGTTTCACCAGGTCGGAGTAGTTTGCAAACGTGACGTCGCGATCGATCAACGACCCTGATCGATTGTCACCCTCAATAACAAACTTCCGACGCCTGGCATCGACGCGTGCCCAGTACGGCGAGCCGGCATCGCGAACTTGCGTCCCAACCGAGACTCCGATCTGATTCTCAACTACACGCGGTAGCGGCAATACAAAGTTCGTCATCACTAACAAGAGCACAATGCCCACCAGGTTCCCCGCCGGTAGTTTCTTTTTTATTAACGCCTGAACGATGAACAGTACGAACGAGAGAAGAACCATCGCGCGAACAACCGTCCAAAAGTCCGTTCGACTCATCAACAATAATAGTGCGGCGAATGCGCCCGTTAGTCCCGCAAGAAGTCCTTTGCGCCATTCATAATCGTCCGCGATTAGCTTCACAAGCACCAACACCAAAGTCAGAAACGCAGCGATGAACAGCGGGTCGCGCAGAACCTGCGTCGTATGCAGTAGCAGTGACGGCCACAACGCCACCACTGCGGCGCTGACGAGCGCCGAGCGATGGTCTGTGAATCTTCGCGCGATCAGATAAGTCAAAACCAAAATCGCGAGGTAGCACACCAGGTTTACCGGTTCCACAGACAGGATGTTTGAACCTAACAAGGGACTTAGCGCAGCGAAGCACAGGGAATAAAACTTGACGTGGACCTGGGCCCGGTCGTTGAACCAGGCAA
>DATEPF010000415.1:0-25740 GCA_035273325.1 Pyrinomonadaceae bacterium | reverse complement strand
GTTTTCTTAAAGTAATTAGGCAATGAGGGAATTTTTCGCTTCGCTCAGTGCGGGCGGGACGCCCGCGGTCCCAGTAAGTAACGATCGCGTTCTTTTAAATTTATTAGGCACCGCACGCACTTCGAGGACGCACGGTCGTGTGGTAAAACTTCAGTGCTCTAATTCATCAGTAATACGAACCGAAGGGAAAGCGGCGCGTCCCCCCAACCCCTACGCCAGCATTAGAATCTTTAATGTCAGAATTGATCGTATCAACGGAAATTCCGGTCACTGCCGACCAGCTACAGCACTCGTGCGCATTATGCGCGCGACCAACGCCAGAACTAATCCAATTAGTCGATCTCGACGCGGCGCTGGCAAAGCTTGCACTAAACGCCATAGCCCCGGGCCAGTTACCGGTGGGCGTGTGCTCGCGATGCGTTGACATACTGAAACGGGCGAAGCTTTTGATCGAGACTTACCCGGAAGCATTTTCGGAAACGAGATTTGCGCTACCAACCTGGGTCCGCATGGATGCTGACGAGGGGTTCACCGGGAAGGGAGTGACCATGGCGTTTCTCGACTCCGGTTTTTACGCTCACGACGATTTAGTAAAACCAGAAAACAGAATCGTCGCCTATCACAGCATCTTCGATCGCGAAGACGATCGCACATCACTTGAAACAACCGACGCTGCCAGTTGGCACGGCATGATGACGTCCGTAGTCGCGGCGGGAAACGGACAATTGTCTGACGGCTTCTATCGCGGCATAGCGCCAGACTCGAATCTAGTGCTGGTCAAAATTGGACGAACCGGGCGGATTTCCGAAGAACAAATTCAAACTGGCCTCAAGTGGGTGTTGAAGAACCGCGAGAAGTACAACATCCGCATCGTGAATATTTCGGCCGGCGGCGATTCGGAAAAGTCTTACCTCGACAGCTCGCTATGCCAGACAGTTGAACAGGCGGTCAAAGCCGGGTTGGTAGTTGTGTGCGCCGTCGGAAATGCCGGGGCATCGCCGGGCCATCCGGTGTTGCCGCCCGCGAGTTCTCCTTCTTCAATATCAGTCGGCGGCCTTGACGATCAAAATTCTCTGGATCGCGCAAAGCGAGGGATGTACCGGTCGTCGTATGGTCCAACCTTTGACGGTTTGCAAAAACCCGAAATCATCGCGCCGGGGATTTGGGTAGCTGGTCCAATCCTGCCTTCAACTCCAACTGCTGACCAGGCCGAACTCTGTTCCAAACTCGATGCGGCTGAAGACCAGGAACTGAGTGCGATTATTGAGGCCAACGAGGGCGTGGATAAGGATTTCGATCAGTCTCGCGACTTGCCCGTGCCCTTGCTGCGGCAACTAATTACGATCAAGGTTCGCGAAGCCAACGTCATCAATCAGCATTACAAGTACATCGACGGCACCTCGTTCGCGGCGCCCATCGTTTCATCAATTGTCGCGTGCATGCTGGAAGCGAACCCGGCCTTATCGCCGCAGGTAGTGAAACGGATATTAATGGATACGGCGGAGCGCGTGACTGGAGTTGAAGTCGAGCGGCAGGGTTGGGGCGTGGTCACTCCCCGCCGGGCGGTTGAGCTGGCTCTCAAGCTGGTACCGCGATAAACGATCGCGTTGTTTCGTGTGTTTCGTGGATCGTTCTGTTGCTGAGCCGCAAGACGAGCCACGAATAACACTAAGAAAAAAAGTCGAATCACAGTCTCTCGTTGGACAGCCGCGCGGGCGTGTGCAACAATTCCAGTAATCCAACGAACAATAATTTAGATTTGCGAGAGGAGCGTTAGCGGATAAATGTCTGAAGATGAAAGTGCATTAAATGAAGGTGTCGAGACCACACCAGAAACTCCGGCTGCCGAAGCGCCCACTGAAGAGATTTCTTATCACGCGGTTGAAAAAGACGGCGTAGTCACCGCCATCTGGGAGATGCAGGGCCGAAAGCATATCAGAACCATCGACCCACGCTCGCGCCAGGGACAGGACATTCTTCGTCTCTACACGACCGAGCATCACGATGAAGCCGGACACGCAGTAGCGGGCGAAGCAGCTGGCTCCTGACGGCTGGCGTTGTTAGCGAAATCGTTGCCAACCAACCTCTACCAGCCGTTTTGAAATCAAAACGTTTGCATGTGCGGCAAATCAATTCTTGAAAATTAGAAGAGCCTCAACTGAAGACCATCCGCAACTTACGCAGCTCGCGCGCGAAGCCAAACGTCACTGGGGCTATCCGGACCACTGGCTGAAGCACTGGGAAACAGATCTCACCATTACGCCTGAATATATTTCAGAAAACCATGTATTTGCCGCTGAAGAAGAGGGACGCCTGGTAGGTTTTTACGCGCTGCTGATGTCGGGCGACAAAGGTGAGTTGGACCACATGTGGGTTTCACCAGACCGCATGGGAACCGGGGTAGGAAAAGCGCTGTTCGTGCATGCCATGAGGGCTGCTAAAGGTCAAAACTTGTCCGAAGTTGAAATCCTTTCAGATCCGAACGCGGAAGGGTTCTACCAAAAGATGGGCGCCTATCGCACCGGCGAGTCAGTTTCGGAAGTCGCCGGCGAGTCACGCGTGCTTCCACGGCTGACCGTCGACCCGGCGTCATCATGACAGTTACTTGATTCTCTTGTCGTCTCTCTCCATTTTTTGACGAAGGTTTTTCGCCAGGTGTTCGGCCGTGCTCTTGTTGCCGTTGACTGAGTTCACTTTGTAAGACGCCACCGCATAGGCGACAACACCGGTCTTAAGATTCACGAGTTGAATACTGGCCTCTGATTCCGGCAGGCCTGAACCAAAAATGATCTTGGCCCAGCCGGCATCTGTCGACCTGGCAAAACCGTTAACTTCAAAATCCGCCTGCGCCTTGTCCGTAATCACAAACAAGTCGACTTCCTTTTTCTGAAGCGCCGCCACCAGATTGTTTTCAAATCCCGGCAACCCATCGATGTTTGCCACATAAACTTTCGAACCCGCTGGTATGTAAGTTGGGTCGCTGGTCTGTCTGACCAAAATCTTCTTGTCCGACATCGATGAGGTCATGCGGGCCCGATCTTGTGCGTGTGCCACGCCCGCAAGAATCATTAGACCAACCAACACCGATAGTGTTCTAAACGCTTTCATATCGTCTCCTTAAGTGGGACAGGCATTCCTGCCTGTCCTTTTGATTTCTCTGGTTGAAGTGGACAGGCAGGAATGCCTGTCCTACCGCGGATCTCTAGCCTTCCCGGGCGTGCGCTCCCCCTCACCCCTCGGCGACTCACTTTTCGGTGGCGGGTCGCTGCGTGGCGGAGGATCGGCACGTGGTGGGGGATCGTTGCGAGGCGGCGGTTCGCTACGTGGTGGTGGATCGTTGCGAGGTGCCGGCTCGCTACGTGGTGGCGGATCATTGCGAGGCGCCGGCTCGCTCCGCGCGGGCGGATCATTACGCGGTGGCGGATCATTACGCGGTGGGGGTTGGTTTGTGGGCTGCTCAACGCGGGGTGGGGGTGTGTAAACCTCAGGCTCCACGCGTCGCGACGCGGGGCCCGGTCGCGGTGACGATTCTTCGTTTTGTTCTCGGCGCGCCGGCCGCGTATCCGGGTTGGGTGAATTAACTGTCGGTGCTGCAGCCGGTAAATCCGCCGGAGAGCGGTCTTCTCTCGACGGCATGCGGATTTGACGGCGATTAGGCCTCGGGTCTGGATCAACCTGTGTTGGTGTTTCAGTTACCGGAGTGGGGTCAACCGGCTGCGTTGGCGTGTTTATTACCGGCACGCGTTCACCGTTTGCACCGCCCGTGGCGGGGTTCTCACGAGTCCCTCGTGAAGGTCGCGATACTGCGCCTGTAGGCGGCGTACCTTCAGTCACTCCACCCGCCGGGTTCAAAGGTTGTGGCAGCCGCTCACGCCCGTTCCAACCTCTCGTCCGCCGTAGATCACGATCCAACGGCACGCCAGGTTGGCGCTCGCCGGCACCGGTCCGGCGTTCTGGAAACGATACGCCGGGGACCCTCTCTCTGCGCGCAATGGTCCAACGACGTGGATCATCGCCATCAACGGGCCGGTTGGTTGCGCCCGTCGGTCTGACTGGCACGTCTGGTAGCGGTTCACCGCCGGCGACCCGACGGCCCCAGCGTTCGTCACCATGCCGAGTTCGCCCGTGGCGTCCGCCAAAGTCTCTTCGTGCCACGCCGGTCACCCCGCGCCAGCGTCCGTGTCCACGATCGTGATCACTGGTGTAACGGCGATCTCGTTCTCGACCCCGGTGACGGTTGTAGTGCCGGGATCGCGGATCGCGATCGCGATAATGAAGTGGGTACCAACAGATGTCGTTGCCAAACGAAAAATCGATTACGAATGCGACGAGCGCCGGACGCCACCAACTGCGTTCGCGGTGAAACTGGCTACGCGGCGACCAGGCCCAGTAACCGTCGTGGTAAACCCAGCGACCGAAATGATAAGGCGCCCATCCCCACGGTTCATTGCCGACCCAAGTCCAGCCGTAGGGCGAAACCCAGACCCACTGGCCGTAACGATATGGCGCCCAGTTCGCATAACTGCTGATGACTTCAGCGTGTGGCCGCCAGATCCAGCCGTAGTCGTCGGTCCTGGACCATACGCCATAGTTATCGAGGTCTTCCGCGCCCCAAATGTCGTCATCGTAATGGCGCTGGTCCTGTCGTAAGCGCTGGGCCAAATGTTGTTCTCGTTCTTGGACCCAACTGTCCCAGGTGTCACCCGCCGCCGCCGGCAAGATCTCCCATTCGCCTGCATCTGTCCCGTCGACAATCAGTTCGGCCGTGCGGCCATCGCGTAAACCAAAACCCGATTTATCGGAATAAATGCGAGCACGTCCACCATTGCGCGCCGTCAAACGAACACGGCCTTGCTTATCAACGTCGATTCTGTAAAGCCCGTCTTTCTCAGCTGCGAAGGTCGTTTTCGGCGCATCGAGTTCAAAGAATTCTTTGTCTGAGTCAAACTTAGCCAATCGCAGCGAAACACTTCCTTCAACTACACTGACTGCAACTCCTTCATCGCGCAACGTGACGATTCGAAGTACCGTGTTGGGCCCAACTCGTAAGAAGTTTTTGGCGTCAATCTGAATTTCCAGGCGCGCGTCTTCAGCCGTGGACAGCGTGTCCCCTTCGACTACGGGCAAGTTTAATTGGGCCCTTTCCCAGTCCGGACTGTCGTGACGCTTTAGCCTGGTTTCGCCGGTCAGCAGGCTGACGCGCATGACGCGCGCTTTTATGTCGTAGTCTTCGCCTTGTTCGTCGTCATCCTGGGCGTGTACGACCACACTAGTAGTTAGTAATGTAAGAAGGAGAAGGATCAGAGTGGAATAGAACGGTCGGGTAGAACGCATAACAACGCTCCTTATTCAATTGTCGAACGACGGACGGGTTCACTCGCTTCAAAAACGGAGAGTCGTATGGGAAGCGGGCGAGAAGGCTAAAGCTCTTCATTCGAACGGCCAAAGCCGCCGGTTTGATTGATGGGCTCTTTGCTGATGAGACCCTGAGCAAAGGCCGTGCCCTCTTCGTGTGATTTCGTGTAATTCGTGGATCGTCTTTTCCCTGCCGCGAAAGGAGCGATCCACGAATCCCACGTAAAAACACGAAGAATGAGTCTCCATCCGAGATGGTGCGGTCGCGATACTAAATCGTGCGCGCTTTGGATCGCAGCCGGTTCATATCGGCTTCCGCCGCGATGAACCCGAAACTGGTCCACTGGTCTGTGCTCAGTATCCTTTTAAAAATTGCCATCGCTTCGTCGCGTCGCCCGTCGTAAAGATACCAATTGCCAATACCGTACATAACGCTGTGCGAAGCCGCGCCCGCCGGCTGTTTTAAAACGTGTTCCAGTAGCCATTTCTCGGTGACGAGCCCTTTGTACATCAACAACAACTGGTAATAACCATCGTTTTCAATGATTGCCAATCCACTATCGATGCTGTTGAGAAGGAGGTTGGATTCACTGGTACGATTCAATCGACGCAGCGTCATATAAAGCCAGTGAGTGGTTGCCACCAACGCGTCAGGGTTCTTCGACACCTTCAGACATTCACGGTAACTAGCCAGCGCTTTTTTATATTCGGCGGTCAGGTAGTAAGTCAGACCAAGGTGATACCAAATATTGAACTGCAGTGTACTCGTCGGAATGTTGCGCGCGTTTGGCTGGCCATCCGGTTCAACTTCATCGGACTTTCCCTTAATCAGTGCTGCCGCGGATTCGAAATCTTTTCTCGCCAGGTCGAAGCGACGCAAAGTGATATAACGATGGCCGCGATGACGGTAGAAGCGCGCGTCGTCAGGAAACTTTCTGATGCCTTCTGAAAAGACTTGGATCGCTTCCTTGAATCGACCAGGATATGCGAGCCGGCGGCCCAACCATATGATCGCGTCGGCGTCGTTGGGATTAGCTTTGTAAGCAGCACGCGCTTCAGCAATCTGACGCTCCATCTGCTTCGCTGCCTCCGCGGAGGCCGGGGGCGCCGGGCGATTCATGTAGGGAGGAGGAAGGTTGTCGTCAGCTAGACGCGAGAGCGAGCCAGCTAATGAACCAACGGCCATTATCAGCATGAAAAGCGATAAGAAGGGTTTCATAGGAGTTTCCTTATCCCCAAGGGGATGGCTTTGCCATCTGATGTGCGGAAGGGCTTTGCCCTTCCGATCGGTATTCTACCTTTTGTGGGCTACGCCCTCAGGGGCGAAGCCCCAAAGGTAATAGGTCGTGTGCGACGGTGGGGCGAAGCCACCACCGCACATCAGGCGGCGTAGCCGGATGTGTATTGTTACCGGCTAAAGCGATCCACGAATTACACGAAATACACGAACAAAACAAGAGCTTGGATTCAGAATACGATCTAATCATTATCGGCGCTGGAATAAACGGCGCGGGTATCGCTCGCGATGCGGCGATGCGCGGCTTGAGAGTCCTGCTCCTTGATAAACGCGATATCGGCGGCGGCACGTCTGCATGGTCGACACGCTTGATCCATGGAGGCTTACGCTATTTGGAACATGCGGAGTTTGGCTTGGTTCGTGAGTCGCTCCGCGAGCGCGAGATCCTGATGCGCATCGCACCCCATCTGGTTCAGCCGCTTCCTCTGTTAGTTCCGATCTACGATGGGGCCGGCCGTGGCCGATGGACCATTCGGGCCGGCATGTGGGCTTACGATCTACTTTCCTTTGACAAGACGCTGCCTCGCCACCGATTTCTGAAACGCAACCAAACGGTGCACGCCGCCCCATCTCTTGACCCCAACGGTTTGGAAGGTGCAGCAGTCTACTACGATGCTCAGGTCGAGTTCGCCGAGCGCCTTGTGCTTGAGAACGTTCTGTCGGCGATTGAAAACGGCGCTACTCTGCTTACCTATACTCGCGTTCGGAGTTTTATTACTCAGGACCACACTCTTTCTGCAATTGAACTCGTGAACGAAAGAACGGACGAGGTGTTCCACGCGTCTGCAAAATTAATTATCAATGCCGCTGGTCCATGGGTAGACGAAGTACTGGAAAAAATCGCCGGAAGTCAGCGACTGGTAGGAGGAACCAAGGGCAGTCACATCATTGTTTCCGTCTTCCGTGGGGCGCCAGGTATGGCTGTATACGTTGAAGCTGAAAGGGATGGCCGCCCGTTCTTTATCATTCCGTGGAACAACAAGTATCTGATCGGCACAACTGATATTCGATTTGAAGGAAAGCCGGATGACGTTTCCATCAGCGACGACGAGATTGACTATCTGTTGCGCGAGACCAACCGCATCCTTCCCGCGGCGGGACTCAATCGCACCGACATCCTGTACGCGTATTCCGGCGTGCGGCCGTTACCTTACACAAGTGAAAAGAAGGAAGCACGCATCACCCGGCGGCATTTCATTCGTCAACACCGGGTGTTTGATAACTTGTTTTCTATCGTCGGTGGAAAACTGACTACCTACCGCAGTCTGGCGGAAGAAACCGTGGATTTGGTTTTCAGGAAATTGAATAGACGCAGTCCGGCGTGTCGAACCGATCGGGTTTTGTTGCCCGGGGCTTTTTCGGTAACGAACGACCAGGACCCGCGAATGCAGCGCACATATGGAGCTCGCTCAAAAATGGTGTCGAGGTTGATTGCTGACGATCGATCTCTCGCGGAGGTGATTGACGAAGAAACCGGAGCTACCGCGGCCGAGATTGTTCATGCGTTCAGAAATGAAATGGCTGCCACGCTTGCTGATTGTCTATTGCGCCGCACGATGGTTGGATTCAATTCCAGATGCGGATTGAATGCTGTTGAAGCTGCTGCTGAAGTTGGTAGGAAACATTTCGGTTGGACGGATGAGCAATGTGCGCGGGAGATGAATGATTATCGCGAAACAGTTAGACGCTACTTGCTCCCTCCGTCTTACCCGTCAGCGGCTGTGCCGCATCCTTTGCGGTAAGGCTCAGCCTTACCGTTCACACTGCCAGAAAAACGTCGCGGCGAGGCTCAGCCTCGCCGCGGTCGATAGCCATCGTTGTCGGAAAGGCATAGCCTTTCCGCACCGGTTGCGGCAGAGCCGCGACGAAAACTATTTCCCGTCTGAAATCAACACCGCGTCGCGCATCAAAACTCCTCGTGTTGCGACTAATGTCTTGCCATCGTAGGACCACGCGAAGCCGGTAATCAGACTGTCTTTGAAGTCAGTTAACTGTTTAGGTGGTCCACCGTCAATAGGCTGGCTCCAGATATTGCTTACATTATTTGCGTTTGCGGTATAGGTGATCGACTTTCCGTCAGCCGCCCAATGCACTGAAGGCGCAACCGTTCCGATGGCTGGATACTCGAATACTTTTACCGGCTCACCACCTTCGACCGGCATGATCGCTATCCGATTGGGAGGCGCCAGCGGATCCGGCGAGGCGGGAAACAGGTACGCCACATATTTTCCGTCGGGCGACAGGGACGGCGCCGAGGCAACGTTGTTGGTTATCTGGACGGGCGTTCCGCCATCAATCCCAATTTTCCAAAGTGTTGGTTTGCCGTCAGTCAATGAAGAGTAAAAAACCCATTTGCTGTCGGCTGTAACAGCCGGCACACCGTCCCCTACGCCGTCGGTTAGCCGTTTTAAGTTATTGCCGGTTATATCCATTCGCCAAATGTTTCGGCGACCGTCACGGTTTGAACTAAAGACAATGTATCGTCCATCTGGCGACACTTGCGGGTTTGTGTTTTGCCCGGCATTACGAGTCAGTTGCTTACGGTTCTCCCCGTTGGCGTCCATTATCCATATGTCCAATGCGCCACTCTCATTTGAGATAAAGACCAGACGACCGTCGGGCGTCCACGCAACGCTGTTACCGGGCGAGCCGAAGAAGCCTATGTTGCCCGTAGGCAGTTGCAGCGCGCGCGCCGCATTTCCCTCTGGTGCTATCCAAATGTTTACCAGTCCACTGTTTTGAACAGTGGTGAACTTCTTCCCATCGGCCGTCATACCAATAGCGCGATAGCCATTCAGATCGTTTGTAATCCTGCGCTGTTCACCATCCGGGTATGAAAGGACCCAAACCTGACTGTTCCCGGGCTGGTCCCCCGCTATCACCAGCAATCCACTCATGTCAGGTAACCATTCCGTGCGTGCGATAAAGCGCCAGTTTCTCTGGTTAGTTAAATTGACTTCCGAGCCGTCTGCGACGGCGAACGTGAAGACTTGGGACGGCGCTCCCAGGCGCGCGACTGATGCCGTGATCAACTTTCCATCCGGGGACCATGACGGGCCGGTGAAAAAGATAGGCGCAAACTGATCCGGTTGCCGTCGCACCGCCAGGGTCCGTTCAGCGCTGCCGTCGATGTTCGCGATTATGAGTGCGCTCTCTCCCTGCTTAGGGAAATTACCGCGCACTAACGCGAGCTGTTTGCCATCCGGCGAGAAAGTCACTGGACCATCCGACCCCGCGAGAATTTTTACTGCTGTGCCGCCCAGCGCAGGAACACGATAGAGAGTTCCGTTGTCGAGGTTGCTCTTAAGCGTGTAGTAAACGTCGTTCCCGTCGCGCGAAAAAGTTATTCCGAAAATACCAACTTGGGCCGGGGGTACGATTACAGTGTCGTTGGCAATACTCACTTGCCGGATCCAGAGACTTTGTTTACCGGCATCACTCAGTGCATACACCAAATACTTACCATCCGGAGAAAGAATCGAGTCGATAACCTTTCCAGAGTTGGTCAGCCGCGTAATCGTCATCGATTCGAACGGGCGGTTGGATCTTGTGGGCCATAAGTTATACGCGACTACGATCGCGACCATTGTCAAAACAGCGAGTCCGGCTACCACGGCAATCGTGCGAAAACTGCCGGGACGCGCAACCACGTGCGCCGCCGGTGTGGTTTCTTGTGTAGTCAAGCCAAGGCTCCCGGTAGGGACCGGGGTCTGAACGTCTGTGAAAGCAGATTCCACGTCTTTCACTGATGGCACTTGGGAGTCAATATTCCGTTCCGACTGCGCTGCGAAGTCGAGTTGTTGTTTTAGTCGACGCAGATCACCTAGCAGTTCACGCGCAGTTTGGTATCGTTCCTCGCGGTCCTTCTGCAGCGCCTTGCGCACGATCCAATCGAGTTCTGACGGTACGATTGCAGTCGTTTGGATGGGAGCAGGATCGCGATCGAGAATGGCGACGATCATGTCGCTGGGCGTGTCGCCTTTGAATGGTTGACGTCCGGACAACATTTCGTAGAGAACGACGCCCAGGCTCCAGATGTCGGTCCGCGCATCCAGCAACAATCCGCGGGCTTGTTCCGGCGACATATACGCGGTGGTGCCCATCACCACGCCTGTATCCGTATCCATCAACAACATTGTGGAAACTGACGCGCCCGACGCGGCCTTCGCGGTTTCCGTCAGCTTGGCTAAACCGAAGTCAACCACCTTCGCATAGCCATCGCCGCGCAGCATGATGTTCTCGGGTTTGATGTCTCGGTGAACAATGCCGGCTTGATGTGCAGCGGCGAGTGCAGACGCGACCTGGATACCGAGCTCGAGCACTTCGCCAACTTTCAGTGGCGAATGCTTCTGCCGCTGACGCAACGTTTCGCCTTCAACGTATTCGGTCGCGATAAAACGCCGGCCATCGACTGAATCGATCTCGTAAATCGTCAGAATGTTGGGATGGTTTAGCGCGGAAGCCGCACGTGCTTCGCGTTCGAAACGCCGCAGACGCTCGGCGTCGTTGGTGAACGATGACGGCAAAAGTTTCAGCGCCACTCGACGACCCAGTCGAGTATCTTCGGCGAGATACACCTCGCCCATGCCGCCCTTGCCGAGAACCGAAATCACCTGATACGAACCAAGTTTTTGACCGCTGGCGATCGATTGATTGCTGACGAGCAGTTCAGCAGCAAATTCATACGCGGGTGCATCGATGAACTGTTCTGCCTCGCTATTGGAACTGAGTAGTGACTCGACGTCGCTGCGCAACGTGTGATCGTCGCCGCACGCCTGGTTGAGAAAGATGGAGCGCTCCGGCAGCGGGCGCTCCAGGGCAGAGTTGAATAAGTACTTTATTTGTTGCCAACGCTCGGGCGTCATTGCATTCACTATCATTGGGGAAGATCGTCCTTGCCATCAAACTTCGTGCAGCCACTCTAACGATCAACGCGCAGCTTCGGGACACTTTCCCTCACGATCTATCTCGCTTTACGCCAAAACAGCCGAATTTGTACGTTCGTGCTGTTTCGTGTAATTCGTGGATCAGGTTTTTACGGCTGCATAACAATGATCCACGAAACACACGAAGTAACACGAATCATTCGACATCGAGCAACGCCATTTATCTCAGCTTAAGTCTGAGCCAGGCGCGCGCCATCTTCCAGTCGCGCTCGACCGTGGCATGGCCTATCGACAAAACCTCCGCGACCTCGTCAATTGAAAGCCCACCGAAGAACTTCAGTTCGACGATACGTTCTTGCTGCGGATCCATTTTGGCCAGTTCCTCGAGCGCCTCATGCAAAGCCAGGATGTCGAGGTCCGGAGTTGCCGAGAGCCCCTGCGCGCTGGTGATCGAAAGTCTTTGTTGGTCGGGGCCGCCGCGTTTTTCGGCAAACTTCACGCGGGCATGATCTACCAGAATCCGTCGCATTAACTTTGCTGCAATCCCGTAGAAATGCGCGCGGTTTTGCCATTTTGCCTCGCGCTGTTCGACGAGTTTCAGGTAGGCCTCGTTGACGAGGGCAGTTGGCTGCAACGTATGCCCGGGGCGTTCGCGCCGCAAATAGTTTGCCGCCAAACGCCGCAACTCACTTTCGACCAGCGGCATCAGGCGTTCAAGCGCAGACTGATCTCCGCCGCCCCAGCGAACTAAGAGTTGAGTGATTCCTTCGGATGGTTCCATGGGGGAAAGGGATGGTCCAGAGTTCAAGCTTTAGCTGATGTGTTTCATTTATCGAGCCGGGGTTATGAAGTCAGTACCACCTGCGGTAGCGGGTGGGTCACGCTCCGGCAAAACCCACCCGCTACCGCAGGTGGTACTGACTACTAATCTCAAGCTTGAACCTGAAAAACGCCCGAATATTACCCTAAAAACGTTCGGTGAGGGAGTTTCTGCGATCCCTGCGCGTTAGTAAGTGAAGAGAGTTTAACCGGCCGGCAGCGGACACCTCTCACCAAACAGACTTTGATTTAGCGACTAAAGGAGATGTCATGAAAAGACGAATTTTTATGTTGGCGGTGTCAGTTGCTGTGACGACTATGGCTGTTTTCGCCACTGCTCAAGCGCAAACGACTCAACAGTCCATGGCTGATATTCCGTTTGACTTTCACGTAGGCAGCGAGCGTTTTGCAGCGGGTCAATACACGGTACGTTGCCTTAACCCATCTTCGGACGTGAAGGTTTTGCAGCTACGCAGTAAGGATGGAAAGACGACCGTCAGCCTACTCACGAACAGCGTCGTCGGCCAAAAGGATAAGAAGTCCAGCCTCGTTTTCAACCGGTACGGCAATCAGTATTACTTTGCGCAGGCTTGGTTGGTTTCTGAAAGAGTTGGGATGCAGGCACTGAAGTCGGGTCAGGAAAAAGCGACGGCCAAAGAGATGGCGCGGCTGTCCTACAAACCGGAAATGGTTGCGCTATCCATGAACCGTTAAACGCCCTACCGATATCAGCCACGCAGAAAGTTGGGGAACTCGCTGCCAGCTGACGCAACGGCCCGAAGTCGCAATGCTTCGGGCCGTTGTGTTTTCAGCGCCTCAGTGTTAGTCAATCCGACAAAAGACGATCCACGAAAGACACGAAACACACGAATGGTGTTCGTGCTATTTCGTGTATTTCGTGGATCGAATTGATCGTTCCGTCTCAGAACGTGCAGTTAAACGACTTCATTTGCGTTCGTGCTTGTTCTGCCGATTGTTTGCAGGCGGCGGCGAGAGATGAACGCGTTTGCGGATTCTCGGCCAGTTTCTTCCAGGAAGCGCGCGTTTGTTCGATGGCGGCAGTGTATTGCGCGCGAGCCGCTTCGGGTACTTTTCCGGTAATGCATGCATCATAGGCGGCGAGATAGTCGTCGCATTCCGGGACGCCGATTTTGTCTCCGGCCGCCGGCGCGGCAGCGACAGGTGTCGCGGTGCTGGTGGCCGTGGAAGGCGCGGCGTTATTGGTGGTCGTTTCCGTCCGCGCACATGCCATAAGTAAGAACGCGAACACGAGGCACATCGCTAAAGCAATTTTCTTGTTCATGTAGTGCTCCTCAGGTTCAGCCGAATCGCTGAACTAGCTAATTGGGGATTTACGAGCGCGGGAATAATACATGACTCCCGGTGTTGTCGGAACACCCACGCGAGCACAGCTGTTTCAATTTACGTTAGGTGTGAATAAGTCGTATGCGCCAGTGTTAATTTGATATAAATAGCCACAGAGCACTCCGAAGTCAGATTTCCCGATGACCGCAAAGATTGAGCATCACATTGGCCGGTCTGCGCCGCGCAAAGAAGGACGGAAGAAGGTTACCGGCGCCGCACTGTATGTCGATGACATTTCGTTCCCCGAAATGATCTACGGAACGACTGTGCGCAGTTCCGTCCCGCGTGGCCGCATCAGGAACATTTCTTACGGTGGCGAAATTCCCTGGGACGAATTCACCATCGTTACCACGCAAGACATTCCCGGCGAAAACTACGTCGCCCTGATTCTTAACGACCAGCCCTATCTCGCGGGCGAGGTAATCAACCACTCAGAAGAACCGGTTGTATTGCTGGCCCATCCGGACAAGTACCGGCTGGCTGAAGCTCGTCGACACGTACAGATCGATGTTGAGCCGATGAATGCAGTCTTCAGTCTCGACGAGGCACTGGACCAGAAGCATGTCGTCTGGGGCTCGGACAACGTCTTTAAGTCGTTCCTGGTAGATAAGGGCAACGTTGACGAGGTTTGGACCACTGCCGACCAGATTGTGGAAGGCGAATATCGCACGGGCGCCCAGGAGCAGCTTTACATTGAAAACAATGGCGTAGTTGCCATCGTCAATGAAGAGGACGGGGTGACGGTTTGGGGTTCGATGCAGTGTCCTTACTACGTGCACAAGTCGTTGGTGAAACTGTTTGCCCTTCCCGAAGAAAAGATTCGCGTCATTCAAACTGAAACGGGCGGCGGCTTCGGCGGCAAAGAAGAATATCCGTCGATGCTTGCAGGGCACGCGGCGTTGCTGTCGTTGAAATCGGGCAAGCCGGTGAAGATGATTTACGATCGCGCTGAAGACATGGTGGCGACCACCAAACGTCACCCCTCACGCACCAGACACAAAACGGCCGTCTCGAAAGATGGAAAACTGTTGGCGATGGAGATTGAATTCATCGTCGACGGCGGCGCGTATTGCACGCTATCTCCGGTGGTGCTTTCGCGCGGCACGATCCACGCTGCTGGTCCATACTTCTGTCCCCACGTTCGCATTCATTCGAAGGCGGTGGCCACGAATACACCGCCACATGGCGCGTTTCGCGGATTCGGTGCGCCGCAGAGTATATTTGCACTCGAGCGGCACCTTGATGTCGTGGCTAAAACTGTGGGACTGGCGCCAGACGAATTCCGCCGCCGCAATTTCATAAAACAGGGCCAGACTACAGCCACCAGCCAGGTCATTCGTGAAACGGTTGATCTCGATGCTTTGCTCGATCGCGCCTTCGAACTTAGTTCGTATCACGAAAAGCAAAAGCGGTTTGCTGAAGAAAACAGCAACGGTACTCGCGTAAAGCGAGGCATCGGCTTCGCCTCGTTTATGCACGGTGCAGGTTTTACTGGTTCCGGTGAAGTTTATCTGGCGTCGGTCGTCGGCGCTGAAGCGACCGCAGAAGGACGCGTGCGGGTGCTTTCGGCCAGCACCGAGATTGGTCAGGGAACGAACACCGTGTTCGCACAAATTGCTTCGGATGCGCTGGGCGTGGAGGAGGGTCTTATCGAAGTCGCGCAGCCAGACACATCGAACGTCCCCAACAGCGGACCGACGGTGGCCTCTCGCACGGCTATGGTTGTCGGAAAGCTGGTCGAGTCGGCCGTTTTGGGATTGAAGCAGACATTGATTGGCAGCGGTTTGTTGCAGGAAGGCTATTCGCAGCCGGAGTTTCAGACGGCTTGCCGCGATTACATCGAAGCGTTTGGTCCGTTGAAAGCCTTCAGCCAGTATCAGGCGCCGCCAAATGTTTACTGGGACGACGAGAAGTATCAAGGCGACGCTTACGGGACTTACGCGTGGGCTGTTTACGTCGCAGAAGTTTCGGTGGACACGCTGACGTACGAAGCGCACGTTCAGGATTTCGTGGCGGTCCAGGAAGTAGGCCGCGTGATCAATCCGGTACTCGCCGCTGGACAGATTGAAGGCGGGGTAGCTCAGGGAATTGGGTTCGCTTTGTTCGAAAATGTTGTTTGGCAAAACGGAAAGATGGCAAACAATCAGATGACCAACTACATCATTCCGACGCCTGCCGACATTCCACCGATCCGCGTGCATTTTGCGGAGAATCCATATCCCTTTGGACCCGGCGGCGCGAAGGGAATAGGTGAGTTACCGATGGATGGACCAGCGCCGGCGATCCTTAACGCGATCGAAAACGCGACGGGAGTCAGTTTCAGCGAAGTGCCGTTGATGCCGGAAAAGATGATGGAGCGACTTTAGTCGTCTGAGTAAAAGTTCCCCTCCCTTTGGGAGGGGTTAGGGGAGGGCTTGCGGACACATACACTTCGTATCGTGAAGGACGCGTCAAGCTTTGTTGGTCCACCAATGTGATTCTGAAGCTCTGGTTGACGCTACCTCCAACTTTGAATAGGGATTTGCTCTAGGCCCTCCCCTACCCCTCCCAGAGGGAGGGAACAGCTATATAAATGGAAAAGATCAGCATACAGTTTCAGGTTAACGGCCAGACGCGCACTGTAGAAGTGTTTCCAATGATGCGGCTGCTCGATGTGCTGCGCGAACAGTTGCACTTGACCGGCACGAAAGAAGGTTGTGGCGAAGGCGAGTGTGGCGCGTGCTCAGTTTTTCTGGATGGCAAGATCGTTAACAGTTGTCTTGTGCCGGTAGTTCAGGTTAACGGCTCCACCATCAAGACCATCGAAGGCGTGGCAAACGGCGATGAGCTGCACGCTGTGCAACAGGCGTTCATTGAATACGGCGGAGCGCAATGCGGTATCTGCACCCCCGGAATGATTTTGGCCGCAGTGGATTTGTTGGAGCGCAACCCTAATCCCACGGAGGCTGAAATCCGCGCCGGCCTCGCAGGCAATCTTTGCCGTTGTACGGGTTATATGAAAATTTTTGAATCCGTGGTCCGGGCCGTTCGCAAGTAAAACAAGCATGCTCGACATTACTGACGAACTGAAGGCGCTGGTAAATGAATTAAACCGCCACCGGGTCGAATATGCGTTATGTGGCGGTTTAGCGATGGGTGTTCACGGTCGCACGCGCGCAACTGTAGACATTGATTTGCTTATCCTGTCGGAATCTCTGGAAGCTGTTGTTGAGATTGCCAAGAGCCAGGGCTACAGCATTCGCGGAAAAGAAATGAGTTTTGCCCAGGGTGCAATAGAAATACGTCGCATTTCGAAGATCGACCCAAGTTCAGGAGATTTAATCCCGCTGGATTTGATTCTCGTGAGCCCGGAAATCCGCCATGTCTGGGATAGTCGGCAGGAGGGGCATTGGGAAGGGGGAAAGTTATCCGTCGTTACGCGCGAGGGACTAATCAGTTTGAAGAAACTTCGCAGCAGTGCTCAGGATTTGGCGGACATTCAGCAACTGGAAGGCGATCTAAATGACGAAGATTGATATGTCTCCTGAGGCAGTGACAGCCCGACTGAAACGAATCGAGCAGTTGCGACGCCTTTGTCTGTCTTTGCGAAAAACCACCTTTCCTGCATCCAAAGAGACTAACCACGAGAAGTCCGCGGCGCGTGTTACGCAGAGGCAGGACGCCAACCGTAAATGAGATCCAATCTCCCTTCATATCAAATAATATCGCCGGCCAGTTTGCATGAGGGACTAACTCTTCTCTCGCATGAACCGGGCGTCTGGCAACCCTTCGCGGGTGGCACCGACCTAATGGTTCTACTGGAAGCGGGAAAACTGCCGCACAAGAACTACGTCAACATCTGGAACCTGCCGGAGTTGCGTGGCATTGAAGTTTCACCGCCACAGATCTCGATTGGCGCGCTGACAACCTACACAGAAATTCAACAGCATCCGGTCCTTCGCGAAGAGTTTCCCATGCTTTGCCAGGCTGCTAGTGAAACGGGCGGTCTGGCCATCCAGAATCGCGGGACTCTCGGAGGTAACATCGCCAACGCATCTCCGGCAGCGGATTCTCCACCCGCTTTGCTGGCTTACGATGCCGAGGTCGAACTCGTTTCCATTAATGGCACCCGCCGCATCGCGTATCAAAATTTTCACACGGGTTACAAGCAAACTGTGATGCACGCCGACGAGCTCCTTTCCCGCGTCTATCTGCCGCGAACGACGAACGGCGCGATGCACTACTATCGCAAGGTCGGGACACGCAAGGCCCAGGCGATCTCCAAAGTCTGTTTTGCCGGTTTGGCGCGAATGAGCGAGGGATACGTCGGCGATATTCGTCTCGCTTTGGGAAGCATTGCGCCAATTCCGTTTCGCTGCCTCAAGACGGAAAGTATCTTGCGTGGGGCTGCATTGGACCCGCAGGCGGTTGAGAAAGCGAAGCTCGAACTGGAACGCGAGATTTCACCGATCGACGATGTTCGCTCAACCAGGAACTATCGCCTGAGAGTCAGCGTAAATTTACTGACCGACTTCTTATCAAACCTTGCATAACTTACCAGCACGCCGCGAAACTCAGATGATGCGTTTGTCACGGTTCAAGGGATTCGCGTGCGCGGCCCTGCTGTGCGCCCTGATCTTCGTGACGGCCGGGAGTGCAGCGGCGCAGTGTGCGAACCCGCCGAAGTCAACTAACGACCCGCTGGACATGCTGGTTATTGGCGATTCAATACTTTGGGGGCAGGGCCTGAAGAAAGAACGAAAAATTTGGTGGCGGGTCAAATGCTGGTTACAGGAAAAAACGGGACGGCAAGTACGAGAAAAAGTAGAGGCCCACTCCGGCGCGTCCATTGAATCGGCGGGTAGTGAGTTGCTCTATTCGAACAATGGCGAGGTGCCTGCTTATACGCCGACCGTGAATCAACAGGCCGCGGCCGCAGGCCAACATTATGTAGATCCTGGCGTGGTGGATTTAGTTTTGGTTAACGGCTGTATTAATGATGTCGACGTCCGTAATCTGTTGAACGCTGCCACTGATATGCAGCGTCTCGAAACCAGTATTAAAGAGGCGTGTGGAGACCGCATGCAAAGGTTGTTGGTGCGCGTTGCCCGAGAGTTTCCCAACGCGCACCTAATCGTAACCGGATACTACAACATCTTTTCTGACGAGACCGATCACAATCGTTTCACCCGCATGCTGGTCAAGAACCTGACTTCTCGCGCGCGAGACGATGAGGAAATGAGCGACAAGGAAATGCGGCGGCGGTTGGTCGATATTTCCGATCTTTGGTATCGCGTTTCCACACGCAGTTTGAAGCATGCCGTTGATACAGTTAATAGCGAGTTAACCAATCCGCGGATCCACTTTGCCGAAATCGATTTTCAACCCGAACACGCCTTTGCCGCGCCTGAAACACTGCTTTGGAATTTCAAATTTGCATCCACCAATTTGTCGGGTTTGCGGCAGGCGATAGTAATTCTTAGTCTGGGTACTGCGGCTTACAAGCCAAATGATCAGGTGCGGGAGACGCGGAGCAAGTCGTGCAAAGAGATCTACGAACAGCTCAAAAAGAAGAACGAGACCAAACAGGAAAAACAAAAACGCGAGTCGAGCTATCTCGCGTGCCGCTATGCCTCGCTGGGCCATCCGAACCAAATGGGAGCGCTGGTCTACGCGGAATCCATTAAGGGGCAACTACTGGGAATCATAGACAGCTGGCGCCGGACGGAAGCTGGCCCGATCGCCAACCAGAAAATAGAGGGACTATGAGCCAATCGATAGACTCAATTGAATTTCGCCGGGGCGTTATTCAGCCGGTTGAATGCATCAAGGAGGGATACGGGCTAATCAAGGACCAGTACTGGTTGTTTGTTGGCATGGCGGCTATTGGTGTGCTGATTGGCAACGCCGTGCCATTTGGAATTCTGATGGGCCCGATGATGGTTGGCCTCTACATGGCGCTTTTTAGAAAGCGTCGTGGTGAGCCGGTAGAGTTTGGCATTCTGTTCAAAGGTTTTGACTCGTTCGGCGACAGTGTCATTGCGACCCTGCTTCACGTAATTCCGATCGCGGTGATCATCGTTCCGGCCTACATCATTTTCTACGTTGGCGTGATTCTCTCGATGCAAGCTGGCGGCGGCGAACCTGACCCTGCCGCGATGTTTGGTCTCTTCGCATTCTTTTTGGTGTTTTGGATTACCGCGATCCTAATCATCATGGTGATTTCTGTACTGTTCACGTTTGCATATCCGCTGATAGCCGACCGCAAGCTCAAGGGTATGGATGCCGTGAAGCTAAGTATTCGCGCGGCGCTCGCAAATTTCTGGCGTTTGCTGGGACTGAGTCTCTTGAATGGTCTGCTAATGATTGGCGGAATAGTGTTGTGCTACGTCGGTGTCTTCCTCGTGATTCCAATCACTTTGGCAGCGCTGGCCGTTGCCTATGAACGCGTGTTTGGTCTTGGCCAGTTTCAGCCCAACCTGCCGCCACCGCCACCGATATTTAGTTGAGTCTGGTCAAGCATGCCCGATCCAGCTGCCACAAATTTGATCATACGCGGGCGACAGGTGGTCCTACCGGATGGCATCGCGGCGGCCGCTGTTCACATTGGCGGCCACACGATCACAGCCATTACTGACTACGACACGGCCCCCTCGGGATGTGAGCTGATTCAAGGGGACGACGAAGCGATCGTGATGCCCGGGATGGTGGACACACACGTTCATGTCAATGAGCCCGGACGGACCGAATGGGAAGGCTTTGCCACCGCCACCCGCGCAGCGGCGGCAGGCGGCACAACTACCATTATCGATATGCCGTTGAATTCGATCCCGCCGACGACTACGCTCGCGGGTTTTGAAGCGAAACTGGATTCTGCCAAAGAGCAGTGCTATGTGGATGTCGGATTCTGGGGCGGGGTTATTCCAGGTAACACACACGAATTGGAACCGCTGTTTGATGCAGGCGTGGTCGGTTTCAAATGTTTTCTGGTCCACTCGGGTGTCGATGAGTTTCCCAATGTTAGTGAGATCGACCTGCGTGCGGCGATGCCGGTGCTGACTAAACTTGGCGCAGTTCTTATTGTGCATGCGGAAGTGCCGGGGCCGATTGAGGAACACGGAACGGCAGTCGCTGCCAGAGATTACGAAACGTTCCTGCGCACCCGTCCTCGATCAGCGGAGAACCAGGCGATTGAGATGATGATTCGTCTCAGCCGTGAATACCGCACGCGGGTTCACATCGTCCATCATTCATCTGCGGACGCCCTGCCGGCGTTGCGCGCAGCGAAGGCTGCGAATGTAAAAATCACGGCCGAGACCTGCCCGCATTATCTGGCGATTGTCGCGGAAGAAGTTGCTGACGGCGCGACGGAATTCAAATGCTGTCCGCCGATCCGCGAACTTGAAAACCGCGAGCAACTCTGGAAGGCGCTTGAGGATAAAACGATCGATATGATCGTTTCCGATCATTCGCCATGTCCGCCTGATATGAAACTCCGCAATTCCGGCGATTTCATTGGTGCATGGGGTGGCATATCGTCACTGCAGCTGCGTCTGCCGATCGTCTGGACTGAAGCGCGGCGACGAGGCCTCTCCACGTGGGATCTATCGCGTTGGCTGTGCTCAGCGCCGGCCGCGTTGGTCGGACTGGGGAATCGGAAAGGCGCGCTCGCAACGGGTTACGATGCAGATGTAATCATTTGGAACCCGGCCAAGAGTTTTAGAGTTGAAGGTGAAAAACTTCATCACCGTCACAAGTTGACACCTTACGAAGGCCGCGAGCTAACGGGCGTGGTAGAAAGGACTTTTCTGCGCGGGGAACAGATTTACATTGCGGACCACATTAATGACCGTCCGATCGGGGAGTTGATTCGGATGCGAACGGCTTTGTCGCAGAAAAATTAACGCTCGCTCCTTTTGTTTTCTTTTGTGTGCTTCGTGTAGTTCGTGGAACGTTTTTACGTAACTCAAGAACTGATCCACGAATTACACGAAATAGAGGATTGAATTGATGGACTTTACCGAGTTAGTTGATCTGGCATCGGAAAAATTAGGCGGTTCCGTTTTGTTTGCCAACGACGATTTTTTCGCGTCGAAAGATAATCTGCTGAAGCCTGCTGCCGCGATCTTCATCCAAGACAAATACACAGATCGAGGCAAATGGATGGATGGATGGGAATCTCGGCGGAAACGCACGCCCGGTCACGACTATTGCATCATCAGGCTCGGGCTCGCCGGAACTATTCGCGGGATTGTGGTGGATACAAGTTTCTTCAGAGGAAACTATCCCGAGCACTTCTCGCTCGAAGGGGGCCACTTTCCCGGCCATCCCACCGCTGAAGAGTTGCAAGGCGATACTACGAGGTGGGTCCCGCTGCTTCCGCAGTTGCCGCTGGCCGGCGATTCAAAAAATTCTTTCCCGATCGACAGCGATCAAACGTTCACACATTTGCGTTTCCACATTTATCCGGACGGCGGAGTGGCGCGTTTGCGAGTTTATGGTGAAGTTGTGCCCGACTGGGAACGACTGAGTCAGACCGGCGACATCGATTTGGCGGCCGTCGAAAACGGCGGACGCGTGCTCTCATGCAGCGACATGTTTTTTGGTCATCGACATAACCTGATCATGCCAGGGCGCGCCGCAAACATGAGCGATGGCTGGGAAACGAAACGCCGTCGAGGACCTGGGCACGATTGGACCATCATTAAATTGGGACGGCCGGGAACGTTGCGGCGTTTGGAAATTGATACGGCCCACTTCAAAGGAAATTTTCCCGACACCTGTTCTCTGGAAGCTATCAACGCTCCGCATGAAACGGAAGAATCGCTGAGCGATCCGGCGCGCGCGTGGCAAAGCGTCTTGGCCCGCACAAAACTGCAGGCGCACACGCGACATTTCTTTGAAAACGAATTACAGGATGTGGGCCCCGTTTCCCACCTTCGCTTCAATATTTTTCCCGACGGCGGGGTCAGCCGTCTGCGGGCCTGGGGCCGGATTGATTAGCAGTTCAGGTTGTTTCGTGTATTTAGTGGATCGTCTTGTGCGCAACGAAGAACGATCCACGAATCACACGAAGAAACACGAAAACCATGGATGCGATATCTCGTATTAATTCTCTTACGACCGAAGAAGCTGAAGCCGAGTTTCTGAAATGCTGCGGCTGTAAACGTTGGGCCGCGCGCCTCTGCGCCGAGAGGCCGTTTGAAAACGTTGAAGAGATGGTAGCTACTGCGGACCGCATCTGGTGGTCTCTCGATGCAAACGATTGGGTGGAAGCGTTCGACAGTCACCCAAAAATTGGCGAGCAGAAGGCGGCCGCGCCAGTCGCTGGTCAAGCGCTGAGCTGGTCAGAGACCGAGCAATCGGGGACGCGCGACTCTCCGGAGCAGACGATGAACCAACTGGGTAAGTTAAACAGGCAGTATCAGGACAAGTTTGGTTTCATCTACATCATTTGTGCAACCGGCAAGAGCGCGGACGAGATGCTCGAGACGCTGCGCGAACGGCTGAACAACGATCGCGCGACCGAGCTGACCAACGCTGCGAGAGAGCAGGCCAAGATCACAACCTTGAGACTAAACAAACTGCTCGGAATCCAGTGAGATCGTCCACAGATTGCGCAGATTACACAGATTTCACAAAGGTAAATCAGACTCGTAACTCTTTATCCAAATCTGCGTAATCTGTGTAATCTGCGGGTTTCTGTTGTAGACTCCCTCGAAGTTTATGGCGACCATTTCAACGCACATCCTTGACGTGGCTCGTGGTGCGCCCGCCGGTGGCGTGGCTGTTAGTTTGGCTTCGCAGAACACGGACGAGAGCTGGAGCGAACTCAGTCACGCGTGGACTGATGAAGATGGACGGGTAAAACCTTTCTTCCTGGTGGGCGAACCACTGCAGGCCGGAACCTACCGGCTGGTGTTCGACACCGACGCCTATTTTTCTTTCCTCGATACCGACACGTTTTTTCCGCAGGTAACCATCGTGTTCAAGGTTAACGACGCGGCTCAGCACTATCACGTTCCGCTGCTGATTAGCCCCTACGGCTATTCCACCTATCGCGGTAGCTAGTTACATGTAACGCAAACTGATAGTTTGCGTGAAGCAAGCTAGAGAGTTCTTCAACCCAAACGAAACTGTTAGTTTGCGTGTGCAAGCTAACATCATCCGCTACCAGATGCTCGATCCAACAATTAGCGAATGGCTTAACCTGATCCTGCGCTGGATCCATGTGTTTGCCGGCATCATGTGGGTCGGCACAACCTATTACTTCACCTGGCTGGACGCGCGTTTAACTGAAGAAGAGAAAGCTGCGGCCAACACTGGAAACCCGGCGCAGATTTGGATGGTCCATAGTGGCGGTTTTTATGTGGTGGAGAAACGAAAAGTGCCCGACCTCGTTTCCCGCACGTTGCATTGGTTTCGTTGGGAGGCAGGCACAACCTGGCTGAGCGGATTCGCCCTGTTGATCGTCGTCTACTACATTGGCGGCGGCGCACTAATCGATCCAGATGTTCGGGACATGAGTCTTCCTGCGGCAGTCGCTTTGGGAATCGCGGTGCTGGTGGCTGGCGGTCTTGTTTATGACTTGATGATGATGTCGCCGCTGGGACGAAATGAAAAAGCCTTCGCAGTAGTTGCGTACCTGCTCATTGTGGCTGCCGCTTACGGTTTGACGCAGGTGTTCAGTGGTCGGGCAGTTTACATTCACATCGGTGCAATGATGGGAACGATCATGGCTGCCAACGTCTGGATGCATATACTGCCGGCGCAAAAGAAAATGATCGCGGCGTTGAACGAAGGTCGCAAGCCGGATGAGAGGCTGAGTGCGACGGCAAAACTGCGTTCCAAACAGAATACGTTCATGGCAGTGCCCGTGGTGTTCCTCATGATCAGCAACCACTTTCCGGGTGTGACATATGGCGATCGCAACAACTGGATCGTGTTGGCGGTGTTAGTGCTGGCAGGTTGGATCGCCGCGAAGTTTATCAGAAGGGCGTAGTGGGACAGACATTCCTGTCTGTCCTTTTTCCTGATTAATCAAACCCAAAATGGGACAGGCAGGAATGCCTGTCCTACTTAGCCAACGGAAAAACCGGTTCGATATCAACGGGGACATCCTGCAACCGATCCAGCGCATTCTTCATCGGCGCACGCATCACAGCATACTTATCCAGCAGTGCTTTCGCCTTGTCGTATGAACCTTCCGCTTGCAGCGTCATTATCTCACTCGACAGTTTGCGCACGGCGTCTTTGATCTTTGTGTGATCAAGGCTGAAGGTGCCTTTGCTCTCGTCAAACTTAATCGCCCCCTCGTCAGTCAAATAGTTGAACTGCAACGCCATTCCTTTGCCATGCGCTTCAGTGATGCCAAATCTCACCGAACGAAACGCACTCGCCAGGTAAGTCGTGTACATCGAGCGTTCCATCGATTTATCGATGACGCCTTTGTCCATCAAATATTGCAGCGCCCACAGTCCGGTAATGTCAGCCTTAGCTTCTTCGATTGCCGACGAAAGCTCTTTCAGCGATTTCCGAACTGTGGTTTGTTCACCGTTGACCGTGATGTTGTGTGGCCCCAATCCGTGCATTAACTCGTGCATGAGAATGTGGGTGAAGAACGACTCAAACGCCAAAACCTTTTGATCGGCTGGAGAAAGCACCACCTGAGAAATGGGTATCAGCGTCTTTTTAAATTTCGCCTCCTGCACGTTCTTTAACATCACGCGCTTGGAACCCTTCTCCTTGACGACCCGCTCGTCGTTGGGAAGATTGAAGGCTGCGGTCTGCACGCCACTGTTTCCTTCGCCGGACGCAAATACTTCATTCACCACGCGGATTGGTGAGGCGGCGCCCAGCTTTGGATTGCGATACTTCGTATCTATTGGCAGGTTGTTTTCAAGCTCCTGCAGGTAACCGCTGAACTTCACCAGTTTTGCTGATTCAGCTTCATCGCGCAGCGTCACATATGCTTCGAACGCGGCTTTGTAACTGAACAGCTCGTCTTCGTAAGTTTCGTATGGTCCGAAGGTGACATCG
>DATEPF010000414.1:0-17278 GCA_035273325.1 Pyrinomonadaceae bacterium | reverse complement strand
TGGGTACGAGATCGACGCGCGACGACTTCAATGCCGGTATCGCTCCAAACAACAACACGGTGACCATCGAAGCGATTAAGGTGAACACCAGCACCCTGCTGTTCGGCGTAACGTCAAAGGAGAGTGTGCCCGAAGCCGTGTTTACCAATGCCGAAGCGAGGCTTGACGTCCAGTAAGCCACCAACAATCCGAGTGCGCCCCCCGCAAGCGATAGCAGCAACCCCTCGGTAAGTAGCTGGCGAACTATTCGGAACGGCGTGGCTCCGACTGCCAGTCGAATACTGATCTCCTTGCTTCGAGCCTGGGATCGCGCCAACAGCAAACTGGCGACGTTGGCGCAGGCAATCGCCAGTATCAAAACCACAGCCAGAAACAGCAGCGTCAAAGGACTGGAAAAATCTTCGACATAGGCGGAGTTCCCACCGGCCGCGGGCGTCAGAATCACACCCCAGTTTTTGTTCTCGCCTACGTCTGAACTAGCGGCCCGGATCGCGGCGGTCAGTTGCGACGCCGCTTGCTCCGTCGACACCCCCGGTTTCAACCTTGCGGCCAAACTCATCCAACTCAACGTCGGAGAGCTTAGAAGCTGCGGAGTATTCTCGAATTCTGCATTGTGCGGCAGACTGATCCACACATCGGCCGGCATCCCCCTGACAAGTCCGGAGAACTCTTTAGGCGCAACACCTACAACTGAAAAGTTGCGGCCATTCAGCATTATTGTCTTGTGCAGTACGGTTGGGTCGCGTCCGAGGAACCTGGTCCAAAGTGCATCACTTATTACGGCGGCTCGCGGGGCCCCTGGCGCTTCATCAGACGGCGCAAACGCCGAACCCATGACGGGAGCAACTCCAAGCACGTCGAAATAGTTTGCACTCACCATCTCGCCGTTAATCCGGTCTGTTCTGTCGCCGGCCGCAATGCCGAAGTTTGTGGCCGCGTACCCGATTAAGGACACAACCTGGTTGTTGTCACGCAGCGATTTGTAAGCCGGATATGAAAAGTCTGTGTGCGGTGGTTCGCCCGGCAGGCCAGTACCAACAAGGACGAGCTGATCAGGATTTTGGACGGGAAGCGCGCGCAGCATCACCGCGTCCATCAGACTGAACACAGTGGCATTGGCCCCGATACCCAGGGCCAGCGAGAGGATGGCAATGGCAGTGAAGGCAGGAGTTCTTCCCAGCATTCGAACGCCATAACGCAAGTCTCTTAATAGTGTCCGCATCTGATCCTCCCAGTGCGACAAGTACGTTTAAAGTTTCGAGTTTGAAGTTTCGGGTCCGGAGTCAGGTTTTCCTGAACTCGAAACTCCAAACTTCAAACTTCAAACTTCAAACTGAGAGTTCGCTTTCAAGACCAACAGCGTCACGTCATCGTCGAACGTCCCGCTTCCAAACTCTTTCACTGCTGACATAACTTTGTTTCTCAACTCGGCCGCTGTCAGCGTTTGGTCCAGCAGCAACTCCTCCAGCCGGTCTTCACCAAACTCTTCGTCTGCAGTATTCCGAACTTCGGTGACGCCGTCGGTGAACAACGCAAACACATCGCCGCTTTGTAACTGAATCTCCGATTGCTCATAAATCTCGTTGGCAAACACACCAAAAACAGGACCACGTTCTCGCAAACGGATACAGCGGCCGTCACGGACCAGCATGGGCGCGTAGTGACCGGCATTGCAGTAAGTGAACTTGCGCGTGCGAGTATCGAGTGATCCGTAGAAGCAGCTAATGAACCGGTGGGCCACGATGTTTTCGCAGATCAAGCTATTGATGCGGCTCATTAGGTCGCCGGTCGGAATAGTAGGGGTGGCCAGCGATTTCAGGGCGGCCTGCAGGTTAGACATCAACAGCGCAGCAGACATTCCCTTTCCGGCCACGTCTGCGACACAAATGCCGGTGTGATGTTCGTCGAGCGTGAGGACGTCGAAATAGTCACCACTAACCGCATTCGCCGGTTCCCATGCGACCGCCAGCTCAAAACCACTCACAAGTGGCAACTGTTTCGGCAGTAATGCTCGTTGAATCTCTTCAGCGTCGCCGAGTTCGCGCGTCAGGCGCTTGGTAACTTTCCGGTTCTCTTTTTCCAACCGGCTACGCTGCCGGCGTCTGCGGCCCCACTCGATTTGCGTTCTTAGCGTGTGCAGGAGGGTGCTGTTGTCCCAGGGCTTCTGCACGAAGTCTCGTACTCCGCGATGCATGGCTTCAACTGCCAGTTCGACGGTGGCCCACCCGGTGATCACAACGACCGGCAGCATGCTGTCGAAGTGTCGGATGCTGGTGATTAGGTCCAGACCTTCCTGTCCGGAAGTCGTGTCGCGTGCGTAGTTGAGATCCATGAGCACGAGATCGAACTTTTCGCGTTTGATGGCTTCGAGCACCGCGGCAGGTGAGTTCACCGCTTCCGTGTGATAGCCGGCTTCTTTCAGCAGCAGACGGAGCGCAATAGCGACGTCAGGTTGATCGTCCGCGATCAACGTGCGAGGAATCGAAGCCGTATTTGCGATAGACATATCCATCGGGATCTCATCACTGGTCGTAGGCGGGAGACGTATGCCGATCCGGGACAAATTTCTAGTTTCTAGTTTCTAGTTTCTAGTCCCTGATTTCCGGGCCGAGTTCCGACTTGCACGTTCAAAGTTTTCGAACTCCAAACCAGGAACTAGAAACTAAAAACCCTGTGTTCAGTTATTAACTATCCAGCCGTCTTCGAGTTGCACCACCCGGTTGCCATAAGCCGCGTTCACTTCAGAGTGGGTGACCTGGACAATCGTGGTTCCCTCATCATTCAAACGCTTAAACATATCCATGATTTCTTTGCCCTGGCTGGAATGAAGATTTCCGGTTGGTTCGTCGGCCAGGATGATGCGCGGATTGGCAACGACGGCGCGAGCAATGCCCACGAGTTGTTGTTGACCACCTGACAATTGACTGGGAAATAGATCCTTCTTACCGACAATTTGAAACCGGTCCAGGACGTCGCAAACGATTGACTGCCGATCCTTGCGACTGACGTCACGGTACGACAGAGGCAGCTCGAGGTTTTCGAAGACTGTCTGGTCGTCGAGTAAGTGGTAACTCTGAAACACGAAACCGATGTTCTGGTTTCGCAATGGCGCTCGTTTCTTCTGGTCTAACTTATGTACTGCGATGTCGTCGAAGTAGTACTCGCCTTCCCAGGCCTGATCGTGCATACCGATGATGTGCAGCAGAGTCGACTTGCCGGCGCCGGACGGCCCCATGATTGAGACAAACTCCCCCGGCGCGATGTCCAGGTCGATGCGGCGTAGCACATACGTCTTGGCCGGACCATGCTGGAACGACTTTTCAATGTTGCGGAGACGGATCATTGAATGTCACCGAAGCCGCTTTCTTTCAGTTCACGTTTTGCATCTTCGATTTCGCGACGATTAGCGCCCGCTTCTTCTTCAACAATCAGACCGTCGAAAAGATGGACGATGCGATCCGCATGCTGTGCGTAGCGGGGATCGTGGGTAACCATGCAGATGGTGGCGCCGCCGCGATGCAGCTCACGCATTAACTCCATGACTGCTTCACCGTTGGTTGAATCCAGGTTTCCCGTTGGCTCGTCCGCGAGCAGGATGCTTGGTTGCCCTGCCACAGCTCGGGCCACTGCGACGCGCTGCTGTTGACCGCCGGAAAGTTGGCTGGGTAGATGTTTGGCGCGATGGGCCATACCGACGCGCTCGAGAGCTTCAGTAACTCGCTTCTTGCGATCGCCCGAATTCATGCCGCGATAGGTGAGCGGTAGCTCTACGTTTTCGTAAACAGTCAGGTCACCGATCAGGTTAAAACTCTGAAAGATGAAGCCGACCTCGCGATTACGAATGCGGGCGCGTTCGGACAGCGAGAGGTTTTCGACGGAGTGCTCGTTCAGCACATACTCACCGTCAGTCGGCGTATCGAGCAGGCCGAGAATGGAGAGTAAGGTCGACTTGCCGCAGCCCGATGGGCCGGCAATGGAAAGGTATTCGCCTTTTTTGATGTCTAGGTGAATCCCGGAGAGGGCGTGTGTTTCTACTTCATCGGTGTAGAAAACTTTCTTGACATCGTTTAGACGAATCAGGGGATCGGATGAACTCATCGGTAGTCTCCTTGCAGGATTTCAGATTTCAAATCTCAAATTTCAAATTTCAAATTTCAAATCTCACATCTCAGATCTCAAATCTCAAATTTCAAATTTCAAATTTCAGATCGCAGATTTCAAATCAGATTTCCGATCTCAGATCTCAGACCTCAGATTTCAGATCTTTCAGCGAATCAGAATGCGCTCGTAGTCGTCCATCGCGGAGGTGTCCGACAGAATCACCTGGTCTCCCTCGTTCAACCCGCTCAGTATCTCAATCGTGCTTACGGACTGGCGGCCCAGACTGACAGTGGTGCGCACCGCTTCACTGCCGTCAGGCGTCAAGCGGAATATTCCAACCGTCTGTTGTCCTTGTCCGAAAGCCGGGCGACCCATATGTAAGACGTTGTCGAGGCGTTCCAGTTCGATTGTTCCATCAACACTCAGGTCAGGGCGCGCGCTCGCGGGCAACTCACCGATCAACTGAGCATCGACGGTGAACGTGCCCTCACGCGCTGCCGGATCGATTCGCGAAACCTGCGCTTCAATGATTCCGTTGCGAGTATCAACGGCGACCTTCTGGCCGATGCGTACGTCTTTGATCTGTGTCTCGGCAATTCTTAATTCGGCCTTCAGGGACGCCGGGTCAGCGACTCGCGCCATGTTCACGCCAGGATTCACCTGCTGGCCTACCTGCACTGAAACTTCCTGAAGTACGCCACTTGTCCCCGCGCGCACTAACAAAGCGTTAGCTTGTTCACGTCTTAATTTGGAAAGGGCGCGCAGTTGATTTATGCGCGCATCCTGAGAATTGATCTGCGCCTTCGTGGATCTGGCGGCCATCGACAGGCGGTCCTGCTCAACTTTGAGACGATCCGCCAGGTCCTGCACACGTGAACGGGCTACTTTCAAAAGGATGCTTGGCACGAGCCCCTGCTTACCGAGTACTTCGTCGGTATCGAGTTGCATCTTCGCCTGGCTGTATTCGGCCCTGATGCTCGCAATTGTCGACTGCTGTGTCAGCGTGTCGCTCTGCAGTCGCACTCGCAGGCTTTCCTTGTCAGCCTCGGCCGCGCGCATCTGAAACTCTGCATCGATCGCTTCCTGCTGAAGCTGCGGATTTGACAACTCGAAGATGACGGTGTCGGCTCCAACTTCAACGCCCGGTTGGATCAGAATTTTTTCCACTCGACCGTCCGCAGGCGCAGGTACCCAACGCGTGAGCTGCGGCACCAGCGTACCGACGCCCCGCACTTCGCGGATCATCTGACCGCGTTTGACGGTAGCGATAACTGCAGTTGAGCGGTCGAGCGTGGGTGCTGCCGGCTTAAGTTTGCTGAGACCGAAAGTGATGCCGGTGATGGCCAGGACTCCGGCGGCAATCAAAACTCCGGTGCGTATTCGTTTGTTAATTTTGGATTTGGGGGTGCGCTTAATATCCATGGCTTCTATGTAGGTTCGCCGGGGCTAGTACAAACATCGTGCCAGCGGGGTTAGGTATTTCGTTAGGCCGTTAATTGTTGAAGTTTATGAGGAAAAGAACGATCAGCAGCGAAACTTGTGAGACGGAATCTCGTACCGCCAGTTTCCAGACTGAAGATTGCGTTTCACTTTTGGGACGAACTGATCCCGCTTTCGGGGCGAAGGAAAGGACCCTAAGAGCAGCTACAACGGAAATGCTTTGACCAAATCGAATTCGCGGGACTCTTGCGGCTTGCCGCCCACAGGTGCGTTAAGGCTTCGCTTTTCCGTACCACTCCAAATCTCTGTGCGGCCAAGCTCAGCGTGGGCTCATTGGATTACTCTTTTTGTTTGCGTTCAGGGCACTGTATGATTACTCCCCTTCATGCATAGGCTGCCGCGGAATTGGAACCTTCGCCTCGCCATGATCTCGATCGGCGTCGTAGCGTGTCTTTGTTTTTCAATTGGCGAAGGGCTGCGTTTGACGCCGTTTCCTGTCGCGACGGTTGACGAGATCGAAGCTTTCAACCAGACGGACGACTCGCTTCAGCGTTACGGTCCGCTGCACAAGCCAACGCGCACACAGTTGCCAACTAAACGCTCATTTGTTGATTCAGCGTTTTCACCCCGAACGCGAGCGTTCGAACCACCACAGGCAATAGGTACCAGCTTCCGCGCAGTCCTCGACGTTTATACGATTCACACAGGATCACGGCCGATTGGACGTGCCCCACCGGGCTGCTAGCAAACACATCAACATCGCTGCTTAAACCTTGAAACATTGAGTTCGGGTTCGCATACTGCACGTCGTTCAGACACTCATCGACGCAATCTAGCGACATACTTCAGCTTGTCGCCGATCCGACAAACTTGACTACGTCGGACAAAACTATGCCGGCCCTGTCGACCAAGGAGAGTCCGCGTGGAATTGCAGATTAACTTTCTCTTACTGGCAACTGATCCTAATGCAGCGCACGGCATCGGAAGTTTGCTGAACAATATTGGGCTGTGTGTCATCGTCGCTGCAGCGCTGGCGTTTGTAGCAAACAAACTCAAACAGCCGGCGCTGATGGCGTACCTACTGGCGGGCGTGCTCATTGGTCCTGAGATCGGTTTCAGGCTTATCACTGATCCGGAAATCATAGAAGTCATCTCGGAAATCGGACTCGTACTGTTGCTGTTTATCATTGGTCTGGAGATGGACTTAAAGAAGTTGCGGGCATCAGGTAAGCCGGTGATTGCAACCGGAGTTTCACAGTTCCTGATTTGCGCGGCTCTTGGCATTCCGTTTTTTCTACTGCTTGGGTTCCGTCACGGAGATCCGAATGCGTTCGGCGGGGAGTTTGGATTGTTCTACATGTCGGCGGCCGCCGCCATCAGCAGCACAATGATTGTGGTGAAGCTGCTTTATGACAAATTCGAGTTGGATACCCTACCCGGCAGGATCACCCTCGGCATTCTGGTTTTCCAGGACATCTGGGCCATCATCGTCCTGGCGCTGCAGCCCAACCTGCGCAGTCCTGAAATCACTCCGTTGGCCGCTTCGTTTGGTAAAGGCATTCTGCTGGTTGTAGCGAGCCTGCTCATTAGTCGTTACGTGTTGCCGAGACTATTCCGGTCCGCGGCAAAAATCCCTGAGCTGGTCTTAATAATGGCGCTGGCCTGGTGTTTTCTGGTTTGCGCCGCTGCCAGTTATTCAGGTCTATCACGAGAAATGGGAGCACTAATTGCGGGTGTGGCCCTCTCTACATTTCCCTACAGCCTCGATGTAATCGCGAAGGTCATTAGCATTCGCGATTTCTTTGTGACGCTATTCTTCGTGGCCCTCGGAATGAAGATTCCAATGCCGACTGCTTCCCTGCTGGGCCTCGCCGCGTTGACATCAGCGTTTCTGATCGCGAGCCGGTTCCTGGCAATCACGCCGGTTCTTTACTTCATGCGCTACGGCCATCGCGTAAGCCTGATACCCGCGATCAACCTTTCCCAAATTAGCGAGTTCTCTCTGGTGGTCGCATCTTTGGGTCTGGCCTTCGGTCATATCAACAGCCAGACCGTGTCACTAATCATATTTGTCTTCGTAATTACCTCGACAACCTCGACTTACATGATTAGTTATAACCATCAAATAGCTGCGTGGTTGGGTCGTGGGCTTTCGACACTACGTATTCGGGATGTAGACGCTGCCGCTCCCGAGGCGGCGGCATCGGGGCCAAAACCAATAGTGTTTCTCGGATTCTTCCGCGAAGCGAGCGCGATCATTCACGAGTTTGAGTTGCAGAATGCGCGGGACAGTCAGGGCCAGAACCTGCTCAATGACATCATGGTGATCGACTTCAATCCGGTTGTGTATTCAGAGCTGCAACGTCGCGGGATCGAAGTCCTTTACGGCGACGTGGCCCACATGGAGACGTTACATCACGCGAAGATTCACGACGCGCAACTGGTGATCTCCACCATTCCCGATCAGATCCTGAAGGGCACTAACAACGAACGAATACTGAGAAAAATTCGGCAGCTGTGTCCACACTCGCAGGCTATCGTTACGGCCGATGGTCCCCGGACGGCGTTGGAGTTGTATGGCCGCGGCGCCGACTTTGTGTTCATCCCGCGCATGCACAGCTCGGCACAGATGGCTCGGATAATCGAGTCAGGAATGCGCGACGGTTTCGCCGGAATCCGTGAAGAAGAGATAGCGCACCTGCAGATGCGCGACGAAGTATTGGCTTAGACGTGTGGCGTGGCAATGAGGTCAGTACCGCCTGCGGTAGCGGGTGGGTCTGCTGTCGTACGAACCCACCCGCTACCGCAGGTGGTACTGACTTCATTACGCGAACCATAGACTTCGGCCACGCAACATGCGGGATAAAATCGTAATCGACTAACTTCAGTATAGGATTCGTAAATGCCTCCTCCGCTGCTGCGGGACTTGCTCCTGCTGTTACTGGCCTCGGTCCCAATCGTTTTTATTTTCCGGCGATTGCGGCTGCCGACGATCGTCGGGTTCATGATTACCGGCGTGTTGATTGGCCCTCACGGACTTGCGCTCATCCGCGATGTTCACGCCATTGAGGTGTTGGCTGAAATTGGCGTGGCGCTGCTGTTGTTTACCATCGGCCTTGAGTACTCGCTGAGGCGCATTCTCGACATGAAACGCCTCGTACTCCTCGGCGGCGGCTTACAGGTTTTATCCACGACGCTTGTAGTTATGGCGATGGCTTATCTCCTGGGCCGGCCCAATTCGCAGGCGATCTTCTTCGGATTTCTGTTCGCGCTCTCCAGCACCGCAATCGTTCTCAAGAGCTATATCGATAGAGCTGAGATCGACGCGCCTCACGGTCGGGCGGCTGTCGGCATACTTCTCTTTCAGGATTTAGCCATCGTGCCGATGATGCTGATGGTCCCGATCCTCGGCGGCACGGGAGGAGTTTCTTTTACAAAGATTTCCGTCACCCTGGGGATTGCCGCAGCGACCATTGCAATCATTATTTTCACAGCGCGAACGGTTGTTCCTACTCTCCTCTATCAAATTGTTCGTTTGCGAAGTCCCGAGCTTTTCATAATCTCAGTCGTGCTGTTAAGTCTCGGTACTTCGTGGTTAACGTCGCAGGTCGGTCTGTCACTGGCCCTCGGCGCCTTCATCGCCGGGCTGGTCCTTTCGGAGTCAGACTATAGCCATCAGATCGTTGCCGACATTCTGCCCTTCCGCGACGTATTCAACAGTATCTTCTTCATGTCGATCGGCATGTTGTTGTCTGTGAGCGCGCTGTCTGCGGATATGTTGGTGGTGTTGGCGTGGGTAGCTGTACTCACGGTCGCTAAAGCGCTGTTGGCCCTCGGTGTCGTCCGCTTACTTGGGTACTCGTTACGGGTTTCAACAATGACGGCGCTCGGTGTGGCGCAGATTGGTGAGTTCTCCTTCATTCTCGCGAAGGCCGGCCTCGAGCAAAATATCCTTGCGCAGGCGGATTACCAGCGGTTCCTGGCCGCGTCGATTCTCTCGATGATTGCCGCTCCGTTTCTGATCAGAATTGCGCCGCGTATTGGTTACGCGGTGCAGTCCATGTTTTCTCCTGAATCGCTGCTTGAGCGCTCGGTCGTGGGTTTCAATCCCGAAGGAGCTGATCTACGCGATCACGTAATAATCATCGGCTATGGGCTGAACGGCCGGAACGTTGCCAAGGTACTGCGCCGGACTGGTATTCGTCACGTTGTACTCGAGCTGAACGCCGAGGCCGTACGCGAGGGTCACGCGGAACACGAACCGATAGTTTATGGCGACGCAACGCGGAAAGAAGTTCTAAATCACGTGCGCCTGACTGAAGCGCGAGTTCTCGTGCTCGCCATCTCCGATCCCGCGGCATCACGCCACACCGTGTCGCTCGCCAGACAGATGAATCGTGATATTCACATCATTGTGCGGACGCGCTATATGAGCGAGATTTCAGATCTTCGAATGTTAGGCGCTGATGAAGTTATTCCCGAAGAGTTTGAGACGAGCATCGAGATTTTTTCGAGAGTGCTGCGCGAGTTGGGTATTGGACGCCACGCGATTCAGCATCAGGTCGAGGAAATCAGGAGCGAGGGCTACGAAATGCTGCGCACGCCTTCACTTCCGGTGATCGATATGGGAAAGATTGCGGAGGCCTTGAGTGCGGCTTCAACTGAAAGCGTGCAGGTGGAGGTGGACGCGCCGGCGGCAGGCAAATCGATCGCGCAACTGCGTTGGAGAACCGTCACCGGCGTTTCTATCATCGCGATTATTAAAGACGGAATATCCGATATTAATCCGGGTCCGGACACGTTAATCAACGCCGGCGACCTGGTGGTCTTGATTGGCTCTCCGGAAAAAGTTGATCAGGCAATTGAGAAGTATCTAATCAAGGGGGAGTCATGAGGTTTACTTTGCCCCGTGGATGGCTTTGCACAATAAGCCCTGAGACAAGGTGCGCGGAACGTCTCATTAACACCGCGGCTTCAGCCCGGTGATCAGAACGCCCGCAGACTTCTGTTAACCGTTTTAACGGTTTCTGCGACTGAAACCGTTAAAACGGTTAGTCATTCTCAGTTGCGGCGATGATCACCGGGCTGAAGCCACGGTGTTAATGAGACCGCTCCGCGCAATCGCACGGCTTTTTGTGCAAAGCTCCTGTGGATATTTTTTTGCCGGGCAATAGAATGGTCCACGCAATACACGAATAACCCGAAGCGTGTTATCCAATTTCGTATCTTGATTTTCTTACGTTAAAATTCGTCATGATGAACAAGCGCGCGAAGAAACGATTAAAAGAAGCCATCGCTAATGACAAGCAGGAGAAGGCGAAGTCGCTGCCGAAACAACGGCCCGGGTCTGCAAAAGATCCACAACAACTTCGAGGATTCCTACCGAAGCCTGACAAGAAGCGGGGCTGAGCTAATTATCCGTGTTGTTTCGTGTGATTCGTAGCTCGCCTTTTTAGTTCGTTGAGAATCGATCCACGACTCACGGGCTATCTGCATACGACCCGCGCGCTCGAATGGCAACATTCTTACGGTTCACCTTGACCACGATCTTCCGCGCGTGCCCTTTGCGATCGAGCGCTTTTGCATAGTAGCCAATTCTGTATTGACGTCGAAGCTCATCAGCGACCCCTGCAAACGACCGTTCGATCAACTTGATGTCGCCGGCTTTGAAGTATCGTCCACCTGTCTTCTGAACTAACTGTTGTAAGTATTTTTGCGGCGGCGCATCGCCGTATTGAACAGCGTAAATGATTGCGTCACTCTCATCCGCGTCCTGCAGCGTGCCTTTCATCGTGGCTTTACCCCAGGTGTTGTCTCCATCAGTAAGAAGGATGATCGCCTTGCGGCCCGACTCCCGTCTCAAAGAGTTCATTGCGAACTCAACTGCGTCATAAAGTCTTGTACCCATATTGATGGAGCCAGGCTGCATCTGATCAATTGCTGAACTCAGAACTTTTGAGTCGTTAGCGTGCGATCCAGTGAGCGACTTTATCTCGCCATGAAAATACACGGGCACGACCTTATCGATAGGAAGAAGCTGTCCCACAAAAGTCTTTGCCACTGCTTTAATTTGATCCAGAAAAGGCGCTGTTGATCCGCTGGTGTCGATTAGCAGAGCGACCGTAAAAGGATTGTCGACGCTGCTGAAGTGCGTGATCGCCTGTTCCTCGCCGTCTTCGAAGATGCGAAAGTCGTTGCGGTTCAGATCGACGACGTAATGACCGTCACGATTCATCACAATCACGGGAACCGAAACGAGGTTCGCGTTAACGCGAACGACATCACCCTCGCCAACTTCTTCTACAGTTTCTCCGGCAACTGGTTGTTCTTTCTTGCTTTCCTTCTGCGAAGCAGCGGGCGCCGGTTGAGCGTTTACCATGCCCGCCGTCACCAGCAGGACGACTAACAAGAATGAATTGGCAAGTCTCTTTATCATTACCTGTGAGATGCTGCGTCGCGCCGCGTAGTGGCCAGAACTTATAGTACGACGGAATAGTTGACAAGCAGATGAACTAAGAAGCCCACTCGTTATCCCACAGTTATCGCTTTGCCTAAAAATCCGTTTGGACACGTAACAAGTTTTTTTTTTTTTTTTTTGCAATTCGTGGATAGTTTTTTAAGCAGCAAAAAAACGATCCACGAATTGCACGAAACATACGAAGTAATACCGAAATAGGTTAAGTCCTCCTGAGGTTGGGCTTTTGAGCCAAACCCGGAGTTATCTGTTTACTAATCAACATCCAGCATTTACTATTCGCCAGTCCTCGAAGCCGGCCGCGCACACTCGTTACTCATGCCTTGAGTGAGTTGTTCGGCTCGACCAATAGCAAGCAGGTTTACTAAAACTAATAAACGCCTTACCACTTCAATCACACTCACTAAAGGAGACACTATGGCCTCGACTCCCATTAAGCCGACATTCGACGCTGAAGACATACCTGCTTTTAAGGTAGGCGAATACAAATCTGTGGACTTACAGCCCACCGGCGGAACACCGCCGTATAGTTGTGATGTAACGCAAGGCGACTTGCCGGCTGGTTTAAGTTTCAGCAAGGACGGAACACTATCCGGAACGGCGCAAAGACCGAACGACCCTGCCCCACCGACGGTTTGGTTCAGAGTGACGGACTCTTTCGGCTTACAGGGAACCCGCGCGTACCCGATAACTGTCCTGCCCCGGACGTAACATGCCGCATCGGTTTGGTAGGTGGGATGGAATGGCTTCGCGTAGCGCGAGCGCGCGTGCTATCGAAACGTCAAGTGAGTCTGTTGATCGCTTACCTTACAACCGACCGACGTTCGGTACGATCCGTAAATGAACTTTGCGGTATTCCACTGGTGTCATGCCGTAGGCGGCTTTGAAGCTCTTGGTAAACTGGCTGGGATTCGGTATTCCTACAGCCGCGCCGATTTCCTGGATTGGCAGGAAGCTGGTTTCCAATTGGTCCTTTGCCTTCTGCAGGCGCACCAGTGTCAGGTAGCGCTGCGGGGACATGCCCGTCTCCGATTTGAAAAGATGCGCCAGCCGCCAGGGAGACAAATTGACTTCAGCACCCATGTCGCGTAGTCCCAACTTGCGGTCAAATGAACTCTCCAAAAGCACTCGGACAACCTGAACTCTCCGATCACGCGTTTTTGTGCCCACGTTTTTCCGCCGATCGGGTGAGGAATTATCATCGCCTTTCCTATCGCGGGTGGTCGCCATAGTTCAGCTCAGTTCAGGTCGTCCCTGGTGCTAGCTGGCATAAGCTGCCAACATCGTGTGAGGCAGTGAGGTTGCGGGGTGAGAACATTGTTTGTGAACCGTACATGTAGTTCCAACCTGTGATTTCATGCGCGACTGACAACTGATCAAGGAATCAATGACCACTCGCATCCACCGAGCAACGGTTTCGCGGTTGTCCGTTCCTAACTAACAAGAGAACTGCCTTATTTGGATCGATCCATCCCGATCCGAAAGCAGCAAATGAGTGAGAGTGCATTTTGTAATGGGAAAGAAAAACCAGAGCAACCAGTTTCTATTATCAAATTCTGCTATTCGACTTCGCTTTCTGCTAGGTCTTTGCTTATCTTGCTAAGCGGGATCTCTGCATCCTCAGTCACGAGTTGGAAAACGTTGCTTTTCGGTATTGGGCCGGGGTTGCGCCGACACGGTTCTTGAAGCACACGACAAAGCGATTGGCGCTGGTAAATCCAACGGAGGCAGCGATTTCTTTGATCGATAGGAAACTTGATTCCAAATGGCTCTTCGCTTTAGCAAGTCGCACTTGAGTAACGTATTGCTGAATCGAGACTTTCATCTCGCTCTTAAACAAATGAGCTAACCGCCCAGGCGACAGGTTCACCAGTTTGGCCATCTCTTCAATCGCAATCTGCCTGTGGGAATTGCTTTGCAATAACATCACCACCACTTCTATTCGCCGGTCGAGGTCTCGACCGCAGGCGATTCCAGAGTCCGCCGGCCGCCTACCGCCCGGGTAAAACGATCCAGACTGATCCCTATGGCTAAATATTTGTGAACTCATAATCCGTTTTCAATGAAATCCGACCTGCGACTCCGACGTTGAAAGCGCTTAGGATTGCGTCGCCCGACGTTGCCTGCGTTTTCCTGTCGAACTTACCGTTTTCGCTTCAACCCTGTATTTCGCGGGAGTGGTTCCATACGCGGCCTTGAAACTGCGCGCAAAGGAGCTGGCGTCCGACATTCCCACTCGATTCATGACCTCTTTCACCGTCAGGAATTCAGTAGTTAACAGTTTTCGCGCCTCCTCCAAACGGACTTGCGTAAGGAACCGTTGCGGGGAAGTCCCCATGCCCTCCTGAAAAAGATGACAGAGACGCCAGGGTGACAGGTGTACACAGTCTGCCATCTCCGTCAGCGTCAGCCTTCGGTGATAGTTACTTCTGATGAACGACGCTACATACTCGACTCGTTGGTCCATCTGGGCAGCAAAGACTTCCGGACACACCTCTCGAATTGGTGACTCACAAGCGGGATAGATTCAGAGCTATTTCCCGGTTAGATCGAGTCTTAGCAAGAAGGCGACAAGAACAATGAGTCGACTCAAGAAATGACTTTGAAATTTTCTCGAGCCTGTTCCTGGGTTTTGCGACGACGTTCGGGTCGCGAGCTGCGCCGGAGGTCATTACAACTAACTGAAGCGACGCGTGTATATCGCACCCCAAGTGCCGTTTCAATGAACTTGTACACGTGGATCTTGCTAATCCTATGGATATCTTGCCGAGGCTCCCTCGACTTACAAAAATTCTTGTATGCCAATCATTAATTATGAAAAGTTGATGGAAACGTTACGTGAAGGAGATTTGGAACTTCAGGAGGGCGCTTAAACAGCGGAGAGTTAGCCGCCTATAACAAAGTCGTATTCTTCGCCCGGCGCGTCCGGCGAGCCCGTCAGGCTAATCAAGTAGTGTCCGCGGGGCAAAGATCTGGCGGGAACACGAAGCTTAACGACACTACCTGCCGAACTCTTTGCCGGACGCAGCCCGGGAAGAATGAATTCGTCTGCGCTCCCGACTCGGCGCAGAACGGCCCGATAGTTTTGCAACTCTTGTTTACGAGTTAAGAGAAGCTGCAACTCAACAATCTGGTGGGCGGTCTGAGACACTGTCTGGGAAGACTGATTACTGCTTCTGAGTGTTAGCGGCGGCAGCACAACCGACACGTATGTCTGCTCCTGAGTTAGGTTCGAGGGCGAATTGAGATGATTGAGTTCTCGCTCCAGGGCCAGTCGTAGATCAGCGTCACTCTGTCGCTGATTGTTCCACTGCGCTAACCAAATTGCGGCTATTACCAACAGGACCAAAGTAACCGCGGCCGGGATATATAACCTACGACCACCAACTGCAGGCAGTGAAATAAGGTGCCTAAATTTTTCAACAATTGAGGAACTGGCCCGGTTACGCTGTCCTTCTGATAACGCGTAATTCCGGATTGATCCCGCGATGTTTAGTTTCCTTTGTTGGCGCTCGCCCCGGCCGAACCGCTCGACAAACTTTGCCGAATCCGACACGGAAAGACCGCCCTCAAAATAATCGTCGAACAACTCCTCCTCGGCGCTCAGCAGAGTCGCCTGAACGTCGGGACTGGTAATAAACAGACTCTCGATTCGCTGCCGCTCTGAATCGTCTACGGCTCCGAGGAGAAATCGTCTGGCTACCTCTTTCGTCACGGGTTCTTCTTTCATAGTTTTCGCCCCCTGACTCTGCCGTCTCCGCTGACAATGATAGATGGCTCAATCCATTTCATTTTTTCTTCACATCCTCGTCGAGACATCGTTCTATGCATTCTTCCAGACCGGTGCGTATTCTGAGCATTCTCACGCGAAGAGTCTCGACAGAGATGCCTAACTCTTGTGCGAGGGCGGCCCGATGGACAATCTTCGCGTGTTTTTCTTTCGCATAATAAGCGAGGATGAGATCCCGTTTATCGCCAGGAAGTTTCTGTAAACACTTAGTCAGACATTCTCTTAGCTTCTCAAATATTTCCTCGTCGTCATGTTTCCCCGGTGCAGCCTCAGGCAGTTCAATTCCTTCTATGGGCACGTGAACTTTGATCTTCTTCCGATACTCCTTGATCAAATTATTAGCGACCCCATAAAAAAAGAGTTTGGGGTTGCCTTTGAACGATTCTCTTAGAGTATCCACCTGCCTGGCGACGCGATCGAAGGTTTCATCGGTCATTCCTTCAGGATCCGCACACTGGTTCCAGGCAAAAATTTTAAGTAGGGACTGGCGAAGGTTTAGATAAGTTGAGCTGGCCTGTTCACTGTCCGGGTTGAGCCAGGCAAGAAGATCGTTGAATTTTTCGGCTGGAAAACCCGAATTTCGTGGCATCTGGTGAGCGTCTGTGACAATCGAGATCTTGCGCACCCTGGCGTTGACTCACTCAAGGTTAGATCTTCTTGTGCAAGAGGCGAACGCGCCGTCTCCTTTGAAGAATGATTAAGCCTGCCGAAGAAAAAACGACCGCTAGCAACGCTGCTAGCAGCGGCGGCGAGGGATCGCTCGAAGTCACTATCGGATCCTTGTATTCCCCTTGCAATGTAAATCCCGCCCAGAAGAAAGGGGCACTAAAAGCCCTGTCTTTTCGCAGCTCTTGTTTCGCTGCCCGGAGCGCGGCGGCCGGGGGCATTTTGCCGCGCAACATGAATTCATAAAAATGCTTCATTAGCGCAGCGGTCGCCCGGTCTTCGACCTTCCAAAGACTCGTTACCACACTTTTGGATCCCGCGTGCATAAAGCCGCGAGTCAAACCTACTAGACCTTCTCCTTTGATGTCTTTTCCCAGCGCCGTGTCGCAAGCACTTGCGACAACTAACTGGGCCGAAAGATTAAGTTTGTAAATATCTGGCAGCGCCATAAATCCATTTATCTTGCTGCCGTCCGGCTGCACCATAGTCAGCACAATACCGGACAACTCCGGACGTTCGCTGTTGAAGAAACCGTGCGTCGCAAAATGAACAATCTGATAATCACCTAAATCGGGCCGCATGGCCGTCTCGCGATTAGCGTCAAAGGCCTTAAGGACTTTAGCGGTACCACGCGGCGTCATCGCAAGAATTGCGTCCGCCTCTTCGGTCGAATGCATTAACCGGCGAAGACCACCACGCGTAATGCTGCGCAGCGCAGGTTGGTCTGAAAACTGTTCAGAATCAGAAGTTGTAGTCCTTAGACTTGCTCTTTGAAGCTGCACGCGGGAGTCGTCCGTGGTGAACAC
>DATEPF010000413.1:0-5492 GCA_035273325.1 Pyrinomonadaceae bacterium | reverse complement strand
ATGACTCCCAACATCACCAACATCAAAGAACCGCCGCTAGCAGCGGTGCGTGGCGGCGCCGCCGGTATCTCCGCTATCAACACCATCCTTTCTGTAATCGGCGTCGATCTGGACACGATGAGACCAATGCCGACCGTCGAAGGCCACACGGTTCCGGGCGGTTACTCTTCGCAGGCTGTGAAACCAATTGCGCTTCGTATGGTAAGCCAGCTCGCGCTCGGTCTGCCCCAGGACGTTTCGATCAGCGGTATCGGCGGTATCGACAACTCTCACGACGCACTCGAGTTTATGCTGCTCGGCTCTTCGACAGTGCAGATTTGTACCGGGGTCATGCTGCACGGAGTAAAAATGATCGACGAGCTGAGAGCAGGACTCGAAAAGTTTATGGTTGATAAAGGCTTCTCTTCTGTCGAGGACATCGTTGGCAAGAGCCTTGGCTACTTCTCGACTCACATGGATCTCGTGCAGAAAATGAAAGCTGCCAAGCGGGCCAAAGCCGGCGAAGCTAGTCGCGATAACGAGTGGGGTCAGAAAGACATTACGGAAAAGACTGCCGAACTGACGTCGAATTAACGGGTGTGATTTCGTGTAATTCGTGGATCTTTTTTTTCGCCGCGGAACAGCGATCCACCAAACAACACGAAAAGATGAATCCACTTCTTTAAGGGGTCCTCCATGTTTTCACCATCTGCCTATCCCTCAACATCGTCATTTCAGACTCCGTACAAATCCGCGCATAAGCGCTCACAGATTGTGCGCATCCTCCTCATTGCCGGAGCGGTGCTGAACGCTGTGATGTTGCTTTTCTACTTCATTCATTTCGTCGCTCCAAACACGGTGATTACAGACGACACAACTGAACCTACCACCATCATCATCGCGTTGATGGAAGGTGGCGTGGCGCTGTTGTCAGTCGGTGTTTATATCGCCACGGTCGTTTTCTTTTTGATGTGGATATATCGCGCCAATGAGAACCTGCAGGCCTTCGGCACCTCATCCAGCTATTCTTCAGGATGGACCGTCGGCAGTTGGTTTATTCCGTTTGCATCCCTCGTCATTCCGTATCGCGCGACAAAAGAGCTGTGGAACAAGAGCGTGCCGAATACCGGAACCTTGTTCAGCGCTTTAAGTCCGCCCGCATTCTTTCCTATCTGGTGGACGTTCTGGCTACTTTCAAACTTCGCGAGCAATGCTTACTTCCGCTTATCGTTTAGTGAGCAGTTGTCGCCGGAGACTGATGCGATGCTGGGCGCGCTAACGTCCATTCTCAGTATCGTGGCGGCATTGTTCGCGATGAAGGTAGTTGCAGAGATCGACCGGCAGCAAACTGAGAGCGCCGGTTTGATTGGACAACAAGGTATTTCGGCCGGCCCTCCGCCTCCGGATGCGTTCATGAATCAACCCATGCGGTCGCCCACGGAGGCGTAAAGCGCACGTTTTTTATCCCTTGTGAGCCAAAGGAAAGGTTCTTGACAGTTGGCTAAAAGCCAACTATCGTTCCCGCCGCTAACAGGGCATCCGACACATCAATCAACCGGAAACCCCTAACACTTTACTGAGCAGTTAAACTTTCGACTGGAGGCAGGAAAGATGGCGATACTGGCAATGTTGGTTGGTTTGGCGAGCTTTATCTGTTTCATCATGGTGCTGATTAAGCAGTTCCAGAATGGCGGTGTCGTTCATGGAATTATCGGCATCATCACCTGCGGCATCTGGACATTTATTTGGGGTTGGATGAATGCCAACAACCTGAATATCAGAAATCTGATGTTGGCATGGACCGTCTTGATTCTAATTGGTCTGGTTTTGAACTTTGCTTTTGGCGTCGCTATGGTGCCTGGTGGTTACGGCACGATGCCAACCAATAACACCTAGACGTCCCCTCAGCGATTTTCTTGTTCGGCGGCGAATCGTCATGATGCGCCGCCGAATGACTTTTCACTTCACTCAAACTCGGCTACCACCGGAGCATGGTCCGATGGCCGTTCCCACGTGCGCGGCTCGACATCAATCCACGTATTCCGGCTGCGCTCTATCAACGGCCGCGTGATCCACATGTGATCAATGCGTAGTCCCATGTTGCGCCGAAACGCACCCGCGCGATAATCCCACCAAGAAAACTGTCCGCCCTCTTCGTGATGAAGACGGAATGAATCAGTGAATCCCCAGCGCTTGATCTCATCCAACGTGGTTCGCTCCGCCTGGCTGCACATGATGCGCTCCTGCCACAGCTTAGGATTGTGAATGTCGCGATCTTCCGGCGCGACGTTGAAATCACCACAAAGGATCACAGGCGAATCGTGCGCGTAGTGGTTGTCAAAAAACATGCGCAACCTTCTCATCCAATCAAGTTTGAACTCAAACTTTTCCGAACCGACCGATTGACCGTTTGGAATATAGACATTAACGATTCGTACTCCATCAACCGTTCCGGCCAACAATCGTGCGTGCGCCCCTTCCTGGTCTTCGTAGTAACCGCGTTGCACTTCCGCGCACTCATTTCGCGTCAGCAGAGCGACTCCGTTGTAACTCGCCTGCCCAAACACACTCGCGCAGTAGCCGATATTGGTAAACGCCTCGAAAGGAAATTTGTCGTCTGTGCATTTTGTTTCCTGCATGCACAACACATCCGGCTCAACCGACTGAAGCCACCGGACAACGTGCGGCAAACGCGCAATGATCGAATTAACGTTCCACGTAGCAATTTTCATTGGTTAGGATAACGAGGCGATAAGTCCGGCAAGTAAGGCACCGCGAAAAGGAATGTTGTCGACCACGATATGTTCGTGCACAGCGTGTGCTCCGTCACCCTCGATGCCGAGTCCATCCAGCACGGCAGCGCCTGCCGCGGCGGCAAAGTTTCCGTCTGACGCGCCGCCGACCTGGGTTTCTCCCAATACGCATCCGAGTTGTCCGGCGATTGCTGCGGCGGCTGAATATAACTCCAGCACTTCGGGCGTACGTCCCAGCGGCGGACGATTAATGCCGCCGCTAACTACGAGTTGTACGCGATCATCAAACGGCTTGAGTCCACGAATTTCTTTGTCAATGTAAGCAGCTTCGTCCGGCGTACTGAAGCGCACGTCAACTTGAATCTGCGCGTCCGCGGGTACTACGTTGGAAAGCGTACCTCCATGAAACACGCCGATGTTTACGCGGATGCCGCCGGATAAATCGTTGAGTAAGTGAAGACGCTCCGTCTGACGGGCCAGTTCAAGTACGGCACTGGCGCCCTTTTCAGGTTCGAGTCCCGCATGTGCGGCGCGACCCTGGGCACTAATGTTGAATATTCCCGTTCCTTTGCGTCCGGTCTTCACTCGGCCGCCCGCGCCCGGTGGCTCAAGTACTAAGACTGCCCGCGCGTCCCTGGCCGCGGCTTCGACCAGCGCCCGCCCTTTGTGACTGCCGGTCTCTTCGTCACACGTTAAAAGCAATATCAGAGGATGTTTGGGTGGCATTTGCAGTTGACGCAAGGCCCGAATTATTTCCAGCGTCAACGCGCAACTGCCTTTCATGTCAAACACGCCTGGACCGTAAGCTTTGCCATCCTCGACGCGCCACGGCCGCTGCGCAAGTGAACCGCGCGGATGAACTGTGTCTGTATGACCAAGAAGAACGATGGGACTTGGTTCGGTTGCGTCTTCAAACGCGGTTATGCGCAGGTGTTCACCATAGTTTGCCGCCGGTAGTTTTTCTACTTGGAGGCCGACAATAGATTGAGCTGTTTCGGCGAGCAACGACACGATGTCCCTGCTGCCATCCTCGTCACCTGATGGCGACTCGATCTCTACCAGCGAACGCGTAAACTCAACTACCTTCTCCTGGCGATCGCAAAAGTAGTTATGCAGCGTTGTTATATTGGCGTTAGAAAGCGGCATGAATAATGTGGAAAGCGTCAACCGCGCGGACTTCACCAGCGTGCGCTACTGTTTCGTGTAATTAGTGGCTCGCTTTCTTGCGGGGAAAAATCAATCCACGAATTACACGAAAACAAAAACGAAAAATTAAGCCTTGTTAATTGTTTCCTTCCTCACCGTCAACTTTTCAATTCGGTCTACGTTTACTTCGAATCCGATTCCTGGTCCGTTGGGCGCGGTGATCGTTCCACTCGGGGAAACTGTAACCGCGGGATCAATGATGTCCTCTTCCCAGTATCGGGAGCTGGCGGACACATCTCCTGGTAAGGTAAACCCTGCCAGCGTCGACATCGCAACGTTATGTGCGCGCCCGATGCCTGATTCAAGCATCCCGCCACACCACACCGGAATGCCTTTGTCGCGGCAGACCCGATCAACACGCTTCGCCTCTCCATGTCCGCCAACCCTGCCAAGTTTTACATTGATGATGCGACAGGCCCGTAAAGCCGCGGCGTGTTTTGCATCTTCACTTGAATGAATCGATTCATCGAGACAGACTGGTGTGGCTATTTGTTTCTGCAATTCTGCGTGATCAAAAATGTCGTCGTGGGCCAGCGGTTGCTCAATCATCATCAGATCAAACTCGTCCAGTTGCCGAAACAGCGAGACGTCGTCCAGCGTGTACGCCGAATTCGCGTCACCCATCAAACGTATATCAGGAAACCGCTCGCGGACTTGTCGGACGATGTCTACATCCCACCCCGGTTTAATCTTGATCTTGATTCGCTGATAGCCGGCGTTCACTTCCTTTTCAATCTTTTCCATCAAAGCTTCCGGTGTTTCCTGAATTCCGATCGAAACACCGCATGATATCTCGCGGTTTGTTCCTCCGAGATGGTTCCACAGAGGTGTGTTCATGCGTCGCGCTTCAAGGTCCCAACACGCAGTCTCGATTGCGGCTTTGGCCATCCGATTTCCGCGCACAGCTCGCATCACGTTCCACACCTCTGCCGCAGAAGTAATCTCTTTGCCGGTGACCATCGGCGCCAGGAAACTCGTAATAGTGGGCCACGCCGTTTCAACCCACTCTTCGCAATAGAACGGTCCTTCTCCGGCCACGCATTCACCCCATCCGACCGCACCGTCAACGTCAACAACACGGACTAACAGAATGCGACGTTCTGTGGTGCGTCCGAAACTGGTCTCGAAGAAATGGATTAACGGCAGGCGAATTTCGCGTAGTTCGATAGAAGAGATGATCACTAAGCAGGAAGTCCTGACTGGAATTGGATAACGAAGTGCAGGTAATTATGCCCGTCGTTGCATTGTTTGTCAGTTCGTGTGATTCGTGGATCGTTTTTACGCTGGCGAGCGATCCACTAATCACACCAAACAACATGAAGGTTCTAACTTCCCCATTTTAATTTCTGGAAACCGCAAGTCCACCACCATTTCATTCCTTAAAAAACGATGCAAAAAACCTGGCATGTTTCCTTGACCATATGGCAGATTGTAGGGTACAAACCTCTTTCACATTCCTAGGGCTTGTCTTCTGGTAATCCCTGAATCACAACGTGCGGAACATTTTCTAGATCTGTTTTGAAAGGACCTTTGTATGCCTAATCGCCCCCGCTT
>DATEPF010000412.1:0-8194 GCA_035273325.1 Pyrinomonadaceae bacterium | reverse complement strand
GTAGGTCAGAAAATCCTGAAGATCCGCCCGTGTCGCACTCGTCATGGCATCCTTGAGCTTCTTCCCCTTAAACCGGCCCTCGGTGAGTTCCGTACTAAGTACCTCGAGCTCCTTAAGATACTCAGGCGTTTTGTGAATCTCCGCCAGCATACCGTCAAGCTCCTGCTCTACAAGTTGCTCATTCTCGTCTGCATAGAGGGTCCGGTAGTCGCCGAAAAGCCGCTTTCCGTCCTCGCTGTAAAAGTTGATATGAAACTTCGACAACCCCCACAGAACCGATCGTTCAGGAATTAGCGGCACCGGCACCTTCACGCGAAATTCGACCATGTCGCCGATCTGAATCAAGCCACCACCGCTGGGATCGTCCATCACTACTTCGACGTCGGCCGATTGTGCTTCGACATAGAGAATTCTCGCCGTGCCGATTTTTTGTACCTTTCGTTCTTTGTTGTCGACATTGCCGTAGATGGACCAAACGACGCCTTCACTTCCGGGTATCACACCGTCCCTGGTCCCTCGATCTACAACTACCTGCCGGCGCGAACCGGTTCCTTCCATGGAAAGTATCCGGCAACTGATCAACTCAAGCACTGTCGGGGTTCTGGCGATCTCTCTTACCCGTGCCAGGTTTGCGGCAGCGAGAACCAGGTCAGCGGAAACCGCGGCGTTTTCGCCCTTCTTTGCAATCTCCGAGAGCACCCGTTCACTCGCCTTATAGGCTTGAAACGCCTGGTAAGTCTTCGATTGCTTGAGCAGACTCGATCCTATCTCGGAATACCCTTCCGCAAGATGACGCTTTCTTTCCGTTTCACTAACTCCCAATCCTTCTTCAGCTCTTTCCCTTTCCTTGTAATAGGTCTCTCGCTCCCGGTAATAGTCAGTACTCTCGCCACGAAGTGAGATTGCCATCTTGATTGACTCAAGAGCGTCCTGGTGGCTTCGACTGTCGTTTTGCAGTTTAGCTAGTTTGTAATACGTGTCTGCTGACGGGTTGAGCGTGAGGCTTCGTTTCAGAAGGGAGATGGCTTTATTCATATCCTCCTTAGCAACCAGATCGCTCAACTGAGACAGCACGTATGAGTCGGCAGGCCCCATCTCCATGGCTTTCTGAAAGTAAAACTTCTGTTGGTTGTCATCGATGGCGCCCATGTGTTTGCCGTAGAACGCCCACGCGGTGTAAACGTTCGGAATGAAGGAAGGATATTTTTCAGTGAGTTTGAGTGCCGTTGCGAAGTCCTCACGCGAGCTTTCCCAGAAAGCTTTTCGGCGGTCCGAACCTTCAGGCTCCCCATTACCTCTCCACGTGCGGTAGCGGGCTCTGGAAATCACCAGCTCGATGTTCTCCGGTTCTTCCTGAATAGCGGTGCCAAGCAGGTTTATGGCCTGATCGGTCTGTCCTCTGGAAGCTAACTCTTCCGCTTCAAGCAATTTGGTTCGGGTATCAATCTCAGTGCTTGGTGGATTAGAACAACTGACCTCGGCCAGATTTGGCGGCAGTTGTTTCAGTTGCCGGTCTACCCATTTGGCGAGTCCTTCGTAACGGTTAGCCACGGCTTCCGAGGAAGCGACCAAATCCCGAGCGCGCTTAACCGAAGCTGGATCATTCTTTTTCTCTGCTTCGGCCAGCTGCTTCAACGCCTCGTCCTTCTTACTCAGGGCGACCGCTTTCATGCGCTCATCCTCGCATTTAAATCTCAGAAAGTAGTACTTGGCCCATTCATCGTAACCGGCTTTTCGCCAGAGGTGCGCCTGAGAAGCTAATGCCCCGTAGTCTTCCGGCACCTTTCTCAATTGAAGCCAGGCCCAATTGAGCGCGGTAAGGTAAGCGTCGACTGATGGTTTGGCTATTTCAGCCTCTCGGTCTGCGCTCGCCAGTTTGGCTTCAAATTCTTTGCTCCCCCGAAATGCTTCCACGTTTGCCAGTTCATAGTGAAGGGCGACGTTGAATGCACTCCCCTCCGCGCCAATTACACCTCGATGGGTCACACTCTTTATGTCTGGTGAAATTTCACTTTCGAAAACACCGTCGTAAAAAAGTGGCCGATACCATTCAATCGCCTTCCCCAGTGAGATCACCGCAGCGTCATAGTCTTTAAGGTTCGCCGCGGTAACTCCCACATTCACGTGCGCCAGGGAGCTCTGCGGATCCAAATCTCTTGCGCGTTGAAAATCGCGCAGCGCATTTTCGGGCTGCTGTAGGATCAGATACATATAACCGCGGTTGGTTAGCGAGCCCAATTGATCCCCAAAAGTGTTAAGTGAGATGGTGGATTCGTCTAATGCCTGTTGATGGAGACCAATCTGTGTCAGCGCTGTGGCTTTGTAAGATCGCCAGTAAGCTGCTTCTTGTGGAGAGGAGAGTTCAAGCAGGCGAGTGGCAAGATTATTAAAGCCCGACATTGAATTCCGGTTCGCTTTATTCTCGCGGAGTGCCGCGTGAGACGACTCCAATGCCGCTTTCTCAGCCCTCTTCTGCTGCCGCACAGCATGTTGCTGTGCCTGAACTGCCGCGGTCTTTGCGACCACCGCTTCCTGCTGGCGGCGCTTGGCAATTTCTGCCTGCTGCTTGGCGACCTCGGCCTGTTCTGCCTCTTTCTCGCGGGCCGTTTCGGCTTCTTTTTGAGCAACCTCGGCTTCGCGCGCCTTTTCTTCCGCCGTTTTTCTTGAGTCTTCCGCTGTTCTTCGCGAATCCTCAGCTTCTTTACGAGCTGACACGGCCTGGTTGCGCTGCTCCAGTGCTTCATTGGCCGCCGCGTAGGCCTTGGTGCGGGCGTCGAACGCAAAAACACCAAATCCCAACGAGATCAGAAAAGCAACACCCAGCACCGAGGTGAACACGCGGGTGCGTCTGGTTTCCCTGCGGCGTTGCATTTCTTTCGCCGCGATCTGCGCCTCGCGCTCGTCCTTGCTGGCCATCAGGAACGACATAGCGCCGTCAAAATCAGGATTGTAATGCTGCGCCCAGACCGCATTCGGTCTGTTTTCATCTCGCCACTTCAACGCCAACGCGAGGTCAGGGTCGTGCCAGAGCCCGGCACTGCCTTCTCTATGCAAGGCCGCAGTCTCGGCGAGCCGTCGATAAATCTGGGCCGAACGTGCCTCCTGGTTCACCCACTTTCGCAGTCTCTCCCAACCCCGAATCAAACTCTCATGCGAGATATCAATCAACGAGTCTTCGCCGAGTTTCGTATTCGTAGGTGGCATCAAGAACGATCTGCCCGGCTGGCGAAATCGCTCGATGACGGAGATGACCTCGGCCGGTGAAGCCTCTGAAACGGCGCAAATCTCCTTCACTTTTGTGGGGCGTCGTATCTCGCGGTTATCGGGACCCTTTTCGGTGAGGCTCTTAAACAATTTCTCCGCAATGGTTTTGCTACGATCATCGGGCAACTCGTTGTAAGCCTCGTCAGCATGACGCGAAAGCGCGTCGACCATAGTGCCCACAGCTTCATAATCACTGATATCGAGCGGCGCGTGATCACGTCGATGCTTGATCCAGTAATCCCAGGTTCGCATCAATGCGTGCTGGAGAATGGGAAGCTGATCCGGATTATCGCCAACGTCGTTGAGTAGCCGGTTCATCAAACGAGGGGCGATTTCGCCGCCGCCAACTGCTACCGGACCTGTGATCGCCTCGCGGCGTTCATCACGCGTCATTCGCGGGATGAGGTACTGCCCTTCGTTGATAGCTTCAGGAAGGTCGCGAAATTGCGAACAGTCTCCGAGGAAGTCGGAGCGCATCGTGATGACTATATAAATGGGAACATTCGTTTGCCGTTTGGCTTCCAGCAACAGCTTCACGAAGGCAGCGGCTTCATCCTCCGAGCCGTCCTTTTTGCTGGTGCGCTTGAACCTGAATATTTCCTCAAACTGATCGACCACGACCAGCAGATTTTCATTCGCCGGCATTCTGGCCTGGCGCGACGCCTCAACCAGACCCAGCGCACTGCGGCGCAAGGTCGCTTCAGTTATTGTTCTTTGTATATCTGCATCGTCATCGACATCCCCGAATACCTGCGGGTCGTTGAGCGCGTGGGCCAAATTACCGATCGGATCATGTCCGGGTCGAAACAATGCCACGCGCCAGCCGGAACCTGCCTGCGTCATAATTCCGCCATAGAGCGACGGAAGTAAGCCGGCCCGCACGAGTGAAGATTTGCCACTGCCGGAGGTTCCCAATACGGCCAGGAAACGGCTTCGTCGCAAACGTCGCAGTAGCTCGTCACTTTGGCCATCGCGTCCGAAGAACAAATGTTCTTCATCAGCCTCAAATGGCCGCAGCCCGGGGAATGGATTAGTGAGATTAGACTGTTCTGACATTACGACATCTTCCTCGTACTATTAATTTCATCCAGGAATGGTTGCAACGCAGCCGCGGAGAATTCGCCGAAGTTTCGCATCACCAGGGCCTCATGAGTTCGGTAACGCGTCTTTGCGCTGGTCTCCGGTCCACCGATGTAAACGCCTTTTGCAAGCATCGGTTTGGTCCGCCCGTAGCCGGCGATCTTCTGCAAGTCGCGCAGTTTCGTTCGCAACCAACCTTCGCTGCCATTACCGTAGAAGATCACAACCGCATCACACAGCAATAAGCTCTCCTTGTTATCTTCGCGAATCTCAGCTTCGTCGCCCTCCCTTAGCGGCAGCGTCACTTCAAATCCCTGGTTATAAAAGTAATCTTCCAAAGGTGCGGTACTGTCATAGTCCTGGGTGTCGCAAATCAGGTAGATCCGCAACGGCCCTTCTTCTTGAGTGATTGGTTGAGGAACCGGTTTCGGTTTCGGCGCGGGCCTGAGTTTGTCCTGGATGTAAGTCTTTAACTCTTCAATAGAGGTTTCCAGCAGGTCAGCTCCTTGTTGCGCTGCCTGATCATATTTCAGATATTTTATGAAATTCTGTTGTCTCTCCTCTCTGGCTTCCAACCCTTCGGGCAACCAGATCAAGCGCGCGAATGTATTGTCCTTACTACGTTCGGCGGCGAGCTCGTTTTGCAAACAAACCAAAGAAGAGTCGGCGGCTTCCGGAATCACTCCGTAGTTTGCCCCGATCAAATGAATGGAGAGCTTTGAGGTCATCAAATAGTCGCGCACGGCTTGCTGAAGCTCTGGTCCATGCAACGGCAGCGGGCGGTTCGGCAGCACGATATGACCGCGCTCTTGTAATTCCCGTTTAATACGGTCGTGTTGAGGAGAAAGATCGTAGGACGTCTCGGCGAGGTAGATAATGGTTTGGTTCGAGTCGGGTACAACACTACCCTGATTTATTAGTGTTCCATCTGCCGCGGCAGATCCACGCTTCATCTCTTCCAATAAGCTCGTCAGGTCTTGCGCGACGTCATCAATCTTTTGCCAGTACTCGATGGCGTGCGGGCCGCTCTCGGGCGAAAGTTCGCGCGCGCGGTTGGCCTTTTCGTCTATGTAATAGAAGGCGTACCCGGTCATTCCCTGCAATTCGGCGGGATGTTTACCGAGGGGCACATTGATCTTTTCCACCTTGAAGATCCGCGCCCGGGTGCCAAGCCGCACCCCTCCGGTTTCATTGGCGAGCTGGCAAAACACCTCCATTTCCCGGCGACACCATTCTGAGTTGATGTAGCTTGGTGACAGGATGGAAACCAAGATGGCAGCGCGGGGTATTTGCTCGACGAGCACGTCAGCAAAGTAGTCGTTCCCCTGTAACCGGGGGTCACGCCATATTTTTGCTTTTGCGCCGAGGTGCACCTGGAGACGTTTTTCCAACGCCTGGTGAAAGTTGTCGATCCAACCGCGCTGACCATCGAGCAGCGCCTGGTTGTCGTTATGGGCGTAGCTAATGAAGATATCGTCTTCGTAATTTGGAAGAAAACTCATGGGGTCCCTGGAACGGAGAGCAGAAAGGAATTCGTTGGAGCAGCTTTATACCACAAGTTCTTTGGCGGTGTCTCGCCTGCATTCGACAGGATTTCTCAGCAGTCTCTGAAGAAAGACTGAATTTTTTAAAAGCCGGAAGTGCGGCTATATTAGAAAACGCTGCGAGTGAATCTTGCGAACGCTGTGGCGATGAAGTCAGTCTCACTTCCGGCACGGGTGGGTCAGTGATTGGCATTAAATACTTTCAAACGAATTCGGATGGCGGATCGGTTGACCCACCCGCTACCGAGACTGTATGAAAACTCCCGAAGCGCCGAACAACGCTGAAAGCGTTCGCTAATTTCAGCCTAGGGTTGCTTTGAAACCCTAGGTTACCAAGTCCGCAATTAAATCTTCGCAACTCTGAAGGAGTTGCGAATGGTTTTGGAGGCGGGCCGACGCAACTCCTTCAGAGTTGCGTCTTCGACACTATCGGACTTACATGTACCAGGGTTGCCACAGCGCAACCCTGGGCTGAAATTAGCGAACGCTTTCAGCGTTATTCGTCGCCATCATTTTTCACACAGTCTCTACCGCAGGTGGTCTGACTTCATCTCTGATTTTCGAAATGGGCGAGTCTGAAGAACATAAAACCGGCGACCCGGAATTCAAGTACTGGGCCTTCATCAGCTACAGTCACGACGATGAGACGTGGGCTAAGTGGTTACATGAGTCGCTTGAAACCTACTCCGTGCCCGGCGCTCTTGTTGGTCGCAATACTGGCAAGCACGGTAAGTTGCCCAAGCGCGTCTTTCCGGTATTCCGGGATCGAGACGAGTTGCCCGGCGCCGCTGATCTTGGCGGGAAGATTAAGAACGCACTGAGCCAATCGCGCAACCTGATCGTCGTCTGCTCTACCACTTCCGCAACCTCGAAATGGGTCAACGAAGAGATCAAGACCTACAAGGCAATGGGACGAGACGATCGCGTCCTTTGCCTGATCATCGATGGCGAACCCAACGCCTCTGACGATCCCGAGAGTGAATTACAGGAGTGCTTTCCCCCGGCACTGCGGTTTCGCGTCGAACCTAACGGCGAATTATCCGAGGAACGGGCCGAGCCGATTGCTGCGGACGTGCGAGAGGGGAAGGACGGACGGCGAAATGCAAAGTTAAAGCTCTTATCCGGACTCTTGGACGTTGGCTACGACGAACTAAGGCAACGCGATAAGCGAAGAAGAACTCGACGCCGGGTAATCAATATTAGTGGGGTGTTATTACTGACTCTGTTGCTCATTGCCGGATATCTCGCTTTAGCAGATCTGGGCGTGTCCATGCCTGGTCGAGACTCAATTCAAACTCTCTTGGACCGCAGGGACGTTTCTGTGATGCGGCGTGCGCCCAGCCTGGAAGAGATTCGCGCGCAGGCGACCCCAATTCGCCGCACACTGATCGACGCACTACATAACGGCCGCACGCCGGACGGGTGGATCAAGACCAATCTTAATCCGGCGGAGGACCAGTGGATTGAGGTCTGGTCCCATTCACAGTCTCTTTGTGGCATCTTCAAATCGCTTGAAGTAAGTAACGATGAAGCGCGAAAATTTTTGCCTGGTTTGGATCTACCGTTTACTCCCGGTGTAGCCGTCGAAAAGGACGGAGTGAAGTTTGGCTGGCAATCTCACAAAGGTGAGGCCGAGACTATAGCCGAGCCGGCGTTGTGGACCGCGGCCGCGCTGGCGGCCGCACTTGGGCGACCGGATTTTCTGACAGCGGAGGAAAGGCGCAAGTACGAAGGACACCTCGCTTACACTCAGGAGGTGTTAAGACTCTATAGACCGCTGCAGACTGGCGGCTGGAATATGTTTCCCCAACAAAAAGAGCCTGAGCTTCATAATCCATATACCACTGCGCTGGCGCTGCTCGCGTTATTGGAAACGCGCAAAGCCGGTTTGCCTTGGGATGGAAGCAGCGAGCGGCGCGATGAACTCTTAAACGACACCGCGCGTTGGTTGATAAGCAAGTTTGATTACAAAGCCAGAATGGAAGGAAAGCGACCTGGTTGGCATGGAGTGTCCGAGAGCGCAAATCAGATTTTCGATGGCCTGACACTGCAAATCTATGCAGAGCTCCTGCGTGCCGAAACTGAAGCAGGAATAGAACTGCCACCAGAAATATTGGAACAGATTCCGGTTCACCTGATTAGTTGCGTCGAGCGTGATCTCAACTTCCCCGTAGCCAGCGGAGAGTTTTCCGCGAGAATGACGGATCACACCGGTCGCGAGGCGGTTGGTAAGGAAACGATCGGTTTTCTTTGGTACCCGTGGGCGATTGATGCGGGTATGCGATGGCTCGCGCGCGCGGACAAAA
>DATEPF010000411.1:0-5601 GCA_035273325.1 Pyrinomonadaceae bacterium | reverse complement strand
TGGCGCCAGTGGCGATGAAGCCGTGCATTAAGACCGGATGTGGCGGACAGGTCTGTTCAGACCAGGAAGTGATGACTACCTGCGAGTGGCGTCCCGAACATGAATGCTATCGTCGCGCACGATGCGAGCGGCAGGCGAATGGACAATGCGGCTTCACACCCAGCCGGGAATTGACCGCTTGCCTGCGACGAAAATGATTCTATTAATGAGGAACCTCGACAGATGAGCACACCGGTCCAGGACACGCAAACAGTTACGCCGGACGGACAGCCGGTACAGACGCTGCCATTCGGCGTGACTTTTCATGAGGTCGCCACGCACGTGGACGACCGCGGCTCTGTGGTTGAACTGTTCGATCCAAGATGGGGTTGGCATCCTGACCCGTTGGTGTTTTCTTACTGCTTCACTATCCGGCCCGGCATGATAAAAGGATGGGGCGTTCACAGGATGCATGAAGACCGCTATTGCATCTTGATGGGAGAAATGGAAGTGGTCCTGTACGACGAGCGGCCGGACTCACCAACGTTTGGATTGGTAGCGAAAGTTGTTCTCTCCGAATACCGCCGTCGTTTGATGAATATACCAATCGGCGTCTGGCACGCGGATCGCAACCTGGGCCAAAAAGATGTGATAGTGATCAACTTCCCCACGATCCAGTATGACCACTCAAATCCAGACAAGCATCGGCTGCCTCTCAACAACGATAGAATTCCACACAAGTTTGATAATCCACGCGGTTGGTAAGCGGCATGAGCGAGGCAAACGTCTCTTCAGCGCCGCAGTTCAGCATCCTGCTTCCCACGCATAACCGGTCCGACGTCCTGTATTTCGCGATCCGGTCCGTGCTCGCCCAAACAGTTTCAGATTTTGAGCTGCTAGTCGTCGGCGACGGTTGCACCGACGACACGAGGCAAGTCGTGAAGAGCTTCAACGATCCTCGCGTCATCTGGTTTGATCTCCCTAAAGCACCAAACTTCGGTTATGCGAATCGAAACGTCGCGTTACGAACGGCTCGCGGTGAGCTCATCGCCTTTATGGCCCACGATGATCTGTGGTTTCCGGATCACCTTGAGAGTCTCGCACCGGCGTTTGTCGATCAAAGTATTGAGTTGGTATATAGCCGTCCGTTGTGGGTGATTCCGCCGGGACTGCTTGCCCCGACTACTTTCAATCTCGAATACGAGGAAACTCTCAATTCGTTTCTTCATGGCCACAACTCCATTCCGGCGGCTTGCGTGGTCCACCGGCGGCAATGTTTTCTTAACTATGGTTATTGGAATGAATCGCTTCCCTCGTGTGCAGACTGGGACATGTGGGCCAGAATAATTGAGGGCGGTGGCCGGAAGAACTTTACCTACTTTCCGGAGCCAACGTCCCTTCACTTCCGGGCCAATTGGCGCACCGAGGCAAGTACCGGTCAGCCACAGCTGCTCGTCTGGAAACGATTGCATGCACTCGAAGAGTTCATGCCGGCTGAGTTAAAGATTCACATCCCCGAAGGACTCAGCGAGCAGGAAGCAGTTTGGCAACACATGTCCAGGAACCCGGGTGACTGGGTGAAGAAGACACGATCTGCTGTACGACAGATTTTGGATGCTCGAATTTCTGAGAGTGACGAGTTGTTAGGGTCCATGCTCAAGGTGAATCCCTCTCTGACTCTGGACGCGGAGGACCTCGGCCAACTGGTGACGGAAATGGCGCCGGTGCTACGTTTCTCGCGGGCATCGATGGAATGGAAGTTCCTGCGTTTGTTGGTCCAGGGGAAACGGCGGGCGTTGCCGGTGGGTACTCGTCGCCAAAAACTCTGGTCGCGCATTGTTCGCCGTCTTCATTCGAAACTTTCGTGAATTTCGTGTAATCAGTGGATCGGTTTTAAGTTCTCGGTTAGCGCCCTCCGGCCATCCTCGCTATAATCGCCGAACCCCCCATACATTAATTATTCAGAAAGGAATACTGATGTTTCATCAGAAATTAATTCCCGGGTCTGTACTTTTGTGTTCGGCGATTCTGTTTGCGGCGTTTACCGCGGGCTGCAACGCCAACGTCAACACCAACAACACGGCCAATGTCGCGAATACAAATAACTCTCCGAGTCCGGCAGCAAATACTTCGCCTTCATCGGCTGCGGCCGCGAAACTGAACATCAATACTGCGTCCGGTGAAGATTTCCTGCGCGTGATGCCGGATTTGGGCAAGCGCATGGTCCATGAGTTTGAGGAGTATCGTCCCTACAAGAGTATTCAGCAGTTTCGTAAAGAGATCGGGAAGTATGTCGATCAAAACAAAGTCGCTGAGTATGAACGATACATTTTCGTTCCGATCGACGAGAACCAAAGCGACGCGGCAACGCTGCAGCAAATTCCGGGTCTGGACGCCAACGAAGCGGAACAACTGTTAGCGGGAAGACCGTACGCGTCGCGCGAAGCTTTTCTAACGAAGCTCGGTGAGTATGTGCCGGCTGGCGATTTGGCGATAGCGAGATCTTATCTGGTTCAACAATGACAGAAGTCGTAGATGGCAAAGGCCCGGACGCCACCGCCAGCGAAGTCTTGCGACGGTTGCGGAAGTTTCTGCTCGCGCTCGCGGTGTTGCTGTTCGTAGGATCGTTAGTGGAATTGTGGCTGGTGGGCCACACAGAGGATTGGATTCAATTAATTCCGTTTGTGCTGGCTGTGGTCGCTATTGTGGTCAGCTTACTGGTCTGGTTCTCGGCTTCTGCAGGCACGATTCAGGTGTTGCGCGCCTGGATGGCGCTGGTGGTGCTGGGAACTTTGTTTGGCGTTTACCAACACATCGCTGGAAACGTAGCTTTCGAACTCGAAGTTGATCCGAAGGCGACCACGTCGGACCTTGTTTGGCAGGGCATCGGCGGTGGCAATCCACTCCTGGCCCCGGGAATTCTGGCAATTGCGGCGCTGATAGCGGTCGCGGCGACGTATCGTTGTCAGCAGCCTGATTGAATCATTCGTATTTCGTGTAATTCGTGGATCGCTTTTTAGCGAAGATCAAAAACGATCCACGAATTACACGAAACAGAAATCACGTTGGGGGGATATACTTTCATGAGGAATACTGCATTAAATCTAATTTCAATTCTGCTTTTGTGTGTGTTCAGCTCAAACTCGCATTCGCAAACATCCGCCGCACCGCAACCAAGCGGTCCCGACCTTCATTCATACGCAAACTCTACAGACGTGCGCGTGAAACACGTCGACCTTGACTGGCAAGTTTTATTTGCTGAAAAGGTACTGAAGGGCACGGCGGTGTTGACTGTGGAACGCGTATCACAGAATAAGCAAGCGCCTTTGATTCTCGATACCAAGAACCTGAACATCGAGAAAGTTGAGACGTCCTCTAACGGGAAAACATACAGCCCCGGGACTTTCACGCTGGCTGGGGAAGACAAAATTCTCGGATCGGCTTTGACGATTCCCTTGCCTGCAAAGGCAACGCGCGTGCGGATCAGTTATGCAACGCGTCCGACGGCGTCGGGGGTCCAATGGCTGGAGCCGTCACAAACCGCAGGCAAGAAAAATCCGTTCATGTTTACTCAATCGCAGGCGATTCACGCCCGCAGTTGGATTCCGCTGCAGGACACACCATCAGTCCGCGTCACTTATAATGCTCGCGTTCGCACTACGCCGAATCTATTGGCAGTCATGAGTGCAGCCAACGATCCTGGTACCCCACGCGATGGCGATTATTCGTTTGCCATGCGGCAACCGATTCCTTCGTACCTGATCGCGCTGGCGGTTGGCGACCTCAGTTTCAAACCCTTAAGCGCGCGCACGGGCGTTTACGCTGAGCCTTCCGTCGTCAACCAGGCCGCGCAGGAGTTTAGTGATACGGAGAAGATGATCCAGGCGACCGAAAAACTTTATGGGCCATACCGTTGGGAAAGATACGACATGCTGGTGCTGCCGCCGAGCTTTCCTTTTGGCGGCATGGAGAACCCGCGCCTTACCTTTCTGACGCCGACTATTCTCGCGGGCGACAAGAGTCTGGTTTCACTGGTAGCACATGAGTTGGCCCACTCGTGGTCGGGCAATCTGGTAACTAACGCCACCTGGCGCGATTTCTGGTTAAACGAAGGCTTTACTGTGTATCTGGAAAGACGAATTCAGGAAGCTGTCTATGGCAAACCGCGGGCGAACATGGAAGCTGCGCTCGGTTTGCGTGATCTGCAGGATGAGTTGGGTCGTTTGGAAGATCGCGACGAGATCCTGCATGTTGATCTCAAAGGCCGCGATCCTGACGAGGGCTTCACCGATGTCCCGTACGAGAAGGGCGCGCTGTTTCTCGTGCATCTCGAGCAGACGTTTGGCCGCGAACGTTTTGACCAGTTTCTGCGCAGTTACTTCGATCACTTTGCGTTTCAAAGCGTCACCACAGAACAATTTCTTAGTTATCTGAAAGCCAACTTGTTGGACAAGCATCCGAATATGGCCGCGACAGTCCCGGTCACTGAATGGATCAATAATGCGGGCATGCCGGCATCAGCGCCAAAACCAAGTTCGCCTGCATTTTCAGAAGTTGAACAGCAAGCGCAAAGATGGCAACGAGGCGAAGTCGCTGCCGGCCAGATTCCAGTAACTACCTGGTCTACTCAGCAATGGTTACACTTTTTGAAATCGCTGCCTGAGAAGCTCGACCAGAAGAAGATGGCCGAGTTGGATCAGGCTTTTAAATTGACGCAGTCAGGCAATTCTGAGATCGCGTTTCAGTGGCTCATGATGTCAATTAAGAACGCGTACCAGCCGGCATTTACCCGGGTCGAAGAGTTCCTGATTTCCATCGGGCGGCGAAAGTTCATCAAGCCGCTGTATGAGGAGCTGGCTAAGAGTCCCGAAGGACGAGAGTTCGCAATGAAGATATACCGCCGGGCGCGTCCGACCTATCACCCGATCGCCGTCACATCCATTGACGAAGTTTTGAAGTGGAATGGCTAGTTCGTGATTTTCGTGTAATTCGTGGATCGCTTTTCCGGGCGTACAAAAAGCGATCCACGAACTAACACGAAATGGTTGACCAACCAGAATATGATTCTTCGCTCAGTCATCACCACAACGTTATTTTTCAGTTCCTGCTTTTCCACGTTGGCGCAGGATAGTTTTCGCAGCGTTGATGCTTTTCTAAAAGCAACGTTGAAACAGGGAGAAGAACTTGGTGAGTCAGCCAAAGGTGATTTGAACGGCGACGCGACAGAAGATTGGGTTGGGGTGATTTACAGCCGGCCTGAAGATGGCGCGCCAACCTACCAGCTCTTCGTGCTGACCCGCGCTGATGGCGGCTACCGGGTAGCTGCACAAACTGAGAAAGCGGAAATCGCGGGAATGGGTTGTTGTTGGCTGGAAGATCTCACCATTCGTCAGGGCAGTATCTACATTCAAAACAACGCCAAGACAGCGGCCACCATGGAAGCAGCGACTCATCAGTTCAAGTGGTACAAAGGGGAATGGCGACTGCTGGGCGTCAAAATCTATTTCACCGATCACACGCCCGGCGCCGAATCTACGACCGACACGGATATGAACGTTCTTACTGGTTTAGTGATCGAGAAAGCTCAAAAGGGCAACAAGCGACCCGTCACCACCCGCCGCA
>DATEPF010000410.1:0-13063 GCA_035273325.1 Pyrinomonadaceae bacterium | reverse complement strand
GGACGGTCAAACTCGATCTTGGGCTTCATCAGTTTGCCCTCAAGATTTGCAACCGCGGCTGCTGCTAACGCCATTTGCAAGGGCGTCATCTGCCCGGCATAACCCTGGCCGTAGCCCATTAGCGCGAGATCGTAACGGGTGACCTGTTTGCCCGTAACGATAGTCGCTTCACGTGGGCCCATCGCACGTTTAACTGCGTCGGTAGTCGCATTCCAAATTTCTGGTTGCTTCCGACCGCGAAGTGCTTCAGAAGGAGTGTCGTAGGCGCCGATGCCGAGCAGCTGTGCACCGCGTTTCAGCCGCTCTGCGCCGAGGTGAACGCCCATTTGAGCGAAGTACTGATTGCAGGAAACTTCAAACGCCTTATCGATGCCGATGCGACCGTGTACTTCGCCGGGACCGGCATCGTCAAAAATCACATTGGCCCCAGGCGCCGCATAATACCCGCCACCGCTACAGGTGAATTGTTTGTCACCTTCGCCGGCGACAAACGCAGCGACCATCGTCACGGTTTTAAAAGTTGATCCTGGAATGTAATAAGCCCCGAGCGCCCGGCTCACCAACGGACGGTCGCGGGCGTTTGCTTCTAACCTCATCCACGTCGCTCCGTCCTCGACCTCTTTGAGGCTATACGACGGCTCGCTGTATAGCGCCAGCACCTCTCCGGTTTGCGGGTTCAGTACAACGACCGCACCGTGTTTGCCTTTCAACTGGTCCACGGCCGCCTGCTGCAACTCGCGATCGATCGTGAGACGAACATCCTGGTTTCCCTTGGATTGAATGGTGCGGCCCATCACGACGTCCCATGCCTCGGGGAGGGCACCACTCTGAACTCCAAACAGCGCCCGTTCCAGTCCAGGGTCCCCGCGATCAGAACCGAATATCTGGGCAAACTGCTTGTCCATCGGATATTCGCGCGCAATGCTGCCGCCCGGGCCGCGCTTGTAGAGAGCCAGAGCGTTTTCCAGGTTGCCGCTGCGGTCGAGGATCCATCCGCGCAAGGTAGACTCGGAAAGTCGACGGTTGCGCAGGTCTTTGTAACTCAGTTGCTGAAATTTTTCGTTTGACTCTTTCGCGTAAAGGGCCCAGTAGACGTGAAATCCGAATACTGTCAGCGACAGAAGAATGAACAACCAACGTAGCGCTCGCAGTCCTCGGTTAGTCGAAGTCGAGCCGAGCCGTTTTTTCACTTCCGTGGGCAGGTCATCCGGAACAGCTACGGTCACCACGCCACGGCGGCGACTGCGAATCAGCCCAACGATCAACAACAGAGCCAGCAGCGAGAGACCGGCAAGATAAACGATGGTCATCAGCGCCGGCATGCGCTCAGGAATATGTACGACTGATGGGGTCGGAACCGGAGATTGAAATAAAAGCAGTAGCAACATTATATGGAAAGTATGGAAATTATTACTCCAGAATTTTCGTGTTATTTGGTGTAATTCGTGGATCGTTTTTAGCCTGCATAAGAACTGTCCACGAACTACACGAAACACACGAAATAACACAAAGCGCCAGGTCGACTTTGAGGCAAAGGCAAATCTAGTCTGCCTTGCGGAACCGCACCTCTACGTCGCCAAATCCCACCACATCACCATCTTCGATCTGGCGCGCTTCACCATAAGAAATGCGACGCCCGTTTATATAAGTACCGTTTGTCGAACCCGTGTCAGCAACGAGCAAGGTGCCTTGACCATTCATCGTTATTGCCGCATGAATTTTTGAGACGCTGGTGTCGTTCAGTGAAAGTTCGTTATCGGAAACTCGTCCGACACTTAAACGTTTGCCGCCGGGTTTCATCGATAGCGGCACCTCTGTAACCCGGTCGCGCATAGTGACCCTGGCAATGATCCTAACGTCGGGAATTTTTTCAAACGGACTGCGTTTGGGCGCTTCCAACTTTTGAGCGGCCCGTGCCTCGTCTTCCTGTCGTAACTTTTCTTCGAATTCACCGAACGTCGGATCCACTGTGATGCCGGTAGTAAAGATGTCGACTTCCGTTTCCACTTTTGCCGGGGCCAGTGTGCGATAACGGTGGTCGTTGATGTGGTCTATGGCAGCGGCGAGCACCTCGTGCTCAAGATCTTTGATAATTTCCGGCGGCGCCTCCGAGTGAGTGCCCCATTCTACTTTGAGCTTGAAATGGTGGGGCGCAATCAGGCCCTTACGCCCTTCATCGCGCACGCGCTCGTCCATCAAACGCTTCATGCGTTCGATTAGCTGCGAAGTAGTCAGTCCGCTCTTGGGTTCAATGGTGCGGCCAAACTTACGGTCCACGACGTCGCCCATGCTTTCGAGCACGCGCCGCAGCAGACGCTCGGGGAGCGCCTCTTCGCGTTTCTTTTTGTCCTTCTGCTCTTCAGCCATCAGTCAACCGCGAGGTATTGAAAAAAACGCAGCCCATTCTGAAGACTGCGTGTCGAACTAATGAATACGAGAGGAACAGCGGTATTCTACTTTAAATGACGCGATTCGTAATAGTGCTGCGCCTCTGTTTCGAATTTACCAACTTCGTTGCTGTTTCGTGTAATTCGTGGTCCGTTTTTATGCCGCATGGAAAACGATCCACGAAACACACGAATCAGCCACGCTGTCTGGCAGCTTCATACAGCAATACACCTGCGGCGACAGCGACGTTCAGGCTTTCCGCCGCACCCTTCATTGGTATGCTGATCGACTGATCGGCAAGCGCAATCTCTTCGCGTGAAAGGCCCTGAGATTCGGGCCCCAGTATCAGCGCCGCCGCTGGTCTCCAGTCAATATCATCGTGTCGCGATTCAGCGTGCACATCCGCGCAAACTGTGGCTATGCCATGATCGCGGGACCACGCAATCGCCGATTCATACGTTGGTCCATACCAGACCGGAAGGCGAAACGCGGAACCCATCGCCCCGCGCAACGACTTCGGTGAAAACGGATCGCTCGTCTCGCGCGTCGCGATCGCGGCAGTTGCGCCGGCTGCTTCGGCAGTGCGGAGAATCGCCCCCACGTTTACCGGATTGTTGATTCGATGCATAACGACGACCAGGGCCGGGTGCTTCATGTTGTCGTTCAGATGCTTTTCACCGTTGTCGGGCCGAGCAGCGAGCACAACAATTCCCTGGGGTGTGCTGGTGTAGGAAATCGACTCGAGTAACTTCTCACTAACCACCGCTGCGCGCTCACCCGCGGTTTCCAGTTCAGTGATCAGATTACGCGCTTTGTCTTTTCGCGCCAGCTCGTCTGAAACAATCAGACCGGCGATGGTCAGCCCCGATCGCAGGGCTTCCTCACTCAACCGCAACCCTTCGATGAAGATCATATCGTCAGCCTTTCCATCTCGTACTGCGCGGGCTTGACGGAGCAGGGAATTATCGCGGCTGGTGATTGTTTCCATACGTCGTAACTAATCGACTAACGAAACTTCAGCCCAGATGGGCCAGTGATCGGAGACATTAAGAGGACGAATAACTCCGAAGTTTTTAACCCGCGCTTCGCGTACGAAAATCCAGTCTGCGTGCAGGCGCAGTCCGGCGCCGCGCCACGTCGGCGTTCCTGAGCGGAAAGAAGTGGAATACCCGTGCGACTCAAGAAATGTGCGCGTTTCGATTACTTTCTTGTTTGATAGCGTATTAAAATCACCGAGAATAATCGTTGGTCCATGATGGGCGTTGGCTTCAGCGACCAGGATCTCCAACTGGGCGAGTTGCCCGCCAACGGCCGCATGTGGATCAACATGTGCGTTGTAGATTCTCAGTTGAGAAGGGCCAGAACTGATGGTGGCAGCCATGGCTAACCGCGGCCGCCAGGCACACTCCTGCCACGGAAGATCAATTCTTTGAATGTCGCTCAACGGCAGATGACTGAGCAAGGCCACGCCAGTGTCGCCGGGATCATTCAGATCAATTTGTTCTTCAAAGTCGAGCCACCACTGTCGAGCTACCGGCTTTACTCCGCGCGGAATGCCTGCGGGAACATGCACCCACGCCATTTCCAGTTGTTCAGCCAGTTCGCGTGCAACGTGATGTCCTCCGGCGCGCGCGGTTTCCTTGTCAGCCTCCTGCAACGCAAGAACGTCGAGACGAGGCCGAATCTGGTTGTTATTAAAAGCGTCGGCCGCGCTGCGGATGTGTGCGGCAACCTGCCCCGGCCGGTCACGGGATTTCAGCAGGCCCGCCTTTCGGAGCAGACCGCCAGAAATGAGAAACTGACCGACGGCATATCGGATGTTGTATGATGCGACAACAATCGAGCGTGGAGTGGCGACGCCGGTCGGTGTGATACCGCCAATCTCAATCTTCTCTGATTCTTCCAGCAGGGGGATTGCAGTCGTCATCACGGATATCTTTACCGATAAACGTAGCTTTGCAAAATGTCAGCTTAAAGTGTTGCCTGTATTTTGTGGATCGTTTTTTGTGCAACTACAAAACCGATTCACGAATCACACAAAAAGGTTCGAGCAGTTTAAAATCTGAGAAATCATGATTCGTACTGTAGTAGCAGTAGTTGACGACATGTTCTTTGTCTCGAAGATTCGCGCCACGAGCAAGGCGCTCGGGATGATTGTGAAGTTTCCCCGAACAGCAGAATCCTTCCGCGCGATCGTCGAAGACGAGCCCCCGGATCTAATTTTGGTGGATCTGCACAACGAAAAAATCAATCCGTTCGACCTGGCGCAATCTGTAAAGGAAACCGCGGCAGTCAAACACATACCACTGCTCGGCTTCTTTTCGCATGTGCAGGCGGAATTACAACGGCGCGCCCGTGAGGCGGGCTATGACGAAATACTTCCTCGTTCCGTGTTCGCGCGGGACCTGGCAAATATTTTGGCTGGAGAATTAAACGACGGCGGTATCCGTTAACCCACTGCGGCGGGAATTATTACTTCGTGTATCGCCCGAACCTCAGTTACGAGCTGTTCATACTCACCAGGTGTTAACGCCTGAGCGCCATCCGATAACGCCTGATGAGGCTGATCGTGGACCTCTACGATCAAACCGTCCGCACCCACCGCCACCGCCGCGCGTGCGAGTGGAGTCACCATAAAATTCTTGCCGGTGCCGTGTGACGGATCGACGAGCACCGGTAGATGTGAGACGCGACGCACAGCGGGAATCGCTGCCAGATCCAGGGTGTTGCGAGTGTGCTGCGAAAAGGTTCGTATTCCGCGCTCACACAACACCACCTGATAATTTCCTTCAGACATTATGTATTCCGCCGCCAACAGCCATTCATCGAGTGTGGCCGACAATCCGCGCTTCAAAAGCACCGGCAGACGCGACCGGCCGACGCGGCGCAGTAAGGTAAAGTTCTGCATGCTCCGCGCGCCAATCTGAATCACGTCAGCATATCGCTCGACGAGGTCCACGCCCGGTTCATCCAGTGCTTCAGTTACGATGCGCAATCCATACGTGTCTCTAATTTCCGCGAGAATTTTGAGACCCTCTTCACCTAACCCCTGGAACGCGTAGGGCGAAGTTCGGGGTTTGAAAGCGCCGCCACGGAAAAACCTCGCGCCACTACGACGCACTGTTTCCGCGATTGCAAATGCCTGCGTGCGACTTTCAATCGCGCATGGACCAGCGATTATGGCGAGCTCGTCGCCGCCAATTTCAGCATCCCCGGCACGCACGATTGTTTTGACTGGTTGCAAATCCAACGTGACTAGTTTGTATGGTTTGGTAACTCGAACTGTCTCCGAAACGCCCGGCAGGTTTTCGAACCGAGAAGAATCGATGGCGCCCTGGTTTCCGGTAATGCCAATTGACGTCCGGGACAGCCCGGCCATGGGATGGGCGCGGAAACCGAGTTCTTCAATGACACGCACGACGGCCTCAATCTGGCCGTCAGTCGCGTCAGCTTTCATCACAATGAGCATAATCTTGCGAGCTAGTTAGTTTGATTCTACTTCTGCGATTACCGTTTCTCAAACGGGTGGGACAGGCATTCCTGCCTGTCCTTTTTCTAATGTTCGTGGGACAGGCAGCAATGCCTGTCCTACTTCGGCGGCAGCCCGATAATTCGCCGGACTTCTTTCATAGTTTCTCCGGCAATGACTCGCGCTCTTTCTGACATCTCGTGCACCTGGGCGGTGACTGTCTCAGAATCCGCCGCGATATCCTGCCGGCGAGTTTTAAGGTTCGAAGTCAATTCTACAATCGAGTCTGCGACAGTCTCTTTAAGTACACGATACTGGAGCGTGCCCGCGTGGTAATCCTTCAACAGCGCCGACGCTTCTTCCGTCTTGCCTGAGGCTTTAAGTAACTCAAACAGGTTGGCTACCCCCGGACTCATTTCACCTTCAGGTGTCTCGCCGCTGTCAGTCACCGCTGATTTGATTTTGTTGCGAATCGATTGTTCGTCCTCGAAGAGCCGGATGTGATGTCGTTCACCGAGGCTCTTGCTCATTTTCTTTGTCGGATCAGCCAACGACATGACCTTTGGCGTTTCGGTAAACAAGGGGGCGGGTTCCGGAAAGATTTCAACGCCGAACTGATTGTTAAAACGGCGGGCCAACTCGCGCGAGAGTTCCAGGTGTTGTTCCTGATCTTTACCGACAGGCACAAACTGCGCGCGATAGACAAGAATGTCGGCGGCCTGTAACACCGGATAGCTGAACAAAGCAGCGGAAACAAACTGTGTTGAGTCCTGACTCTCCAGCACCTCAGACTTGTCCTTGAACTGCGTCATGCGCCGTAGATCTCCAAAGGGCGTCAAACAGCTCAGGACCCAACAGAGCTCGGCGTGTTCGGGAACCAAAGACTGAATAAACAGAATCGCTTTGTCGGGGTCGATACCGCAGGCGAGCAGATCGATGATCATGCGATCGGTGTTGGCCCGCAGCCGCGCGGGTTCATAGGGCATCGTGATGGCATGCAGGTCGACGACACAATAAATACACTCGTGCGTGTGCTGCAGCGCGACCCAATTTCTGACGGCGCCAAAATAATTGCCGATGTGCATTTCGGCAGTTGGTTGAATACCCGAAAGTACTCTCGATGGCATTCGAAATCCTTTACATTCTTTCCGGCACTTCTATGCCGAGCGTGGCTAGCGCTGACGTTAATCGGCGGCGCGTGATGTTTGCCGCGGCAATTAATACCGCTCGCCGGTTCTGATCCTCTTCCGTGATAATCCTGTGACGATGATAAAAAAGATTGAAGGCCCGCGCGAGTGTGAACGCATACTTCGCCAGGTTCGCAGGCTCGGCTGATAAACCACACTGTGCTATCACTTCGTCGAGTCGTTCAGCCAGCATCACCAGCGACCATATCTCCGTGCCCGCTTCATCGGAGAACACTTCAGTCAATTTCTTTTGCGTCTCGAGATCGCCGCTGCCAACTAACTCCTCAGCTTCGGCAACGGCGGTCGCGTCGAGCTTACGGAAAATGGAATTGGCACGCACCGCAGCATATTGGCAATAAGGTCCGGTCTCGCCTTCAAAGGACAGCGCTTCCTTGAAGTCAAAAGCAATGACTGAGTTCCTGGTGAACTTCAATAAGAAATAACGAAGTGCTCCCACGGCGATTTGATGCGCCGTCGCTCGTTGTTCTTCCTGTGGCAGCTCGGGATGACGCGACTCGACCTCGCGGAGCGCGTCGGCTTCCAGTCGATCAATCAAGTCGTCCGCTTTAACGCCCAGGCCTTTGCGACCACTCATTTCGACGAATGGGCGCGCGCGGTCTTCGTCACTGAGAGCAATTCCCAACTCTTCGCACGCGGCCGGAGACAGCGCTACCATTTCATAACTCAGGTGCACGCTGGCATCGGCTCCTATCTCAGGGACCAAAGCAGCAACGCCACGCGCCACGATTTCCTGCGGGTACGACTGGCGCGAATCGATCACATTGTAGACACGAGCGCCTCCACCGAAATTTGGCCGCGGCACCTCAGGCAGGATTTCGGCATTGGGTTCAGTAGTCGTTACCCATGCGACATGACCGTCCGGATACGAACGAAAAGGTTTGTAGTTAAAGTCGAGGCCAAGCTGGCCCAGCTTCCACAATTGGTACGCGATGTCTTTGCCGGTATAGGTGACTGTCCCATTCGAGCGGACAATGATCTTGTCTGACTCATGCTCGTCAGTTCCGGTATGGGATTCAAACGGCATCACCCAGCAACCGGCGTGCTTGCCTTCAGTTTCGGACCTGATCACGCCCTTTTGTTTCATCAACTCGAAAGCACGATCCCAAAAATGCAGATGCAGGATGTCTGATTCGCGCGCCAGCAGATCGTAGCGAATGCCCAGCCGTTCCATCGTGTCGAGAATACATTCAACATTGCGGGTCGCGACATAGTCGGCAAGCTCTGCGATGGGGCCGGTACCGGCCTCAAGTGCGTGCAGCACCTCGATTCGTAGTTTTAGCTTTTCTGGATTTACGGGAGCTTGCGCGTCGCCGTCGCGGTAAAACAGCCCGACTTGCGTATAGAGATCCCAACAGTAGTAATCGAAAGGACGTTCATCGGGCAGCGAATGATCGAGCGTCTTAACTTCGTCGAGCCCTAGCTTTTCGATGTGCATAAAACCGACGACCACGTCGGCAACCTGGACACCCGTGTTATCGATATAGTTTTGGATCTCCACGCGTTCGCCGTCCGCCAGCAGAATTCTGACAAATGTGTCGCCCAACACCGCATTACGAACGTGACCAATGTGGGCCGCTTTGTTTGGATTGATGCTGGTGTGCTCGACCATTTGTTTGGGGCGGTCCGGCACGGAAACGTCGATGGCGTCTTTCCTTTTGTCCGCAGCGAAAAGGGAAAGCAGATTGGCGCGATTGAAGAAGACGTTTAGATAACCGGCGCCGGCTACTTCGACACGTGAAACTTCGGCAGTGCCTTCCAGTTTCGACTTTAACTGTTCCGCGATCGAGCGTGGCGGGACCTTCACCCCGCTCGCTTGCTTGATCAACTTCGCCAGTTCAAACGATACGGGGAACGCGAGGTCCCCCAGGTCAGGACGCGGAGGTACTTCAGCATTGAAGTGTTCCAGCTCCACACCAAAGAGCTCGAGCGCCGCGGCGCGCACCTGTTGTTTGAGCCGGTCCTGAATCTCGATCAAGTTCATTGCGTTATTTTTGGTCCAGATGCAAAAGCGGAGAGTATAGCTTATGTTTTGGAGTGCGCCGACCGGTCGGCGCTTTTGCCAGCTGCGACCTGCCGCAGCTTTTTGATTTCAACGCAGTTTCAAGATACCAAACACGAAAGCGCCGACAGGTCGGCGCACTCCAAAGTCGTCACTCCTTGACACCTTCCGGCTGCGCTCACTACGATCCGGTTTTCATGCAAACAGCACGTGCGCAGCTTATGTCGCCGGAATTGCGTGAGCGATTCCGCACGGCCAAACACGTTTTAGTGTTGACCGGCGCCGGGGTGTCGGCCGAATCCGGTGTGCCCACCTTCCGCGGCGGTGGCGACACTACAGTCTGGAAAGGTATGCCGTTCGATGTGATTTCGTCCGCGGCCATGGTAAAGCGCGATTTGAACGCCGTTTGGGAATGGTTTGACTACCGGCGCAACCTCTTAAACCTGCTGGAACCAAACGCCGCACATCATGCGATCGCCAGCTGGCAGCGACGCTTTACACAACTCACTGTGGTAACGCAGAACATTGACGGACTTCACCAGGCGGCCGGTTCGACAAACGTCATCGAACTTCATGGCAGCATCTGGCGGTCTCGTTGTGTCGATTGCGACGCCCGCAGGGAAATCCCGCGCGACGATCACAGGGAAACATTGTGTTACGAGTGTGGGAGTCATCTGCGACCGGATGTTGTGTTGTTTGGTGAGATGTTACCGCCCGGCGCATTTGAGCTTGGGATCGAGCGCGCGGCAGCGTGTGAACTATGTTTCGTGGTTGGCACGGCTGCGCTGGTTTATCCGGCGGCCAGTCTCCCCGAAATAGCGAAATCCTCCGGCGCTTACGTTTGCGAAGTTAATCCGGAACGCACACCTTTGTCGGATTTGTGTGATGAGGTGATAACTGGTAAAGCCGGAGACGTTCTACCACTGTTAAGCAAATGAGAACGATCTATTTCGACTGTTTCGCAGGCGCCAGCGGCGACATGATACTTGGCGCTCTGGTTGACGCGGGTGTCAGTCCTGACCAACTGCAGCAACAGATCGAGCTGCTCGGTGTCCAGGGGTATTCGATTAGCTTTGAAAAGGTGGACCGGTCGGGAATCAGTGCGACCTACGCACGTGTGCAGACAGCTCACGAACACGCTCATCGTCATCTTTCAAACATCCTGCAGATTATCTATGGGTCCGCGTTGTCTGATGCCGTGAAGGAACGCGCGGCCAGGATCTTCTCGCGTCTGGCCGAAGCAGAAGCGCGCGTTCACAACCAGCCAATTGAAAAAGTCCACTTTCACGAAGTAGGCGCGCTCGACGCGATTATCGACGTCGTTGGCGCAGCGATTGGATTTGAGCTGATGGGCGCAAAGCGTTTTGTATGTTCGCCATTTCAGGTCGGCAGTGGAACTGTAGATATGGATCACGGCAGGTTTCCGGTGCCACCGCCGGCGGTCGCGGAGTTGTTGAAGGGCGCCCCTTTTTATTCCGGCGACATACCGGGTGAACTGTTAACCCCTACGGGGGCGGCAATTCTGACAACTGTTTGCGACTCGTTTGGTCCAATTCCGAAAATGAAATTGGAGCGTACAGGGTACGGCGCGGGTACCCGACAGTATGAAAAGTTTCCCAACGTGCTGCGGGTGTTGATTGGCGAAGATGAAGCGACAGTCACAGCTGACGAGCATCTGTTGGTAATTGAGACGAACATGGACGACATCTCGCCTCAGATCCTGGGGCACGTGATGGAACGAGCACTGACGTCAGGCGCCCTCGATTGTTACTTCACCCCAATTCAGATGAAGAAAAACCGCCCGGGAGTGCTGTTGTCGGTTTTGTGCAAAATGGAAGACCGCGAGCGCTTCATGCAAATGTTGTTTGCCGAAACCACGACGCTGGGTGTTCGCAGTTATGAAGTGGAACGGCGCGCGCTACAGCGTTCAGTAGTCCGCGTGGAAACGCAGTATGGGCCGATCGATGTTAAAGTGGCTCAGTTAAACGGACACATCGTCAAAGACATGCCGGAGTTTGAACAGTGCCGCGCAGCAGCGATAAACGCTGGTGTGCCGTTGCGAGCGGTTGAAGAATCGGCACGTGCAGCGTTTGCGAAGCGCGGCCGGCAGGATGGATAGATGGCGACCAAGTTTGAACAGAAACAAAGCAAGCGCGTTCCACCGGATGTAGATCGCGAACTGATTGCGCGCGGTGTACGAATGATTCTGGAGGGCCTTGGCGAGGATCCGGATCGGCCGGGCTTACAGGAAACTCCAACTCGCGTTGCAGATATGTTTGCTGAATTAACATCCGGTATGCGCGAAGACCCAGACCAGCACGTCGTGCCGTTGCCAGATGACAAGCACGACGAGATGGTAATTGTTAAGGACATAAGTATTGCCTCCATGTGCGAACATCATCTCGCGCCGTTCGTTGGTAAGTGTCACATCGCGTACATTCCTCGGGACGGTCGCATCCTGGGTATTTCAAAACTTGCGCGTTTGGCCGAGACTTTTTCGCGTCGGCTGCAACTTCAGGAACGATTGACCACTGATATCGCGAACACTTTGTTCGAAGGTCTGAAGCCGATCGGCGTGATGGTAGTAATTGAAGCAGCCCACACGTGCATGACATTGAGAGGTGTGCGCAAGTCGGATGCGAAAACCGTTACGTCCGCGGTGTTGGGCGGGTTTCGCACCGACCCCCGCACCCGCGCTGAAGCGATGTCGTTGATTACGGGGAGAGAATAATCACATTTCGTGTAATTCGTGGATCGTTGTAATTGCCCTAAAAAACGATCCACTAATTACACGAAATGACACGAAATGTGCCCTTGCATGACAGCCTTCTACGTCACCACACCTATCTTCTACGCCAACAGTCTGCCGCACCTTGGTCACCTCTACGCGATGATCGTTGCCGACACTATCTCGCGCTACAAACGCCAACAGGGAATTGAAACTTACTTCCTAACCGGGACCGACGAACACGGAATAAATATCGAACGCGCCGCGCAACGCAATTCACGCACGCCCAAAGAACAAGCTGATTACGTCGTCAATTACTTCAAAGAGATGACGGCCGCGTTTGGTCTTGATACCGCGCACGGTGGTTACGACATTTTTATGCGGACCAGCGAGCCGTTCCATTACCAGGGCGTCAGCGAATTATGGCGGCGCGCGGCAGCGGCGAAGGCACCGAGCGGCAATCCAGCCATCTACAAGGGTCACTACGAAGGTTGGTTCTGCGCGGCCTGTGCCGCATACAAAACTGAAGACGAGTACGCTAAACCGAAAAACCAGGGCGACCCGCCAACCTGTCTGGTCCATGACACGCAGCTCGATCGCATTTCCGAAGAAAGCTATTTCTTCCGGCTATCTGAATACGCCGGGGCTTTGCTCGAACTGTATGAATCCCAACCCGGCTTTGTGTTTCCGCAGTCGCGCATGAACGAAGTAAAAAGTTTCGTGCAGGGCGGACTTCAGGACTTATCGGTTAGCCGTCTGCGAAGTTCGGTTAGTTGGGGTGTACCTGTGCCCGGAGATCCGGAGCATACGATGTACGTCTGGTTTGATGCCCTTTCGAATTACATCACGGCGATTGGGTTCGGAAACGAGGAGCGTGAGCGCCGTGCCGGTTTTGAAAAATACTGGCCGGCACTGCATCTCGTCGGTAAAGACATTCTGCGGTTTCATGCGGTGTACTGGCCCGCATTTCTGATGGCCGGCGGCGTCGAGCTGCCGCGCGGCATCGTCGCGCATGGAATGTGGTTGGATCCAAACGGCCGCAAACTTTCGAAGACCTTGGGAAACGTGATTGAGCTGGACGTGCTGCACAAACACTTCCCGGTGGATGCGGTTCGTTATTTTTGCCTGCGCGAAATGGTGTTTGGTCACGACGGCCGGTTTGGTTACGAAGGAATTATTGATCGCACCAACAGTGATCTCGCCAGTGGTTTAGGAAATTTATCGAGTCGCACGCGGACGATGATCTCGCGCTATTGCGAAGGCCGTATTCC
>DATEPF010000409.1:0-22136 GCA_035273325.1 Pyrinomonadaceae bacterium | reverse complement strand
CAGCACGCCCGAAACTTTCACTAATTGCCCGTTGAGTCTTGTTGGTGAAAATTTCGCCTTCTGCGCCGCCGTTACTGCGGCGGCCCGCAATAATGGATGGCCGGACGTCGCCTCCGTCGCCACGACATTTCCTTCTTCATCAACTGTTACCTGCACTGTTACCGCACCGGAAGCCTGAGCTTGCCTGGCAAGCGCAGGATACTCGGGCGTGGGTAAACTAATTGCCTTACCGTTTAAGCCGCCACCCTTGATGTTTGTCGCAGCAGTACCTTTGGGTCCATGCAAAGGTGCTTCTTCAATTTTGTAACCGGCGGGAACTTCGAATAACTCCCGTGATGGTTCCGATCGATTGATATCGATTAACTGGTACGTGTTTTCTCCAAACCGTGGATCGAAGTGACGAGTCTTTACAATCACCTGCAGCTCTGGTGAGAACCACCGTTCGCTAACGATCTCGATCGCCAGTTCATTCCCTATCTCACCCGGCGGTATGGTTACGGTTGTGCGCGTGCCCTCAGCTTCCACACCGTTGATGTTCTGTTTACCTAGTTGTTCCGTTTTTGCGGTGGGATTTTTCTTGTCAAGCCAACCGAAACCGACACCCGTCTCGATCTGACGCTTCAACTGCGCGTCTCCTTCAATCGCGATCCGCTGCTTCTCGCCATGATCCGGTTCAAGCTCTACTCTCTTGACGCTGTCACGGTAGCCAACGACGCCGCCCTTTATTCCAGGGTCACCCTGAACTTTAAAACGCATTGGCGCTAACTTCCGCGCGATCAGCGTCTTCGGGTCGAGTGAATAACTCGTTCCGGCCACCGGGTCGTGAATGAATATTGTCTGCGACGGCTCGCCTCCCCGCGCCATGGCGCCGATGGCTTTGATTGTTTGTTCTCGGCGGGTGCGCCCCTCGCTGTCCCGGTAGACGGAGGCCATCGATTTGTTGACGATACGATTGCCGTCACTCAATACGTGAGTGCTCTCCATAACCGACTGCGCTGAATACGGTGCGCCTTTAACTAACTTGCCGCCAAGGCTCATCTCGGTGCCGAGAAAAACGAAATCACCCGCCAGTGGTGGTCCCTGCATCATCACGTGCCGTTCAAACGTGGCGCGGTCTTGTCCGCCGATTGCTCCCTGGCCGACTGGGGTCCTCTCTCGTTCAATCATTACACGCTCAGGCTCTTGTGTTTGCTGCGCCATCAATGGCGTCGCACCTAGCGTGAGCATCAAGCCGACGCTGCTAAAGCTTCGTAGTCTTTTCATGTTGTCACCTCTTCTGCCGATTTCGTTTATTAGTTCTCAACGTGGGCTTTGCACAATCAGGGAAAATCGAGTTCAAGATCTTCGTCACTGCACAAAACGAATTGCCCGCGCGACGCCGTCTGTACCTAACCACACGTCTGCTTTGACCAGTTCGTCATAGCGTTCCATGTTGACCGGCAAACCAAACCGCGCCATCGCGTATCGAGGGAGTTCAACGCGCACCACCTGCGCTCCTTCCTGCATGTTCGCTGGATTGGTGTAACCCATAGCCATAAATGGTGACGCCACTTCAGAAGTCTCATCCGTGAGAGAGCCCACAACTACAGACACGAACGTTGATTGTGCTGACACGTTAGGCCGTAGTTTTTTGGGACGTTGTCTCTTAACAACAACCGGAGTCGGTTTATGGTGTGTTGTTACAAGCTGCGCAGGCGGCTCGTCGGGTGGCGTGTGCGCAATTGGCTTCACGTCAGGTGAATGTCGCACCTTTAAGATGACGGGTTCTTCCGCCATCATCTTGTATCCGATAATTCCCATCGCGACTGCGACAAGAACTGCCGCTGCAACTGCCAGATATCGCCGACTGTGACTGACTTGATTGGATTGCGGCGCAGACGTTTGCTGGCGCAGCGCCGCAATTAGATTCTGCTGGACATGGTCGGGAGCAGTCGCCGACTTCATCTCCGCTGCAAACACTTTCAGTCCACCGGTCAGTGACTTTTGCTGAGACAACCCCAGAGCACAGCTATCGCAGCCAGCGCAATGAGCGAGTGCCATATCTCGAACCGACGCTTCCATTGGCACCGAGCGCGCGAGATCAATCACAATATCTTCAAACCTTTGGCAGTTCATGCAAAACACCTCGCGGTCTTAACTTCCGCTGCCGCGCTCTCTTTTTTTTGCGGCTGTAGTTTTTCCAGCAACAAGGCGCGGGCCCGATGCAACCTCGAACGAACAGTACCAACTGCGCATCCCAGGATCTGGGCCGATTCGATGTAACTAAGTTCCTCCAGGTCACATAGGACCACGACTTCCCGGTAACGTTCGGGCAAACTCAGGACCGCACGACGGACCGCATCAACCGTTTCCGTTTTAGTGAGCTCATCAAGCGGTTTGGAGTTCGCGCGCTCCTCGACGGAATCATCAATTTCGAGAGGAACGTAAAATCGTTCCCGGCGCAGACGCTGCAGCATCTGGTTACGCGCCACTCCATACAGAAACGCATTCAAAGAACCACGCCCGGCATCGAAAGACTCGGTGCCCCGTATCAACACCAGGAAGACATCCTGCGTGATGTCTTCGGCAAGCGCCGGCGACCCGCACATTTGGAGGACAAAGCGATAGATTCCCGCATGACACCTGCGATAAAGCAGGATGAAAGCATTCTCGTCGCCATTCCGCATCAACCGGAGCAGCGCGTCGTCAGAAGAGTTTTCCAGGGCTTTCATTCCGATCAATGTGCCGTCGGAAGTAATTAGCGGGAAGCGGCTGGATAGTTCCATTTGTTTGTCGCACTTGTTAAGAGTTTGATTCTTAAGCTCTCCGCCGGTCATGCAACGGCGGCTTTGCCGCACCCGGTACGGAAAGGCTTCGCCTTTCCGTAAGCGATGCTCCCTTAATTGTGGCGAGGCTGAGCCTCGCCACAGAATCTTGAGGCCCATCCGTCCGAAAGGCATAGCCTTACCGCACCGGATGCGGCGAGCCGCCGTTTATGTCGGGAACTTTTCTTTAAATTGCGTAGAAGCCATTCTTAAATCGAGCCAATCTGAAAACAACTGCGGCGATTGCAGCCACACCAGCAGCCAGTGTGAAATTTCTTTGGCCCGTTGTCGCTCCTCCGCAGTGACGATCTTGCTCCTTGAAACAAGAAGCTGATTTTCCCGGGCATTGGTAATTACTTCACGCAGACGGCCGTCACCAGAAGTCTGGCCCTCCCTGATAACCGCGAAGGAGGCGACGGCTTTATCGAAATCCGAAAAATCCAATTCCAACTCGAACGCCGGCGACTGAAGTTTTCGTAGTCTCCACTTGCTGTCACAATCCAAAATCTCCGGGTGCCGCAACACGGCGCCTTCATCAGCAACTACGCGAGCAATGGCGGCTGGACTCTCCAAACCTCCCTTACCAAAGCGGTGATGCAGGACCTTTTGAATTTCTTCAAGCTCGCGACAGCCGACCGATTCGCAGTCCAACGCTTCCCACACTTCGATGATTAGCTCCTGCTTGCTCGTCGCTGTCCAGGCTCGATGGAGTGTCATATTAATAGATCGGTTCAAAGCTGTTATTTCGTGTTTTAGTGGATCGTTTTATTATTAGGGGCAAAAACGATCCACGAAATAACACGAAGCTGTAAACTACCGGCACCATGATCGAACGTCCCAGGCCTCGAATAATACCTCTGCTCCTGTTGGCGATTATCGCTGTCAGCCCTGTCCATGCTCAACAGTCCGAGATCAAGATTGCCAAAATCGAATTCGAAGGACTTCAACGACTGCCTGTGGATGAAGTACTGGCGGTCACTAAACTCAAAACAGGTACAGTCTTCTCCGTCACCGAAGTGGATGAGGCAGGACAGCGTCTGATGGACACAGGCTTGTTCGCCAAGGTCGGATATAAAACCGTTACCACGCGAAATAACGTCACGATCATTTTTCAGTTGGACGAAACAAAGAGTACTCAATCGCCTGTCCTTTTCGACAACCTGGTTTGGTTTACCGATGAAGAGCTTTATATCGCTATCAAACGCGAAGTGCCTTCATTCGGTGGCATGGCTCCGGACAACGGCGCGATGACAGACGTCATCAAGCAGGCGTTGCAAAAACTGCTCGACGAAAAACAAATCAAGGGAACCATTGAATATGCAGCGTGGCAAACCGGGGTAAGTACAGGCAAGCAGGAACACGTATTCAGTGTTACCGGCGTGCCTATTCCGATTTGCAAGATAACGTTTCCCGGCGCTAAGAATGTATCCGAGGAGATGCTCGCCAAAAGCTCGAGTGAGTTGCTGCATGCCGATTATTCCCACAAGTCCGCAGTCGCATTCGGCTCGTTTATTCTCTATCCGTTGTATCGTGAAGCAGGACAATGGCGGGCGAAATTCGGAAATCCAACAGTAAAACTGGAAACCTCCGAAAACTGCAATGGAGTCAGCTTATCGATTCCGGTTGACGAAGGACCGGTCTATTTGTGGAGCAAAGCAGAATGGAGTGGCAACGAGGCGCTGACGGCCACTGCCCTGGATGACGCGTTAGGTTTTAAACCGGGCGATGTTTTGAAGGGATCAAAGCTTGAAAAAGGTCTGATCGCACTGCGACACGCTTATGCCCGGATCGGCCGTTTGGACGCGTCGGCAAACCCAATACCTACATTTGACGATGCAGCGTCACGCGTGACTTTCAAGTTCGAGATAAAAGACGGACCCAGGTTCACCATGGGGAATCTGTCCGTTAAAGGGTTAGACGAAGCAGGCGTCCAGATCATTCAAGACGCCTGGAAGCTGCGACGGAGTGAAGTGTTTGACGCCTCGTATATCGATCAGTTCCTGCGCGTGGACGGTCGTGAAGCTTTGCGACGCTTGTCTATTCGCTGGCAGGAAGTTGGCAAGTCGCTGCCGCGAGTCGAACAGACAGTAAAAAAGAACGAACAATCCCTGACGGCAGACGTAACCTTGGAGTTTAGAGAATAGAGACCGAGCAACGGCCATCCCGATCGCCATTGTGGAAACTGCCTTAGGAAACCCGACCAGCAAGCTGGAAAAAACGCGGGCATTTCTGTCGCGAGTCAAAACCGTATTTCTCAATCACTCTTTTCGCCCTCATGGCTGGTTTAACGGCGGGCACGCGCAAACCCTTGCGGCTTACGCCTGGCCACGTGCGTACCGGTTTCGTTCCGTCAGAGACGAAGAACGGCTGTTTGACACTGCGCCTGATGTGAAGGTGCTCGGTCATTGCCGTTGGCAGCCGAACCGCGCCGAACATCCGACAATGATCCTGTGGCACGGCATAGAAGGCTCGAGCGCCTCCACCTATATGTTCGGCACCGCTGAGAAGGCGTTTGCCGCCGGGTTCAATGTCATCAGAATGAACCTGCGCACATGTGGCGGCACAGATCACCTCACCTCCAGTATCTATCACGGTGGACTAACCGACGATCTCCGCGAAGTTGTTCGGCAACTAATCCACGACGACCGATTGGAACGGCTATTTCTGGTTGGATTCTCGTTGGGTGGAAATATGGTGCTGAAGCTGGCAGGTGAATACGCAGGCGACGTTCCCGACGAGGTGGTAGCGATAGCGGCAATCTCACCGTCAGTTGATCTCAATGCCAGCGCCGAGATGATCGTAAAGCGATCAAACTGGCTTTACCACCGCGACTTTGTTTACCGCCTTAAGAAGCGCATGCGAACTAAACACAAATTGTTTCCGGACCGCTACGACATCAGCGAGCTCGGTGCCGTGCGAACGCTGCGACAGTTCGATAACCAATTTACTGCCAGGGCCCACGGATTTGCCGGCGCCGAAGACTACTACCACCGGGCCAGCTCAATCCGTGTCATTGAGCATATACAAGTCCCGACCCTCATCATCCACGCCCAGGACGATCCATTCATTCCCTACGAACCGCTGCTGGACCCAGCCGTCACCGACAATCCGTACATCCTGCTGATTGGTCCGGAACGAGGCGGCCACGTGGCCTTCTTATCAGAGAGCGCTGGTGAAGACATTGACATCTTCTGGGCCGAGAATCGGCTCGTCGAATTTGCGACGCTCGCCCATCAAGCTATTAGTTAGGATTCATCCTATTTAGTGTTACTTCGTGTGTTTCGTCCAATTCGTGGATCGCTTGTTTGCTGCTAAAAAACTATCCAAATTCCACGAAAAACGCGAATAACACGAAACACGTTGAACTCGACTTTTGAGGCAGCCGCTATTTTTCGATTTTTTTGATAAGACGGAGGGCGTGGTTGCGGGCGATCAATGGCAGGTGGTCGTCGGTGCTTACTTCTTTTAGCAGCGGCAGTAATTGGTGTGCATCCGAAAGTCCATTTCGCTTTAACAAAGCTTCCAGTCGCTCCATCAACTTGGGCGTGTTTAACGGAATACTCTCGCGCGCAACGGATAAGTCAAAAACAAGAATTGCCTGGTCTCCAACGCGGCGATATTCATTAACTAATGCCAAGGCCTGCGGGTGGTGGGTCCAATTTAACTCCGCTGTCCGTTGTCGCGTTTGTTTCTCCATCTTCAAACGCATGGTTCCAAGATGCGGAAACTGCCGCTCCGCCTGGTAACCTTCGGTCGAGTCTAAAAAGTTTAAGGCGCGCCATAAGCCGGTAATGCGACTGATGGCCTCCGGTGAAAGTTGCAGAGGTTCTTCCACCTCCATCTCGTCCGTTCGATGCACAAACTTAATTCGTCCCCGGCCGAGTGAATCATGCTCGATGAGGATGTGTTTAATGAAGAACTCGGGTTGCTTGAACTCGTAGGAATAGGTTGTGCCGTCGCCCACCAAATCAACCCCCGTTGGTTCAGCGGTTGCCGCCTTGGGCGCTTCAGGCCGCGTGTTATGTTTGTTTGCCTCTTGAGCAGCACCAAAAACCGCCGCGCTTAGGATTACCAACGCGGCGGGAATTGCCAGACGTACTTTGATCTTTAATAACATTGAATAACAGCAGAATATTTTAGACGAGACGCTCTTCGACTCCTAACGCGGACCGGAAACCGACAAACGCAGAAAAGCACGTCTGGTGTTTAGTGTGATTTCGTGAATTAAGGTTGCTTAAGGCGGGACCAAATCAATCAAACTTCACGGACACCAGCTTGGAAACCCCAACCTCTTCCATCGTTACGCCATAAAGCGCACGTGCCGTTTCCATCGTTCGCTTATTGTGCGTGATGACGATGAACTGGGTGTTCGCGGACATTTGAACAACTTTGTTGGTAAACCGGCCGACGTTCGCTTCATCCAGCGGTGCGTCGACTTCGTCGAGCAGGCAGAAAGGCGACGGGCGATAATGGAAAATACCCAGAACAAGCGCCAGCGCGGCCATTGCTTTCTCGCCGCCTGAAAGCAGCAACACATTCTGCAAGCGCTTGCCCGGAGGCTGTGCGATTACATCGATGCCTGACTCCAGCACGTCGTCGGCTTCAATCAAACTCATTTCACCGCGACCGCCGCCAAACAACTCCTGAAACAATTCACTAAAGTTCTTGTTGATCTGTTCAAAGGCATGACGGAAACGTTCACGCGAGCGACGTTTGATCTCGCGCAGAGCTTCCTCGGTGGAAGCAATACTTTCCACGATGTCCTGTCGTTGGGCCGAAAGGAACAGCAAACGCTCCTCGGCCTCCGCCAACTCTTCCAGGGCCATCATGTTAACGGCGCCGAAGCCCTCAATTCGGGCCCGCAATTCTTCTACGCGAGTATGTGCGGCATCCAGATCAAAATGTTCGTCAAGCTGTTGCTCGCGTGCCAGTTCTTCCAGTGATTGGTTCAACTCGGCGGCGCAGTTTTCGCGTACAAACGTCAGCCGCGCTTGCGCCTCCGCACGTTGGACCTCAATCGCCGCGCGCCCGTCTCTCACTTCCGCAGCGTGGCGGTTAAGATCCGACAAACGACTGGCGAGCATGTCGGCAGTTTGACGCGCAGCTTCGAGTTGCGCAGTTAGACTGGCAATTTCCTGATCCTCGCGTTCGCGTTCTTCTGCAACTGTACTGGCCTTGTGCTCCAGATCTGCGATTGATTCTTTCAGGGCAGCGATGCGTTCCGTCGTTTCAATTAATTCCAGCCGGTGTCGTTCAACTCGACCCGAAACGTCAGTTAATTCGGCTTCCATTCGCCGCAATTCGGCGGCAGTGCTGCGCCGTCGTTCTGTTGCGGCAGCGGCAGTGGCCCGCTGTTCAGCCAGCCCTTCGCTTTCAGCCTCGGCCGCGCGGCGCGCCTCAGCCAGAGTCAAGGTCGCGCTATTGACTGTTTCGGTGGCCGCTAAACGAGCGGCTTCTGCTTGTTCGGCATCGCTGATAGCCGTAGCCCGCCGACGTTCTACTTCCAGGCGTTCCTGTTCAACTCGCGCAGCGTCGTCACCAACAACCTTCATGTGTCGCTCAGCACGCTCGATTTCATGCGCAAGGCCGGTAGCGGTCAGCTCGCGCGTCATCGCTTCGCGTTCCTCGCGTCCAATCGCCTCATTCAGAATAACTACCGCGTCTTCCAGTCCAACCAATTGCGTCTTCGCCTGGGCCACTGCCGCTTCAGCGGATTGCGATTCGCTGATTAACACTTCGGCGCGAGCTTCCAGCTCGCGCAGTTCCCGCTTGAACGTCAGTAGGCCGGCTCCCTCTTCCAGGGCGCGCGCGTCTCCAGCACTAACAAACTGGCCGCTCGCGACCCAATCGCCATTCAGGGTCACAAACAACTCGCCCGTCGCCAGTGAGCGCTGCATTGCGTCGTCGAGGTTTGACGCCAAACGCGCGTTCACTTTTTCCGGCATCGTGCGTTTTAGAACGGACAGCAGCTCGCGCGGCGCGCCGAGGAGATCGGAGATTCTCAAATCGTCGGGAATCGGCTCGCTGTCAAATGAAATCGACAAGGCGAGTCGTTCTTCAATGCTGCACGCCAGCGCGTTGCTCTCGTCACTACCGCCATGTAGTCCGGCGACGAGGAAGCTGGCGCGACCACCGTTGTTCTCCCTTAGCCACTGAGCAGCGCGCACCGCATCGTCCGGTGTCGGCACAACGATCGACTGCAACGAAGAACCTAAAACCCCCTCAACCGCGCGTTCCCATTTCGCGTCAACATTGACCGCATCGGCGAGCGTCCCGAGGAAATGAAAATCGTGTGGCGCGTTCTCTTCTGAAAAGAGCATTTGAACAGCCGACGAATAATAGGCGCGCCGGTCATCAAGCTCTTTCAAACTTTCCAGGCGATGCCTCGTCCGCGAATACTCGTCGCGCACCCGTGTCAGGTCAGCTTCAGTGTCACTGACAGCTTCATGTCCCTGAACCACGGCATCAACTGCACGCTCGCGTTCCGAATTCAGCTTCGCGATGTGATTTCGCGCGCTGTCCATTTCACTCTTGAACGACTGGGCTTCCGCATTCCGCTCGGCGTGTTGGGCCGCCGCGCGTTCGCCTTCTCGAGCGAGCCCTTCGGCCTGGACTGCCAGCCGCTCCAGCGTGCCTTCCAGTTGTCGCGCAATTTCCCGGAGCCTTTCGGCGACGGCCGTATGCGTCAATAGGGCCCCACGAGCGTTTTCAATCTCGAGTTCGGCGGTCGAAGCCAGTTGGATCTTCTCTGCGTACGACTCTTCCGCAGTCCGCAAAGTGGCAGCGCTTAGCTCTGCTTCACTTCGCAGACGCACATCCTCTTCCTGGAGTCGTTTACATTCGACTTCAACGAGGACCAGCCGTTCCGACAGCGCGTCTATTTCTGCGGCGATCTCGTGGCGCCGTTTTTCCAGCGCCACTACTTGTTCTTCCTGATAAGCACGCTCTCTCGTCTGGCGGTCGCGTCGCAGAACTGCGTCAGCGGCAGCCGCCCGGGCGCCGGCCAGATCGTCTTCGGTCTTGCGCGCCTGCTGCGTCGCTTCGCGTGCTTCTTCTTCCTGCCTGGCAAGGTCTTCAGCCACGCGGCGCTCCATCGCGCCCGCTTCCTGCAACTTCAGTTCAGTTTCGGCAAGTAGCGCAGTCAGTTTCCGATCTTCAGCAACGTAAACATCGCGCAACAATCCCTTCAGCTCGTCGCGGAAGACACCGTAGCGGCGCGCCTTGGCTGCTTGCCGGCGCAGGCTATTTACCTGCCGATCTATTTCAGAAATTATGTCGGAAATTCGGGAAAGGTTACCCCGCGCTGATTCCAGCCGCGCTTCGGCCGCGCGTTGACGGACGCGAAATTTAGTTATGCCTGCCGCTTCCTCGATGATAGTGCGGCGGTCCATTGGTTTCGCGGAAAGAATTTGGCCGATACGCCCCTGCTCGATGATCGCGTAATGACCCCCCGCGAGACCTGTTCCCGAGAACAGATCCTGAATATCGCGAAGACGGCACAGTCTATCGTTGAGCAGGTATTCACTTTCACCTGAACGAAACAAACGACGCGTTACAGAGACTGCTTCACCGGGAGCAAATTCCAGCGCCAGGTTCCTGCGACGCCAGTGACGCTTGTGTGAATGCTTCGCGATCTTTTCGGAGACAGCGTTCGACCCTGCTGCGTCGACTGATACAGCTTCGGCAACTTCTGCAACCGGCTCCGGCAAAGCTTCTTCAGCGCCAATTGCGTCAAACTCAACGACGCGTTCGTCGATCTGTTCGAGAGTTGAATCGATGTCCTCGATGTCCGGCTCGTGCTCGATTACGTCGTCGCGCACCATGTGCAGGACAACTTCCGCCATGCCGCTCGGTTGACGATTGCGCGAGCCCTGAAAGATGACATCTTTCATCTCGCCACCGCGCAGGTGTTTGACGCGCTGCTCGCCCAGGACCCAGGCAATTGCATCAGCTACATTGCTTTTGCCGCAGCCATTCGGCCCGACGATGGCAGTGATGCCTTCACCTGTGAAGAGGATTTCGGTGTAGTCAGCAAAGGATTTGAAGCCGGTTATTTCGAGGCGTTTCAGTTTGAACATGCGAGAGTCTGTCCGAATTGTCCCACGCCTCGGCCCAAAACCGAATTGTTCGGAAGGTCCGCGAGGGTGTGCCAATATAATTGTGAGTTGCTTAGAATGTCAACCAAAACTTGAGGTTAGGTAACTTTAATTGGTGTAGATAGCAAGGTTACGGCGGGTGCTTAAGAATGGCAGATCAGGGGCTGGGAGCGACGTCGGGAGACTGCTCACTGCTGTTAGTCAACATGACTTCTATTCCTTCCCGGATGCCATCGGAGTTCATGGCATCGGTCTTCAGGCGGCGGCGGTTAATCGCGATTGATGGGACTTCCTGGATGCCTAACGAGATGGCCGCATCTTTGTCGGCTTCGATACGAAAAGTTACCTGCTCACTGTCCATGTCCTGTTCGAAACGGGTTACGTCGAGGCCTAGGTCGCGTGCCCACTGCAACAACTTAGGCCGTGGATTCTCATCGTCTTTCCATTCATTCTGTTTCTCCAGCAGGAGGTAGTGCATCTCCCAAAAACGGCTTTGCATCCGCGCGGCTTCAGCAGCTCGTGAGGCTGGCAACGCGTTCTTGTTACCCGGCAATGGCGTGTTACGAAAAACGAAATTGAGGTTTGTCCCGTATTCTTCCTTCAACTTCTTTAGCGTCGGACTGATCTCCACGCAGGCGGGCGACTGATAGTCGCAAAACTCTTCAAGAGTGACGACCACATTGGCGGCCGGATCCGGCACGTTTGCATCAACGATCGGATCTTCCTCTTCATCAACCTGGTTATCGGTCCGCTGAAAATTCAGTAACAAGCCGCCACCAACTAAGGTGACGACTATCACGACAACAACTATCAGCACCGCCTTACTTTTTTTCATCGTTAGCGAGCAAGCTCTCGTCGAGTGAACAGAAGTAGATCAACGCCTGGACGAAGTGGATAGTTACCAGCGAGGTTGAGTCCCGAATGTACCTGCTGGTAACGATCGCCGAAGTTTTTGATTACTTCATCGTCCTGTCCCTGCGCAGCAATGATGATTGGTTCGTTTGATGCAACCATCCGGCCGAAATAACCCACCCGGCTGTAATCGCGAAGGTACCACGGCAAGGGCCAGTAATCAGGCGCCACGATAGTTATTCCCGCTTGTGGTCCATTATGCGTGCGCTGGGCAATACGATTTATTTCGTCAACGAGTTTATGCGTTTCGCGTCGCGTGTGCGCATAGACGTAGACGTAGTAACGATTGTCGTTGTCGTAGTTATGAAAATTCAAATCGACCGTCTGATAGCCAGGGATAAACGTCTTCAGGTGCAACTGTTTTTGTGTCAGGGCCCTCACCGTGCCCGGTAAGATTGATAGACAAACGAACATCACCAGAGACACTACCGCCAGACGCGCCTTCCTATCCACCTGCCATTCCTGCAGCTCACGATACAACCATTCGATGGCCACGCCGCTGCTCAATGCCAGGGGTATCACAAAGTTTAGCGACAACCACGGCGTCTTATATTTAATCAACGAGTAGGCAGTGATTAACCCGAACGCCCATGCGCCACAAAAGAGCGCAAACTTACTGAAGGGTTTCACCAACGACACTACGGCACCCAATGCGCCGAGCACCAGCAAAGGGGATTCCTGCAGTAACAGCCACCAGAAGTAAGTTATGAACGGATGAACGTGATCTTTTCGACCTGTTTTGGTCCAATGCTCAAAAGTTCGAAACGCATCGCCAACACCCTTCGAGTTCGAAAAGAACGACGAATAAAAAATGACGTTGATGGCAACGAATAACACGACTGCGAACAACACCAGCCCGGCAAATTTCTTCGTCCCCCCAACCCTCTCCGTCAATGAGAATTGTCCTGCTTGCCGGCGTTGCTTCTTCGTCATCGCTGGTTTGTCTGAAGGTATCCAAAAACGCCAGTAAAGACGCATCACAAGGTAGGCCAGTAAAACAACAATGACCGAAATAATCGCCGTCTCCTTTGTAGCAAATAACAGGGCTGCGGAAGCGGAAGCGGCGAACAGATGGCCGGGTGAGGCATGTTCGTAAAACTTCAGCAGCGCTACGACTATCGCAAGCGTGAAGAACACAAAATGTGTTTCATGAATGAAGTATCGCGAGAGGTAGACTGCGCCAGGAGAGATCGCGACGAGAAAAGCGGCAGAAAGCGTGCCGATAGTTCCCAGATGTTTCCGCAGACTGAAAACCAACCAGACAGTGGCTAATCCAAAGATCGCGGGAATTGCCCTGACCGCGCTCGTCGTTAGCCCGTAATTGTTCTGTACCTGAGCTCCAAAGAAAAGACGCAGAATTCGCGGGAACAGGGCCGCGAAGTAATACAACGTTGGCCCATGATAGTTCTCAGGGTCATAACGATATCTTCCCTCTCGAACCAGGCGGTTCAGAAAGTTGCCATTCACGCCTTCATCATGATGCAGGGGTACTAAATCTAAATCATAAAAACGCAGGAAAGCGGCGATCGCGAGAATGACAATCATGGCGATCAGCCAGGTGCCGCGCGACAGATCCGGCGTATTAGTTGCAGCCGCCATCTGCTCAGGCGTACGAATTACGGGAGTAGCCGACTGCTCCCGGTTACTTTTGCGCGACTTTGTAGAGGCGGTAGCCACCGACATCTCCCAACACTTCAAATTTAGAGAAGAAAGTTTCGTTCACCAGCATGATGTTTCGCTCGTGTGGTCCAACCACCACATAAGCGATTCCGTATCGCCGCAGCAGCGAATCAGCGTCGGGCGCGCCGGAATACACTCTCTTAATTTCAGATTCTCTTTGTACGTAGTCGAGTCCATGCGTCCAGATGTGACCTGGATAACCCATCAGGGATCGGCGTCCGGTCAAAAACACAGGATGATTATGCACGGGTGCGTGCATCACCAGCGCACGCGGCGCTGTTTGTTTTGTCATTGCTTCCGCGAATTGAATTCCCTTCCGATCAAAAACTTGATGTTTCGTCGGTCGGAACAAAATCGAGGCGACGTCTAAGCCGCCGGCTGCAATGACTATGATGAACATTAAAACCGCGGCCGCGCGTTGCAGCCCGCCTTTTTCCCAAAGACGACTCAGGAAGAGCGCCACCAACGGAGCAGATGCCAGCCACCAGTAGTACAACACTTTTATGTTATCCCAGATCCAGGGCGCCATTTTCAAAACGTTCGGGACAATGAAACAGAGCGTGAACGGCAAAAAGAAAACAAGTAGCCGCCGTGAGACCAGTGGTTCCTGGTCGCGCCACAGTAGGGCGGCGATAGTTAGTGGAATAAAGAGTCCGGTATTTTTCAGCCAGAACCACACCGGATTATCCGTGCCGTGGTCCCAACCGAGGTGCCATTCAAAGAACTTAGCCGAATCGACTGCACTGCCGTGTGTCGACCACAACATTTGCGGCAATGCGATTACTGATGCGGTCACAAAGAAAACGAACCAGTGGCGCCACTGTCGCTGCAGCATCGCGATGCCGGCGCCCACGACCATCACTACGACGAAGCTATGCGCGTGGACCAGCGGCAACAATCCGGCGATGATACCCGCGCCGATCATCTGTTGGGTGGGAGATATTGTTGGGAGTAGTGATCTCGCCGCGGCGTCGACAGTCCGCTTTTTGCGTTTCGCCCTTTTGCCCGTGCCCGCGGCTTTGTGTTCAACGTCAACGTCCGCGCGGTTCGTCGCCATCCACCATTGCGTAAACACGATCACGCCGAGCGGCAATCCCAGGAGAAAACCTCGTTGCGGAATCAAAAGCGTGGAAATAGCATTTCCCCAACGCCACGTACTTTCCGGAATAATGGTGAACGAAACCGGGAGGCTTTTGAGAAACGCTACGAATCCATCGTGACTATCCGTTGCTGCCGCGGTGAACATCACCCACCCCAAACCGCCGTTGAGTATTACCAAAACCGGCGTGATAACCGCCGCCAACCGGTTTCTCAAAAGCACAAATGCCCAGCGATGCAGCAGGCCGACGAACGCCAGAGCCACCGGATAGTTTTCGAGAAACATTGACTGCCGAATCGAAGCGCCACACTTTACAAAGATGGCGGAAATGAAATCGGTGATGAATGGATATGTGAATTTCACCCCAGCGTAGGTCGGGTCCTGTGGTGGATAGTTGTTTCCGAAGGCGAAACTGGTGACAACGCTGATATGAAACGGTAAGTCGCCGAAGTTGTTGAGCAACCCGGTGTAATAACCGTCCGGCACTTCGATCATCGCCCGCTGAAAGCAAAACCACAGAATGACTGCTGTGAACAAGTAGAAGGAAAAGTAACCGAATGGAATTTTTCCGGGATGCAATACCGCATCGCTCACTGTGCGGTAAGTGTCGACCGCGTCTTTTTGGATCAGTTGTCTTCGAATTGGGTTGTTTAGAGTGATGAGGGGAATAGCGAGCACTACCAGGGACAGGATTATTGCAGGCGCGGTTAAACCAAAGAACAACGCGAAGACGAAACATATCAACCCGAGGCCTGCGATTCCCGTGCACACACCGGCGCATAGCCGAGTTATGAATGATGCGTTCGGATCATAAAGATAAGTCGCCACTACGCCGCAGGCAGTGGCAAACAGAACCAGCGCAAGGGAGATGATCACGCGTCGAGTGACGGCAGACTAAGATGAACGATCGCCCGTCGGTCCTTTTCTGTCATTTGCAGAATGGCATGCACCGGCGCGGATTATACGCGATGCGATTCGCGCGTTCGTGTTATTTCGTGCAATTCGTGGATCGTTTTTCTGCGGGCATTAAAAACGATCCACGAAGCACACGAATTAACCCCCAAGAGTTTTACAGTACAACGATTCTCATAACCTCGGTTTGCGCGTCGCAAAGTTATCAGGTAGTTTCAAAAGTCGAGAGGTCAAACAATGTTACGAGCTGGTATTGTCGGCTTGCCGAACGTGGGCAAGTCTACGCTTTTTAACGCCCTGACGGCACAAAGCGCGGCGCTCGCCGCCAACTATCCATTCGCTACTATCGAGCCGAACGTGGGCGTGGTCCCGGTTCCAGACGAGCGTCTGGAACCGCTGGCGAAGCTGGTCAAGACAAACGTAATTGTGCCCGCGACGGTTGAATTTCTGGACATCGCAGGACTTGTGCGTGGCGCTTCAAAAGGTGAGGGACTCGGGAATCAGTTTCTGGCGAACATTCGCGAGACAGACACAGTCGTTCAGGTGGTGCGTTGTTTTGAGGACGACAGCGTAATTCACGTCGAAGGATCCGTTGATCCCGCTCGCGACATAGAAACGATTCAGATTGAGCTGGCGCTGGCCGACCTGGCAACCGCTGAACGACGTCGCGATAAGGCACAGAAGAACTTGAAGGGCGGCGACAAACAGGCGCGTGCGGAACTGGCCGTGCTTGAGAAGTTGTTGCCAGTGCTGGAGCAGGGACAGTCTGTGCGCACAGTTCCCTTGACCGATGATGAACGTTTAGTCGCCCGTGACTTTTTCTTACTCACAATGAAGCCCACTATCTACGCGGCCAATGTGGATGAAGCGACGCTTGCCGCTCCCGATGCCAATCCGTTGGTGCAGGCTGTGCGGAAGATTGCGGCGGATGAGTCGGCGGAGTCGATTGTGATTTGCGCCCACCTGGAGGCGGAACTCGTTTCCTTGCCGCTCGAAGAACGCCAGGAATATCTGAAGAGTCTCGGAGTCACCGGGAGTGGCGTCGACCGGTTAATCAAGAGTGCGTATCACCTGCTGGGATTGATGTCGTTTCTTACGGCTGGTGAAAAAGAAGTGCGCGCATGGACCATTCCGCAAGGCACCAGAGCGCAACAGGCCGCCGGTACCATTCACTCGGACATCGAACGTGGTTTCATCCGGGCAGAGATAGTGAGCTACGAGGATTTGATTCGCGCAGGGTCAAACGTCGTGGCGCGTGAACAGGGTTTGATGAGACTTGAAGGCAAAGACTACATCATGCAGGAAGGTGACGTAGTCCATTTCAGGTTTAACGTTTGACCGAGCGCCGCGGCGGTGCCGCATCCGGTGCGGAAAGGCTCTGCCTTTCCGGCGCTAATAAGCTAAAACAGCGGCGAGGCTGAGCCTCGCCGCTTCTTTATAGAGACCATGTTCGGAAAGGCAGAGCCTTTCCGCAAGGGACGCGGCACAGCCGCAATCATTCACCGAAGCAGCGCGCGAATGCCGACGAGGATTAAATAACCGACCGCGACCACTATCGCGAGCTTAATCACCATCACGGCGATCCCAAACAGGATCTTGATAATTCCGAGGGTGATGCCGGCGGCCGTCAGGACGATAGGGATGCCCACGGCGACCACAAAGATCGCGAGCAAAATCATTCCAACTATTCTGATAACATCCGTGGCGTCCTTCATTTCTGCGGTCCTCATTTTCTTAAATCCTTATTAGCGTCTGAATCTCTCGAACAACTTAACTCGTTCCGGCTAACTATACGATTATTCCCCCACGCTCGTTCCGTTTAGATTTATTAATTTCACGCCCATTTTTGCGAGGCTTCGGCGGTCGCGTTGGCCAACGGTTTGGGCGATAATTATACGTAAATCAGGACATGACATATTCAACGACTGGAAATCTTTTTAGTCAATCGTCTGCGTCCGCAGCTGCCGACGAATCTGCGCCGCTGGCCGAACGCATGCGCCCGCGATCGCTGGACGATTTTGTGGGCCAGGAACATCTGGTCGGCGACAACCGCATTCTGCGTAAACTGTTGGATGGTTCCGCCAACCTGCCTTCGCTCGTGTTATGGGGCGGGCCGGGGACCGGCAAAACAACTCTGGCACGTTTGCTTGCCGAAAGATCAGGCGCGCGTTTTATCGCGTTATCGGCAGTCTTCTCCGGTGTTAAGGATCTGCGGGCCGCCATTGCCGAAGCCAAACAGGAAAGGAAGTTTGGCAAGCGCACGATTCTCTTCATCGATGAAATTCATCGGTTTAATAAAGGTCAACAGGACGCGCTGCTTCATGCCGTCGAAAACGGCACGGTCACTCTAATCGGCGCCACCACTGAAAATCCTTCGTTCGAGGTGACTGGTGCGCTGTTGTCTCGTGCACGCGTGCTGGTGCTGAATCCGTTAAATGAAACTGAAGTAAAAACAATTCTTGAACGCGCACTAAGCAACTCCGAGCGCGGATTGGCGGACCTGAAAGCTAATGTCTCGGACGTGTTGTTGCAGCGAATCGCAAATACAGCGGGCGGCGATGCACGGGTTGCTCTCGCTGTTCTGGAAGCAGCTGTAGAGTCAACTACGCCAAACGATGCCGGGATTAGAGAAGTAACTGAGGAGACCGTCGTCGAAGCGATGGGGCGTGCGCATTACGCTTACGACAAGGGCGGCGAAGATCATTACAACCTTGCTTCGGCATTGATTAAATCGCTTCGCAATTCTGATGTAAACGCATCGCTCTACTGGCTGGCGCGAATGATCGAAGGCGGCGCCGACCCAATCTTCATTGCCCGCCGCCTGTGCATACTGGCGTCCGAAGATATTGGTCTAGCGGACCCGCAGGCCATGGTACAAGCCGCGGCGGCAGCGGATATTGTTCAACTAATCGGTCTGCCCGAAGGCTTGTTCCCGCTCTCGCAAGCGACTATTTATCTGGCACGGGCTCCGAAGTCCAACGCAGTGAAGAGTGCATATCATGCGGCGGTCGCTGATGCCGCAGAAACTGCTCGCGAACCCGTGCCGCTTCATTTGCGTAATGCAGTGACGCCCTTGATGAAGCACGTCGGATATGGAACCGGCTACCGTTACGTTCACAACGATCCCAAAGCGAAAGACGAGATGACGTGTTTACCAGAGTCACTGCGCGGCCGCAAATATTTTGAAGAAGAGTAGTGGGACAGACATTCCTGTCCTGTCCACGTTAAATTACAGAACAGAAGGATGAACAGGCAGGAATGCCTGTTCTACTAAATGACATCAAAAACGAACAAGGAATTGGCGTATCTCCACGAGTTATTTATCGCGACCGATTGGGGCGAACGGTTTGCCGAGCTGGTTGATGAGCATCTCACATTGCCAAAAGAAGGCAGCCTTCTTTATGTGGCTGCCGGTACCGGGGGCCACGCAATCGCGTTGCAGGAACGAGCGGCATTCGATCTAAAGTTTCTGTGTGTCGACGAGAATCAGGAATGTCTCGAACTCGCGCGCGTCAAGGCAACAGCTCTAAAAGATGCAGCCGAGTTTCGCCAGGAGACTGTTGACGACCTGACGCAACCGGATGACAGTTTCAACGTCGTCATCGGCGATGGGTCACTGGTTGAAACATCGCGGGCGCCGGCGATGCTGAAAGAGATGGTGCGAGTAGCGTCTCCCGGAGCAACCGTCGCTTTTATCCTGCCAACGTTTTCAAGTTTCGGAGAGTTCTTCTCCATTTATTGGGAAGCACTACATAACCTGGGCCTGATGGACCACGAGGCAGACGTAGAAAGCCTGATTTCGAAATTGCCCTCCGTCACTGCAGTGGAAGAAATGGGTGAACAGGCTGGTCTTGAAGGAATCGAGAGTTGGACACGAATTGAGGAATTCGACTACGAATCAGGCGAACAATTTCTACAAGCGCCGCTGATTGCAGACTTTCTGATGCACAACTGGCTGAGAGGACTGCCGACGGGCGCGCACGAAAATGTGGTGGGCGAAATCGGACGTTTAATAAATGAAGAAAGACACGAGGCCGAGTTTGCTCTATCGGTGAAGGCTACGCTGGTCGTGGGTCGAAAGGCGCTCAACCACTGAAGAACTTGTCGCGGACGATCAGCTAAGACTTTTCGCCGATTTCCTTGTGCGGTTCTTTATCGGCCTCATCAAGTCCTTCCTTGAAGGCGCGTTTGCTCTGACCCAGTGATTTCGCCAGCTGCGGCAGCCGGGTGGCGCCAAACAACAGAAAAATCACGACAGCTATCACGAGCAACTCCGAAGTTCCCAAACCTCCGATTGCCAGGAGAATGTTCATAACTTCCTCTTTTCTAAACCAAGTTGTAAGAAGGCCAAGCGGCTATTCGCCGTTGTTGGATTCGTAGAATAGATACTTTCGCCACGTTTCATCTGCACGACCGAGGTACCGCATAATCTGGCGGTTAACGTGCAACGAGAACCCGCGGGGACGCCGCAACAAGTGCATACCGGATTCCTCCGGGGTTCGGTTTCCTTTCCGATGGTTGCAACGCTTGCAGCAGGCTACCAGATTGTCCCACGAGGACTCCCCTCCACGCGAACGCGGCTGGACGTGATCCAGGGTCAGCTCCGACGGCGCATGTTGCCGGCCGCAGTACTGACAGGTCGAATGATCGCGTAGCAGGATGTTCTTGCGAGACAGAGATCGGCGCTCAAACGGGATGTGGATATACTCGGTCAGCCGGATAACCGAAGGCGCATGAATGGTCAGTTTTTCCGAATGCAACATATGGCCGTTATGCTCTTCAACGCGAGCCACACCTTTAAAGATCATCACCACTGCGCGCCGTTCATTGCACACATTGATAGGCTCAAAGGAAGCATTCAGAACTAGAACTCGACCAGTCATATAGAGCCCGATATTACGCGAGCGTATCCGAAGGTGTCAAAAAATGGGGCTACGCCGTCGGGGTCCACATCTTTTGTGTAATTCGTGGATCGTTTTTGGTTCTATATAAATACGATCCACGAAATACACGAATCAGTCGAAATAACTCGCTGGCGATTTAGACTTCTCAGCGCATCCCAAACTTATCGGTAGCGTCCACGAGAGCGTCGATTATGCCGGGTTCACTGATCGAGTGGCCTGAGTCAGGAATGATTTGCAGGTCGGCTTCAGGCCAGGCGCGATGCAGATCCCAGGCGCTGGTCATCGGACAGACGACGTCATAACGACCTTGCGCGATGCTGGCCGGGATGTGTCGGATCTTGCCAACATTTTCTATCAGATAGTTATCTGTCTCAAAAAAGCAGTTGTTAATGAAGTAGTGGCATTCGATGCGAGCAAAAGCTTCGGCAAAGGTGGGGTCAGCAAACCTCTCAATCGACTTATAATCAAACAAGAGTTTTGACGTGCTGCCTTCCCAGATGCTCCAGGCGCGGGCTGCCTGCATTCGTGTATCTCTATCTTCACTGGTGAGGCGCCGATAGTAGGCGCCGACCATATCGTCCCTTTCATTTTCCGGAATCACATTCAGAAACTGTTCCCATACGTCCGCGAAGATCCAACTCGCGCCTTCCTGGTAAAACCATTGGATCTCCTTTGGCCGGCAAAGAAAGATTCCGCGCAGCACTAACTCGGTTACTCGATCCGGATGTGTTTCCGCGTATGCCAGGCCGAGCGTGCTGCCCCACGAACCGCCAAACACCAGCCAGCGATCGATCTTCAGGTGTTCACGCACGCGCTCAATATCGGCCACCAAATCCCAGGTAGTGTTTTGTTCAATGGTTGCATGCGGCGTGCTCTTCCCTGAACCGCGCTGGTCAAACAAGACCACCCGGTAGACGTTGGGATCGAAGTAGCGTCGATAGTCGACGGTCAGACCTCCGCCTGGGCCACCGTGCAAAAACACTGCGGGCTTGCCGTCGGGGCGGCCCACCTGCTCGTAATACAGTTCGTGAAGTTCAGAGACTTTGAGCCGGCCCGTATCAAACGGTTCGATCGGCGGATATAAAGTTTTCATGCGGGGCATGATACGGACAGAACGGCAAACAGTCATCCGCAGATTCCACAGATTACGCAGATTAGATCGCGGGCAGTTACGATCCCGGTCGCTGCCCTTGTTCATAACCTAGTTGCTTCTTATTCTTCAGTGATTAGAACGAGCATCGTAGCTGTCTATTATCCAATCTGCGTAATCTGTGTAATCTGCGGATTAAGAGGAGAAGGGTCGCGCAAGGGTCAGCACAAAAACTTCTGCCGCACCTGCATCCAATAGGACACGAGCACAAGATGAGACCGTCGCCCCGGTTGTGAAAACATCATCGATCAGCAGGATACGCTCATCCTTTATCAGTGCCGGGCAGGAAACCTTGAATGCGTTCTCGACAGTCTTTTGTCGATCGAGCACGTCCATGCCGGCACGATGTTCTTCAGTGTGTGAGGTTCTTATCAGGCTGGTTTGGTCGAGACGAATAGAATTCGCGCGCGACAAAGCGCGGGCGAGGACGGTAGCCTGGTTGAAGCCTCGAGTGTTTTGTCGCTGCTGGTGAAGCGGTACGGGAATAACTCTCGTGCTGGAAATTAACGGATGCTGCCGCTGTGAAAGTGAGAGCAGTTCGATGAGCTTCGGGCACGCATGAGGTTCACGCTTTAATGC
>DATEPF010000408.1:0-6458 GCA_035273325.1 Pyrinomonadaceae bacterium | reverse complement strand
GAGATTGCAAAGGCGATGGCGCCGCTGAAGAATCTGGAAACTACTCTTTCCGAAAGCCTCAAACCGGTGGTCGAAGTGTTTGGAGAGAGACTAGATAAGTCGCTGGGTCTGATCGAAAAACAATTCAAACGTCTGGAGACCACCAGCGCGGACTTGCAGAAGGCAATTACTGATGTGAAGGCAGCTGTGGGATCTATCGCCGAAGCGACTCAAAGCCTCAACTCATTGATAAAAGAAACTCCAAAAGTCATGAATCGGCTCGCGGAGCTGGAAAAGAAGCATGAGCGCTCGCTGGTAAAGAGCGACCAGCTCTTCGACGAGCACTTTCGCCAGGCGGATGAACTGAGTAAGGCTTTGGAAAAGGCTATTGGCAATTTGTCAACTTTATCCGACCGCGTCATCAATGAAGCTTCGGATGGAATTGGACGGATCGAAAAGGCCTCGGTGGGAACCTGGACCGCAGCGGCGGAAGAGCTCAGAAAAGGAGTTGAAGCTGAGCTTGAAAAGGTTTTCGAAGACGTCAACCGGCAGATGACAGACATTAAGGCAACTCTAACCAGAGCTCTCGAAGTCATGACTTACGTCGCCGAGGCCTGTAAAACATCCATCACAGAATTGGGTGAGTTGGCGCCGACTGTTTCTGCTAATTACAAAATCAGCCTTGACCAAGTCGCAAACCAGAGTTCGGAGACGTGGCGTAATTTGAGTAATCAACTGTTTCTTGACTCGCAAACGCAATACCTTGCTTATTTGGACAACGTGAAACGAGGGACCGCCGAATCGAGCGAAGCCTTAAAAACTGCGGCGACAGAATGGTACGGCCTTGCGGTGGCTTCCAAAACCGTCCTCAGGGAGCCCGTGGAAGCTGCAATGGCTGAAGCGCGAAACGATCTCGCGCAGCGTCTTCGTTCGCTGGATGGCAACATTGCAACGAGGATTACTCAGTTTTCAGGCGAGCTTACGAGGCTGCAAAGCTCAACTTCAGGATTAGTTGACAACGTTCGTTCAATCAACGAGGACCTACGTAATTGGGCAGCCATCGCTGGCCCGATGACGAAAGATCTACGTAGCGCAACCGAATCGATTAGTCGACAAAGCGAAACCCAAGTCGCCATCGTGAAGCGATTTGAAGCCGCGGCGGACAAACTGACGCGCGTACTCAGTCGACCCGCTTCCCCCCCGAGAAGACCTGATGACGGTCCGACGATATTCACCCCACCCCCACGTAAGCGTCGCTCGTGGAAACCGAACACTTGGTTCGGTGGCCGATAGGGAGGAAGGCACTTTCATGCCAAGGCGATCGAACCCGTGGCCCGCATTCGTCGATTTGTTCTCGGCGCTGCTTACAGTTACGTTTGCGGGCTTCATTATGATGAGCAGCGCGTATCAAGTTGACCATGCGTTGCTGCAAAAGAAGGAGCAAGAGAAAAAGGAGTTTCGCGAGCGCGCGGTGGGAGTTAAAAACAAGGTCAAGGAGGCTTTGAGGATTAATTCGGCGCAGGCGAGGGATTGTGGAGATGATCTGTGTATCGATCTGTATTTTCACTTCGAACTGAACGACGACAAAATTGTCAACCAAAACGAACTCGCCAGTCTTGCGACTGCCTGTGCGCAAATAAAGAGCGCGCTGGATACGCTACCCGCGACTGAAAAGAAGGATCTAGGATTGGTAATTGAGGGGCACACGGATAGCAAGCAGGCAAATTTCCCTAACTCGCGCGAACGTGAGCGATTCAACTGGAACCTCAGTGCGCAGCGCGCGACATCGGTTTTATATGAATTTCGAAAATGCGGATTAAAGGAGCCTGATTATCAAATCATAGCTACGGGTTTTGCGGACACGCTACCACTCGCAGGCTGCAACGAAACACCCGAGAGGTGTGACGAAAAAAACCGCCGCACTACGCTGCGGCTCCACGCAGACACAGCACAGATCGAAGGGCGGCTCGGTCGCCAGACGAAGTAGCATCGCGCAGATGGATAATTGCGACGAAGGCTATGAATAGCTGAACAGAATCGTATTTTCACCGAGATTTGGAAAAGCAACCGGCCGGTCGATTGGTCGAGCTTTGCGGAATCCCACACTCGTTTGCTCAGCCATTTGACCGGACCTAAGCCATATCGAAAACCTTTCGAAGCGATATTCATTGTGGCACGGAGGTGGTTATGACTCACGACGAACTCCGCCAATTACTCTTTCAGAATGAAGGCCTGAAACTCGACTTTAAGCGCGAGTATCAAGTAAATAAGAAGGCGCCCGACGGCTTTTCGGGAGAGGAGTGGTCAAAGCTTCGCGATGGGCAGCGAGATGAGTTAATCAAGGACATCTTAGCACTGACAAATGGCAATGTCGGCACTGCTAACCAACCAGCGCATTTGATCGTTGGTGCGGAGGACGACAAACACCGACAGCCAGACGGAACTCGTCCTCTTTTTGATGTGAGTCACCTCGAGTTAGAAACCACTTCTCTCATTAGCTTGGTCAATGGTGCCTGTCACCCGCCACTACCCGACCTTCAGTGCGAAAAGATACAAATCGACGGAACAACCCTCATTGCCATAACAATTCCGCCGAGCTTGCAAGTTCATTCCACAATTAGAGTGCTAACGCCGCGGTCTCGGAGCTTCGATGCGTTTACAGGCGGCGCCAGAGTGAGACAAAAGCCAGAAATTCCTCGCGGTATTTTTCTCTTGCGCTCTCACGAAGGAACGTACTGGGGTAGCCAAGTCGAGGTACAAGCCCTAAGCGGCGAGAAATCACCGCTACCAGTTGTCGTTCGACCCGAACTGATAAGACTAGCGGATTACGTTCTTCCAACTGAGGAGAGGGAGCTGGTGGAGTCGACCTTTATTCCGCCACCTGCTAACCACCGACTACAAGAGATCCTTGGCACCAAAGGTAAGTTGTGGATTGTGGGACCTCCCGATAGGTGGACAAGCCATCTTGCCACGTGGGTGGCCCTTCAACAGCGCCCACCGCGGGACATATATAGTTTTCCCAAAGCTGTTGATTGGGAGCAGCTTGCGGTGTCAGGAATCCGGGACTCGGTAATCATCTTTCCCGACGCAGTTGGTTTTAACGAATATGATACCAACAAAGTAGACACTGAGTTGAGGCCGTTGAATAAGTTGCGCCTAGACGGCAATTTGATCATCGCGACCTCATCCGATTCTGTATTCAGCGATGCCGAAAATGAAACCAGACTTGGTGAATGGGTTCTGCAGGAGGAAAGGTTCTACCTAAATTCCAATTCCTACGATTACCGAACTAAAATCGAAATCCTTAAGCGGCTACTTCAATATGCATTTGCGAAAGGGACAATCAATGAGCGGCAGAAGGAATGGACGCTTAGTCTCCTCACGAAGCGGGATGAACATGGGCCGAAAAAGGATTCAGACCAACGGGTGTGGGTACGATCACAGGCGGAAAAATTGTTGAAAGAGGTTTGGTTTCCGGGAACCATCGAAAGCTTCATATTTGAAAGCCTTCCTAAAGCAACTCATGAGGGAAGCGTATTCGATCAACTGCGTAATTATGCAAACGCGGAGGTTCGAATACAGTCCTGGTTCTTGGGTCTTGAGGAATCGGTGAGATGCCTGCTGTTGACCCTATCAATCTTCTCCGGCTCCAAAGACAACCAGCTCTGGGCCCGCCACCGAAATATCGTCGAAAGACTTAGGCGCTTAAATAGTCATCTGGATCTCTTGCCGCTCGGCATCCTGCGTCAGTTAGCTCGGCCGTACGTCACCGCTGACGGCCCAATTATTATAGATCCTGCTGTGTTTCAAATGGTAAGGAGCGAGCTGGCCAGGAATTATAGAGAATACTTTGTCGAAATTCTCGACCTGCTTCGAGAATGGTCGATTCCGGAAGCGCTTGCAGCGACCGATACCAAAGAAGAGGAGCTTCTCATTAGAGACTCAGAAAATGTTCGAAACGCCATCGCGAGAATGATCGGCGAAGTGGGCAAAGTGGATCTGGAAAGCGTTAGCGATTTGTTGACCTCATGGGCAGGGCATCCTGTGGGACGAATTCGCAAGACCGCGGGTATCGCGCTACGAGAGGTTGCAAAGCAGCCAGCGAGTGCTCAATTCGCTCTGGCACTGCTGGAAGATTGGGCGTCGGATACTTCATCCGCTAACGCCGATAATTTGAGATGGGCGGCGGCGGCAGCGCTTGGCCGGATCGCATCAATCGATTACGAGGCTGGTGTCTCCAGGCAAGCGCTGATTACGCTTCAACGATTGGGAGGCGACTCCAGCGAGAGAGTTGTTGCGGCCGTCGCGCAGTCGTTTCGAATGATGGGCGCGGGTTTACCTGTCCAGAGGCTGGGCGGGGTCCTCACGCAGTTGGCCAAACAAAAAAAGTTCACTCGTCATGAAGTGGCAAGGGCCCTGGATGAGGCTGCTTACAAAAACAGTGGTGAAGTTTATAAGTTGCTCGATATTTGGGCGGCGTCGCAAAGCAGCAACGTGCAGAAGACCGCGGTTTTCTTGCTTTGCACAGCTCGCCGGATTCCAACTAAAGATAAGCGCGACATTCTAGCGAAGTTCTTTGACAGAAACGGTCTTCTTTTTGAAACGCTTCGAGAAGTTCTAGAAGACGATAACGAGCAGAATAAACAAACGGCCAGAAGGGTGATTGCCGATATTGTCGTTCACTCGGCGCAGCTAAGCCAGCGGCTTACTGCTTCTTTCGCAAAACAATACGAAAAAGATAGCGATTCTGGTCAAGTGCTGCTCGAAGCTTTGTGCCCCAACGATGACCCTGGATTGTTCGAGATGCAGGCGAGTGTTCACGCAGTCCACCCGAAGCTGGCGGTGGAAATTCTGCTGAGTCGACCGAGTGTTGAACGTGCTGTCTATCTAGTCAAACTATTGCGCGAAGGGCATGGCGACGCTCTTGTAAGTGAAGCTTTGAGCACGGGAACAAATGAGGGTTTTAACTGGTGGTTTGCAGATAGGGCCAACATCGGAACGTCCGGCCAAGCCATTCCACTGAACAGATCCGTCATGGAGGTTGGGAAGGAACTGGGACTGATCAATAAGAGGTTATGCGAAGGCAAACAACGCCAAATAAGTTTCCTCATTAAGCAAATCGAGGAGTTGCGTCAAATCGCTTCGCATATCGGATCTTATGATTTTTCAGCGTTGGACAAAGACCTAACCGATGTTCAGATACTTTGCCGTTCTGATCAGTATCGGGATTACTTGAAAGCCGAAACTGTGGCACGAGCGGTTTTCTCGAGAGAGTTGTTAGTGTCGGAAACAGAGCTCGAACGAAAGATTCAGCAAAAGTCACACGTGCGCACTAGATTGAATACAGAGAAAGCGAGCGCGCTTTTGACAGAAAGTGACCTTAAGGAAAAAGCTCGTGTGAGCCGCTGGTTCATCGCCGCCGGGGCGATATTACCAACGTTGTTGGTTGGGATTCTTTCGTTTTATCTACTTGTCTATCCGACTCGCTATCTGACATTAAACCGGCCAATGGAAGTTTCCGGAGACACACACGTGTCCGGCTCTGCGTTTGAGATAGTCAAAGAAGTCGATCACGACATGTGTATTTTAGTAACTGATACTACCGAGTGTTACCTGAAAGAAAGTTTGCTGCAATTTGGGGAAGTTACGGAGAGTTATACGATTAGCACTATCTTATCGATACCGTTAATAATCCTCTGCCTTATAATCTTCTGGATCGCGCTCTCTGCTGCGTTGATTAGGGTGTATTACGGATCCATCAAGGTTCAAGAAAAACATCGGCTGGACGGCAAGATTGGGCAGGTTCAATCCGACATTGAGCGCTTGTCCCTCCTGAAAGACCGGATTAGTGCGTTGGCCGCCTCGTCATCCTTCATCGAATTGGCGGAATTACCCAGACCAGCTATTGCAAGAGCGGCAGGCCAGCCAAATCATTAGGGATCAATCGGCAGTTAGATGCTTGCGCCGTGAGTTGTGGTCCCCGTTCGTTCTGATTGCGCAAACGCGCCGGACAAAAGAAAGACCGTTGAATGAATGGCTTTTGTCCATCACTTTGAAACGAGGGAGGAAGACGCGCGTGAGTGAATGTAAGGGATGCCATGGCACAGGCAAATGCTCTAGATGCAATGGTGCCGGAAGTAACTTCGCGGGGTTTGGTACTTGTAAAAAATGTGGCGGATCTGGCAATTGCACGGTCTGCAAAGGCAGCGGGAAACAGCGGAGGAAAGTGCTCCAAGCCCGTCACGCAGTATAGTGCTTACTAATTGAACCCGTACCTCACCTTAAGTCTTTGATCAGCACGACATCCAGGCTGGCGCTGCCTCTCGAGATGGCGAGGTGTTTGCCGTCTCGGGAGACGGCGAAGCTGGGGATCATGACAGACGTGAACGTGGTTATCTGTTTGGGTGGGCCCCCGTCGATTGGTTGGCTCCAGAGGTTGCCTACGCCTTTTAGTAACGACTTGACGGTTAGTGAACGGC
>DATEPF010000407.1:0-3087 GCA_035273325.1 Pyrinomonadaceae bacterium | reverse complement strand
ATCACAAACTCTACTCGTTGTTGCATGACACTCTCTGTTCTCCAAGGCATCTCCGGCCCTCCTTGCACCGGAGCTTATCTCAAGTGTAAAGAATGTCCTGATAACGATCTGTAAAGCATCTCATGATAATGAACAGCTTCGGCTTCACCCCAGGCTTTATGCTTTCGCCTCGCTCCGCGGGCTAAGAAAGATGAAACTGCTGATCAACTTGATCAGAGCTTCCTTTAGTACACTTGTTTGAAATCTATTAAGTAATCCTCACCAGGCTGGAACTTGTCACAGACCTGTCAATACTGACAGTACTTCACTCCTGGTGCCCACCCTAGAATCCCCAAAGTCTCGAACCAATTCTGCCCAACACACATGGCTTCGCGGGGCAGCGCCGGAATGTGATCGCCCGAGTTACTGCCGGACCGGTGGCAATGATGAAAGAGAAAAAGCGGTTGCGTGAATCGCGCAGGTGGTTGGCCCAAACAGTTTGTACAAAAGGAGAGAAGGAAATGACCAAAGACGAAACGATACTTGATGCTGATCCAAAACCCAGCCAGCCAGCCGTTGAAGCCGACGTGTCGACAGATCCGTTAGCCGATACGAGCAGCTTGCTTTCGCGGCCGGTCCCATCCGGAGTGGACCGCCGCAACTTTATTATGCGCAGCGCCGTGGGCGGTGCTGCCGCAGTGATGATGGGTCGCTCTGTCTCGCTCCAGGACAGCATCGCGAAGGCCCTTGCCACGATGCCGCAGGAGCAGGTGGCGCGTTCGACCGCGACACCGCCCCTTTCGAAAGAACTGAACGTAGTCAAAAAGGGCGTCGGGCCTGTGCTGACGACGGTGGACGAGTTCTACAAAGTAGGGCCGGGCCCATCCAGTTCGCACACCATCGGGCCAATGCGTATCACCTATGACTTTTACGAGCGCGCCGTCAAACTACCGCCGGACAAGCTCGCGAAGGCCACAAAGCTTCAGGTCAATCTGTTCGGCAGCCTCAGTGCAACAGGCAAGGGACACGGCACCGAACGCGCCGCACTAGCGGGTCTGATAGGAAAAGAGCCCGCTACGGTCGACCCGTTGTTTCTGGACAGCCTCAGAGATAAGCCTGACCAAACTTTCCCGGTTAAGCTCGGCGACAAGTCGATTCAGGTGAGCCTCAAAGATGTGGTGTACGACGCGACGAAGGGCGACTTCAAGCACCCGAATACGATGACGGTCAAGCTGCTGGCCGGCAACGAAGTGTTGCTTGAGCAGGAGTACTACTCAGTGGGCGGCGGATTCATTGAGTGGAAGGGTTACACACCGCCGAAAAAGAACCAGCCCAAATACCCTTTCAGACTGATGAAAGAGCTGCGGGCCCACGCCGACAACAACAAGATCTCGATTGCAAAAGTAATGCTTGCCAACGAGATGTCGATCATGGGAAGGACGGAAGAAGAGGTTTATACCTTCATCGACAAAATCATCAACGCCATGGTCGCCACAGTAAAATCGGGACTTTCGATGCCCGAGGATGACGTACTGCCTGGCCCGATCAAACTGCAAAGCAAAGCAGCGACGGTTTACAAGAGGGCCATGGATGACAAGTACGCGTCGGACAAAGGCATTGGAGCGCTTTCGGCATTCGCGCTGGCGGCATCCGAAGAAAACGGGCGAGGTCACCTCGTAATTACGGCTCCCACCGGCGGCTCCGCGGGCGTTATGCCGGCCCTGGTCTATGGGCTTCTTGAGGTCCGCAAGCTTGACCGGCAAAAGATCCGTGACGGCATGCTTGCGGCCGCAGCGATCGGCTACCTCTGCAAGCACCATGCGACTTTGTCTGCGGCTGAAGGAGGCTGTCAGGCAGAGATAGGCGTGGCCTCGGCGATGGCTGCTGCCTTGACCGCCACAGCGTACGACGCTTCATCGCTGGTAGTTGAGAACGCGGCCGAATCGGCCCTCGAGCATCACCTGGGTATGACGTGCGATCCGGTCGCCGGCTACGTACAGGTCCCGTGTATCGAGCGATGCGCATTCGGGGCAGTCAAGGCCTGGACCGCTTATGCGATCGCCAGCAATGAGATTGCGTCGAGGCACCGCGTCAGTTTCGACGCCACTGTTATGGCCCTGGCTGAAACCGCCAGAGACATGAATAGTAAATACAAGGAGACCAGCGAGGCCGGACTGGCACTGTCAGTAACGCTCTGCTGATCTATGGGGCTCCTCGATGGCCGGCCAAGGGCGGCCCTGAGGAGCCTCTATTTCTTACTACCGACTTATGAAAGCTTGCGTTACCCGGCGAGTTTGGCGCAATCCCATTAGTACATCTTTCGAAACCACTTTCGAGAGCAGATTAAAATGTCGATACTCCGCCGATACAACAAGCGCGCAGTCGGTTTGTCGTTAATGTTAGTTACCTTGTTGACGACTGTTACTTTCGGACAGACTGCCCAGCCAAATAACAAGCCCAAAGAGATCTCCGCGACTCTCGCATTTGATGACCCGGAAAAGAAAGTCGCCGCGCCGGAGCCCAACCCTGCCGTGCCCGCGAAGCCAGTCGCGTCTGACAACCCGAAACCAAAAGACGTTGAAAGCGAAATCGCGACCGTGAAGGCCGAGAACGTCGCGGTTCGGGAGCAACTCCGCAAGATGGAGGCGCAGCAGAAATCAATGCTGGAACTGATCGAAGGTTTGCAGCGGCGGCTGGACGGGGGCAACGCAACGGATGTGTCGAACGTCGCTCAGCCAATTGGACCACCGGCCACGGCAGATGCCTCGGCGCCGGCCGCGGATCCCGCGGTGAATACATCACAACCCGCGAGCCCGGAGCGTTACCAGGATGGAATTGTCCTTTGGAAAACTCCAGACGACGCGAAGGTGCCGTTCCTGATCAGGTTCAATAACAATACCCAGATCAGATACCTCAACACACTTGATACCGATGAGACTTTCACCGACCACCTGGGCGTTGTCCGCGCTGTTCATAAACGAAACGACATCACGGTAAATCGCTCAATGTTCATTTTAGGCGGCTACATCTTCGATAAGAGGGTGCGATATAGCCTCACCGTGTGGACGTCAGCCGGTGCGTCCTCGATCGTCGTGGCCGGAAATATTG
>DATEPF010000406.1:0-6036 GCA_035273325.1 Pyrinomonadaceae bacterium | reverse complement strand
TGTCTTCCAGCGAATCACGTTTGTAACTGAGCCGCCGTATCTGCACGTTATGTTCGCCAGCGACACGATAAAGGTCGCGGACCTCAATGTCCGGCTGCAACACAATCTTGATTCGATGATCGCCGGTGATGGCGTATTCGCAACCAAGTTTGCCGACGGCATCGACAAAACCAGTGGTTTCGCCGCGGGTTTCGAGCAGCAGGAACCTCCGATTCGAGCGGCGCTCTTCTTCGAGGTTGCAATACTGCACCAGCCGCCCGTCTTTCAGAATTACGATCTCTTCGCAACACTCTTCGACGTCGCGCAACAAGTGCGAAGACAAAACGATGTTGGCTTTACCGCTGTCGCGAATCTCTCGCACTAACTTAATCATGCGTTGGCGCGCCGGCGGGTCAAGTCCGTTGGTCGGCTCATCAAGAAAAATCAGTTTAGGACCATGAACAATCGCCTGCGCTAATTTCGCGAGCTGCTTCATTCCCAGTGAATAGGTGTCCAGACTGCGATAACGCGCTTCTCCAAGCCCGACATAAAACAGCGCTTCATGTGCCCGTTCGAGCGCAGCTTCGGCGGGTAGGCCTGACAGCTCGGCCATCAGCCGCACAAATCTGACGGCGCTCATCTTGGCGATGAACGAATCGCGTTCCGGCATGTACCCAATCAACGCGCGTATGTCTTTAACGTCAGTATTGATGTCGCGCCCAAGGATGTGGGCGGTGCCGGAGGAGGGTTCATGAAACCCGAGCAGCGTGTGAATGAGCGTTGTCTTCCCTGCGCCGTTTGGACCAAGCAAACCAATTGATCGGCCGCGCAGCTCGCCGCGCAGGTTTTGCAGGATCGGCCGGCCTCCAAACGTTACGCTCAAGTCGTTTAGATCTATGACTGGAGCAAACTTGCTTGGATCAGGAGGACTTGCCGCTTCGGGAATATTTTCAGCTACTGCCATCGTGCAGACTTTATATCTCTGTTCTGATAATTCCAAACAAAGGCGACGCCAAACGCCGCGCCCATCAGTATGAATGCACCGATGAATGCAAACGCTTCCGCGGTCCCTAAAGTTCTGCCAATGGCAAACAATCCGATCAAAAAAACCGGAATGTTGAGTATCAATGCAGATGCTAAAGGGAAAACCGCTGCCGGGCGGCAACCACCCAACCGGCGTCGTAACCAGAAAAGAGATGGAGCATACGCGTGTGAGAACAGCAGTGCTGCGATGATGAGCGAACTAACAGTAGCGCCCTTGACGTCTGCGGCGCTGAGGTTCACGCCTTCAACTACACTGAAGGTGAGCAGAATGACTGCCAGCCCAATCAGCCATGAGCCTAATGATATGGAGATGAGCTTCATACGCACAAACAAAAAGAAGAACATTTTCCATATATCATTTCATATTTCTGATTTTTCATTTTAAAAACACGCAACATGCGCGACCAATGACAAATGAAAAATGTGAAATGATATATGGAAAATGTTTTTCGATCGCCAAGCAACAATCTACCTCGCATGGCAAAGACGGGACAGGCACGAATGCCTGTCCCACCTTCATTCGGAATTACTTCTTCATGCCCTGCTGCAACACGTGTTGAATTTCGAGTGCGTTGGGCATTCCGAGGATGGTGGCCGGACTCAATCCGAATGGACCACCTTCCGTGTTAGCGGCGAAGGTTATGCTGTCGCCTTTGGCGTAGGCATAAGCCAGGGTGGGCGGCATGTCTGCAGCCATCGCCTTGATTGCCTGTTGCTGCTCCTGGGGCAGGTTGCTGGCAGTGCTCGCAATCTTATCTGCGAACGGCTGCACCAAGGGCGCCAGGTTGTGATAGAAGACGGCGGAGAAATTGGCGTTTCCATCTGCAGGTAAGCCCGCCATGAACCGGCTCGATCTCAACAGCGTGTAACCGGCGGCCTGCGAACGAACCGAACGTTCCACCATCGCACGGCTCGGTCCCATCACGACGTAGCCATTGACGTAAGTGAAGTTCACTTCAACACCAAAGTCAGATGACTTAAGAGTGTAGTAAGGACGACCGGAGATATCGGCACGTTCCCAAACGAGGCCGGTCTTACCGAATCTCGCAGCTTCCTTGTTCACCTCGCCCACGATGCGCTCCAGCGTCCGCTGCAGATGTTCCGGATCGTCGACCTGGAACACCATCTTCCACGACGGCGTCGGCAGAATGGGACCGTCTATCGCGAAGGCAAATTCACCACCGAGCGGCGCCGCAATGTCTTTACGAATGTCGAGGCCACGTTCTGCCTGCTGCTTGTCGAGCGTTTTGCGCAGGTCGGGTGAAACGGATTCAAGAACGCCGAGCAGGTCGTCAACTAAACGCACAGGATCTTTAACCACGAAGCCTGCAACCACGTTCGCATCCGGCGAAATGTATTCGAGTGAACCCATCGCGGCTGGGGATGCCAACCACGAAGGAATACCACTTTGTGTTTCACTGAACGAAACGGTGGCCTGCGTGTGTGTCTTGCCGTGACTCGTCTTATGATCGAGCACGAAGTATTTCAGGTTAAGAATTCCCAGTTGCTGAAGAGCGGCCGCTTTCTTGTCGGCGTCGGCTTCGCCTTTCAACATTTCGGGTTTTGCTTTTTCAATTACCTTCTCCAGATTCGCAGCCACTACTAATCCGGCGCCTTGCTGGTACAACTGCGATACATGCGCGTGAAACGGTGTGGCTGTGAAACTACTGCGGCCGCCACCCTGGACCACCCCTACCAAAGCCTGAAGCTGGTTAAGCTTCGGACTGGCGGCGAAGAGATTGTTTTGTATCCAGACGAACAGCTCTTCATTCTTCTTGCCGGGTTCTGCTGCAGCGGCAGTGGCCGTCAGGGGATCTGATACAAATCGAACCGGCGGACGGCCTTTCTCGTTAAACTTCGCCATCTGTTGTTCGATGAACTGCTGGAACCCGGCGGAATTCTTCAACTCGGCCAGGACCAGTGGCGACCCAGGCTCGCCCTTCTCGTCCATCGAAACTGAGACCGCAACTTCGTCTCCAAGGTAATCACCAAATTCCTTGATTGTGCCCATTACCTGGTCCACGTTTGGATTTCTGCCGGAACGCTCTTTGTCCCACCATTGCTTCAGCGCCGGGTTCTGGTTGATGCGCTCTTCCATTATCCGGTGCGACTCAACCAGAGTGGACGTCAAATTCGGCAGCGCTGCATAGACGATAGTGTTCTCGGGCATCAGATCCAGCAGGTGCGTCGAATTGCGAACGCCGGGATACGCAACGCCCTGCAGTTCTTTGTTTATGGCATTCAAGCCCGCCAGCGCTTCGGCGTATTTGCCGGCATTGCGGCTCCACGCTACTTCATCCTTAACTGGAATCTTTGCAATCGTTGGACTGGTGGCAGCCTGTTCACCGGCACGCAGCACACGCTCGTTGCCGCCGTGATCCAGCCGAACCTCGCCCTCAATTACGGAGACGCGTGAACCCTTGGTGCCGCTGTTGACCGAGAACGTGGTGCCGGTAACTGCAACTCGCGAATCTCCGGTATCAACGAACAACTGCTTCTTGCCCTGGTTCGCTGCTTCAATCACGATCGCGCCACGGTTCAAATGAATGGTCGTGCCCTGACCATTGTTGGTGATGTAAAACTCAGAACGGTCTTTCATCTCGATTACTGAGCCATCGCCCAGGCGAACAAAGGCACGCGCGTCTTTCGCCGTGCGAATGCGCTCGCCTTTTTCAAGACGGGCGCCGGCGGTAAGCGGTGTGCTGCGCGTGTCGGCAATCTGAAACACCTGACCTTCGGCAGCCTGCACCGTGGCTTCAAGCGCGCCACCCGGTGTCCAACGTTGGATCAGCGGCAGCGCCACGAGGCCCAGGCCAATGACTAAAACGGCCGCCACACCCCAGCGCAATATCACAGGGTTGATGTTGAAACGGCGACCGGCTGCGACGGTCTTGACAGGCCGTGCGGTGCGCGTACGCGCGTCCTTCATCGCCTTGCGGCAAGGAATACACTCGTGCGTATGGTCGACCAACAGCAGCGATCGCCCGTCCGAAAGATTCCCGCTCAAGTAAGCCGGAATCAACGACTGAAAGTCGGCGCAGCCATCGATTCTGGCGTCGACATCTTTCCGCATCACTGCAGGCTCAACAGCCACGCGTGCCCAAACACGCTCGGCTGCATTATTCACAACTGTCTGATCGATCTGCTCGTTGCGGATCTCAGAAGTTGCTTTGTCGAGAATCGCGTCAAAATCATTATTACTGTTCATTGTGTTTCTCCAGATAGTGCCCAATCTCTTTACGTAGTTTCGTTCTCGCCCGATGTAACACGACGCCAACGACCATGGGAGACGTCGAAAGCATCTGCGCAATCTCCTGGTTGTCGTAACCTTCGTAGTAACGCAGGACAAACATCTCGCCGGCGGTTTTGCCCAGTCCAGCCACGGCAATGCGTATCAGCTTTTGCAATTCTTTATCGGCGTGCGCCGACTCGGGATTATGCAGATGGCTGGGAAGCGACTCTAGTTCTCCGTCCTCGAGCTCGGCAGAGCGGGCGCGCCCGCGACTTCTTAGCAGGTCAAGCGAAGCATTAATTGCGGCACGGGAAAGATAGGCCGCGGGATTTTCTGACAGGTCAAAGGTTTCTTCGTTTCTCACCAGCCGCAGAAAAACTGTCTGCAGCACGTCCTCCGCATCGGCCGGACTGCCCGTAATGCGGTGGGCGGTGCGGAAAACACGGTCGTGGTGCGCCCGAAATAGGCGCTCGACCTCGCTGGGGGATTCAGTTACCAATCTCAAGGTTTTTACAGCTGCCTGCACAGTGGCCTCCTAAAAGCGTTTCCACTGTACAAACGAGCACGGGACCGATTTATTAACAGCTGGCTGGGAAGATAGGCAGTTTAACTGGAATTCTGAAGGAATCTAAAGAAAAAGCGCCAGAAACGAAGATGCGCGGCGAATTAGAACCAGGAGCGGTAGCGACCGGGTCTCGTCAGTTATGGCAGCGGCTCGCCCTGCTCTTCATCCACATATGCAATAGCGGCACATAAATCTTTCTCGGTCCAAAGAGACTTAACACTTCCCTTACCTGCCCAAGGACTCTTCCCGCTTAACCAACACCCTGCCTCTCGGAGCATTCGGGTGGCATTCGCTTTCAATGCGGCACGGACCGTCTCGGGTTTTGCAAAGGGCGCCGTGACGACCGCATGGACATGGTTGGTTCGCACATTGGCTGTTTGATATACCCAGTTTCGTTTGCTGCAAGTTTCTCTTATCGCCTCCAGGACGACGGCTCTCCTACGTTTACCCAGCTTGACGGACGGCCGACTTCGGTTTCGCTCGTTGTACCGATGCCACTGCCTGTTGGGTGGAATTCTAGGCGTTCCATAGCGGTTATGATTTCGGTCGACAGATCCGCGTTCGTCCCCGTGAAGCCACGTTCCGAAAGCTCGGAAGGTGACGAAATAACCGAGCGGCGTTTCATTCCATTCAAACGTCGGCATGTCAGAAATTCGTTTCCCGTTCTAATTTCATCGTCGCATTCGGAGGATCTCTGTGGCGAGTTGTGACCAGGTCGCTACCGCTCCCCGTTCTAATTCGACCGCCCCCCGTTTCTAATTCGCGGCAGCTAGCCCCAGCCGCTTGCGCGCCTCAGCCGCCTGCGGAGCGTCGGGATACCGGTGCACCAGCTCGCGCCACCCTTCACCGTCATACCGAAACCGTTTTTCACGTTGGTCAAAAATAAAGTTGACGCCCTGGCGGTTGTAGCGATCGAGTCCGGTGTAATTGAGGAAATAACTAAACACGGGAGCGCCACCCGCCAGCATTTCGCTTTCATCCAGTCGGCGCAGCGCGTCATGCGAAAGCCGCGATGCAATCTCTTCCGCAGTGAGCGCATAAATCATCAAGACTTCAGGTCGTAACTGAGAAGCTCGGAAGTAATCGAGAAAGATGCGTGCACGAACGATCGTGTCGTAGTCTTCCGACGCCTTGATTAACTTCAATAGTCTTCCATCGTCGCCGGCGCGCAACGGAGAAACCACTGCATCTCTCTGCATCCATCCGCTGATGCCAC
>DATEPF010000405.1:0-7619 GCA_035273325.1 Pyrinomonadaceae bacterium | reverse complement strand
AGCGCTGCAGCCGCACAGTTGTTGACCACCAGAGCCGCCTCCGCGCCGGTTATCTGGCACAAGAGTTCTTCAACCCGCGCGCCGCGCTTCCCACGTTTTCCCGCTCGCGGGTCGAATTCCACTGTGCAGTAACCCGCCGCCTTTGTTATTGCTAATCGCGCAGATTCCGAAAGCGGAGCGCGGCCCAGATTGGTATGAAGCACAACTCCGGAGGCATTGATAACTCGCCGGATTCCAGCGGCAGTTTCGTTCAGCTGAAACTGTTCAAGCCTTTGAACCGCATCATCCAGGAGGGTCTCGCGGTTCTGAGTGGCGCCAGACTGCTGAATTTCACTTCTCATACCATCAGTGATTTGCCGCGCGATCTCTGTTAGTTGTTCTGTTCCTACCAGGTCGCGGAGTTTTGCCGCCGCGTCAGTCCTCAGAAGCTGATCGACAGACGGGATTGCTTGAAGTGGCGACGATTCAGAACCTGGCGAAGTCATAGGAATGGGTCGGTAGAATAGCTGTTCGGAAAAGGCAGAGCAATTCGTTAGGTACAATTTTATCCGGCCCATTTGTTGACAGTGAGGTTTTGGAAACCCTAGACTGCTTTTCAGCGCCTATCGTGGCGCCCCGCCAATACGCCCACCTTTGCAGGAGATAAGCCAGTGTCCCAAAGTGGAAACAACCTTTTCCGTGCTCAGACCAGAGCTAAGAACAATCGAAATAAGAATCGATATGTCGAATATGAACCAACTGTAGACGAGCAATTATCGCGCCTGGAAGAAGACATCAGGCGGCTGAAAATTGAGTTTGACGTTTTCTTTAACGGCGCTTCCAAGCGACCTCCCTACGATACGAAAGGTCGAGTTGAAACTCTCATTAAGCGGCTCGGCGACGATCGCACGCTAAATTACGCTCAGCGGTATCGCTATACCTCGCTGGCGTCGCGTTACAACTCTTTTCGAGACTTGTGGCGCCGCACAATGCAGGGACGTGAAGAAGGTAGGGACCCGCAGGCGAACGCGCGGGCGAATGCAAAACAGCATGGCCTTGAGGAGTTCAGGAAACAGAATTTTGTTTGCAAAGACGCTCATAAAGACGTCGAGTTAATCCGGGACGTCTACCATTCGTTGATTGAAGCGAAGAAGATTTGTGGTGAACCGGTCGAGGATTTTTCGTTTCCGCGTTTTCACCGGCTAGTGGCGTCTCAGGCGGACGTGCTTAAACAAAGAGTGGGGTGCGAGCGCGTTTCATTCTCTATTGACGTTGCAGGCGGTCACGTTAGCTTTAAGGCGCGCGCCGAAAAAAGCTAAGCCGAGTTCGAATTACGAAGCAAAAAGGCAACCCCGACTGGTCGGGATTGCCTTTTCTCTTGTTTCGCTTACCGGACCGGAAGACCGGAAGCGGTCAGTGGCGTGCTTGTGCAAGCCGGGGAGACCTACATCTTGATCACTTTTTCAGCCTGAGGACCTTTGGGACCCTGGGTCACTTCAAACTCGACTTCCTGACCTTCTTCGAGAGTCTTAAAGCCGTCGCCTTGAATGGCGCTGTAGTGAACAAAAATGTCTGAAGAGCCTGGCTGTTCGATAAATCCATAGCCCTTCGAGTTGTTAAACCACTTGACCTTACCGGTTATTCTAGACATACAACGAATCCTCCTAACGATTCGGTAAAACGGGGCGAGAGCTGAATGCTATCGCGGACCTGGGTTAGAGCTTGTGAAGCGGTCTCGCCTTTGACAGCGCAGCACCGAACCACAACCAACAAAAAATGCATGGTGAAAAGCGCTATTGGCGCAATTCATCATGCACAACTTACGGGGGGATAAAACTGAGAACACATCGCTGTAAAGCTTGTAAATCGAAAAACTTAGGACATCAGATGCTGTAGACGAGGGCGCATACTAAGCGAAAGCATTTTGGCGTGTCAAGCGAAAAAAACCGCCATTTATGGATGCGTCGTCAATAGATATTGCAGTGGATTTACAGGCTGATCGTTGATTCTGACCTCGTAATGAAGGTGTGGTCCGGTGGAACGTCCGGTCGAACCCACACGTCCGATTAGCTGTCCCCTGGATAACGTTTGGCCCAGTTCTACACCGATTTGTGAGAGATGGCCGTAGCGTGTCGTTAGACCGCCCCCGTGATCGATAACTATCAGTTGACCATAGCCGTTTTGCCAACCAACAAAGCTGACCTTTCCGCTGGCGCCAGAAACAATCGGCGCACCCATTGCCGCTTCAATATCCTGGCCTGAGTGGAACTCGTAGGAGCCACCGCCGAACGGATTTCTGCGCCCACCAAATCCACCCTCAAGTTTTCCAATTACCGGCCAAACCGTAGGGGTATAACCACGCTCGCGCAACACGCTTTCATAAACATGAATGTTTTTTTCCAGTTGCGCCATTTTTTCTTCCAGCGTTGCGAGACCTTCCTCGTCCAGCGGTAGTTCCGGGCCGCCACTGCCTGACGGTGTCGACTCTTCGATTACTCCCGATTTTTCAGCAAGTTTCCGCGATGTATCTTCTACTGCTTCCACCCGATTGTTTAACTGATTCAGTTCCTGCCGTTGTTTTTCGTTCTCGGCCCTCAGCCTTTGGTTTTCGGCCTCCGTATGCAGATGCGCAGCTTGTTGCGTAAGCCCGTAGAAGCCATAGGCGGAGGCTCCGAATAACACGATGATAAGAAACGCGAGAATTTTCAGGGATCTCTTCTCTACACAGAAGCGGCGGACTCGAGCGCTTGGCTGAGGGGTATGCGCGATAACGAAAGCATAAAAACGGTCGTCTTTGGCCATTGAGTTCCTCTTCCTGTTATGTCAGCGGGGCGGCTGGCAATAACCGAATATGGCACAGCCTCCAAAAGGCGACTGATGCGAAAATTACTGATTTACGAGGTTATTTTTTTGACCTGCTTGAAGATTGCAGCGGATGAATAAGCCCTGTAATTTGAGGGAAAACTCACCCGGCCGGTGCTGCAAGAAGCGTGACCCTATCACACGCGCAAGGACCATTGCAACCAACGGAAGTGCTGATTGTTTAATTAGAAATCTTCAGGAGTCCGTCGTCGCTGAGACCGATCGCGGAGGATCGAAACGACTACGAGGGTCACTACGGCGAGGAAAATGACGAGGATAAGTATTTTGATTGCGGCCAGCAGGAAACCACCCACCGTCAGTATCGAACCGAGGAGGGTAATTACTATGGCCACAAGTGCTGCGATGGCGCCCAAGGTTTTTACTAGTAGTGCCATGGTTCGATGTTATGAGCTGCGTTTAAAAGGAAGTGGATCCTTCCCACCAAACTGAGTTGTTTCGCCGGTTCTAAACCGGGCTGTTTCCACTACCACCGACGGCGGTGGCCTGCGGGCGTCGAAGCGAATAATGCGATTGGTTGAGCGACGGCGCCGGACGTAGTCGAACAGCATGTACGCGCCAAGACCGACCAGCGCCACCGGCAACAGTTGCCGAACGGGAAGTTGCACGCCGAGCAGTGTGTGCAACAGAAACAGCGTGCCGATCACGATTAGTGTTATCGCCCAGGCGAAGGGATTCCCATACAGTCGGCGCGCGATAACGTCTTCTTCGGTTTCCGGGCTTAACCCTGCGCGAATCAACTGCGCGGTTCGACAAGCATCCACGGCCGCAAAAAGCCAGGTTCCCAGGACTCCCAGCAGGAAAAATGGTACCCCCTGCGTCAGTACCGCCATCTGGAAGAAACTTGCGAAGATCGAGAAGTGAACAATCGCTTTCGCCGTTTGTCCATTGTAAGCAGCGCCCAGGCCGGGTACGAACGACAGCAAGGTTGCGATGAACGGAGAACTGTTTCGATAACTTATCGGAGACGATTGTTTTTCGTGACGCAGCAATTCGACGCCTTCGACAATGCAGTCCTGGCAGAACGGAAATCCGCGGATGCGGTGATCACACGCAGTACACAACTGCCGCGAGCATTGATTACACTGCACGACCGACGCGTTCTTCGGATGGTAAGAGCAATACAGCATCACTGTTTACGATCGATTTCTACCGCTTCTGTTAGGCGCAGCATTTTGCTTTGGCTGCGCTTTAGGCTGTTCTGCCGGCGTCTGATTCTGTCCCTGGCCGCCCACCAGTTGCTTCAATCCCTTGGTAATATCTTTAACGCCATTCGATCCCGCACTCCGCTCTGCCAAGCGGAGGCTCGCATCGTAAACGCCGCGAATTGAACCATCTGCGGAAACCGTATTCGTCAACACAAACACTGCAACCAGCAGCATGGTAGCGACCGTTGCCAGTTGCGGAGAAACAATCGGGTCGAGCCACGCTCGCATCCAAGAGGCTACGCGTTCGCCGAACGAAGCTCGAATCTCGAGAGCGAGTTCAGTACGCATAGTCGCCTGGAGAATTCGTTCGTTCAGTCCCTCGGGAACTGCGAGTTCGTCTCCCCTATAAACATTGACTGTGCCGATGGCACGTACTACTTCGCCTGGGAGTTCCGTGCAGCGCGCGCAAAGAATTGCGTGACGTTCCCAGCGATGGAAAAGTGAAGCGGGCAGAAAACCATCGAGGTAGTCGGTCAGGAAATCTTCAAACTCTTCACAGGTCATAGCCGTTTCCGGCATGGTGCTGAGAAGTATTCGCGCTTCCAACTCATGCGGTAGTTCAAGATTGGCAGCTGCTCGACAAGCCTGAACACTGTTCTTTACAGCGCTCAGCGTGTCGTGACATACCGGACAACGCAACGCATGCTCGGCAAACATTTTATTGTCCGCCGGCAGCAGCGCGCCGTCCAGGTAGTCTGTCAGCCGATTTTCGAAGTCATTACAAAGCATTATGTTTTTTCTTCCTGCCCCTCGCCTCAACTACCAGTTCGCTTCCCGCAAAGCAAACTTATGATTCGCTAACCGCTAATACCTTCATACGCCGTAAGATCTTCGCGAGTTCAATCCGCCCGCGATTGATTCGCGATTTGACCGTTCCCTCCGGAATTTGCAACAGGTCAACTATCTCCTGATAACTTAGCTCTTCAATGTCCCGGAGAATGACGCAGGTCCGAAGATCCGTAGACAACTTATCAATCCCTGCCTGGACCTGCGCGCCCAATTCGCGGCGTTCGATATCCTGTTGAACTGAACGGGAAACACTGTGCAGGTGATAAGTGTGATCTGCGAGGTCGTCAGCCTGATTGTCGTGCGGCGTTCGCTGACGTTTGCGATAGTCGTCAATAATCAGGTTGCGCGCCAACCGCATCAACCAATTCTGCAAGTCTCCGTGTTTCGCGTCGTATTGATCCAAAGATCGATAAACCCGAACAAACACTTCCTGTGTCAGGTCTTCTGCCGTGTCTACGCGTGAAGTAAACCGATAAGCCAGGTTGTAAATCCGCCGGGAGTAAGTGTGCACAATCTCCTCCCAGGCCGCCCCATCGCCTGCGCGACATCTGCGAACTAATTCGGCTCCTTCATTGGTAGCCAAAACTCTTGCAGCCCCCACTTTGTGCTTCTCCGCCTAACTATCGTTCTTCTAACAAAACCGAGCAGAACCCTTCAGTCACGCGGAATTACGATTGTTGGATGGCGAAAGTTCCGGCATTCGCCGTTCTTCGACGTTGGGCGCTCCAACCGCCAGGAACGCCCATTATTTTCATGGATTTGCCGATTCGGCAGGGCGTTCTTGCTCCCGAAGATTGAACTGTAGTAGCCTTCCGATGCAGCCCAATATCTTGTGGTTCCGGTCTATTCAAGTCAAGTTGGCTTAGTAACTCGTTGAAGTCTAACACTCGCAAATATGTGGAATTCGTAGGTCTCTCCATACTTGCGATCGGCATCCTCTGGTGGTTTGGCAGAAATCTTAACTGGATCGAAGTGCGAGACGCCGTTGTTCGTGCCAACTGGTACCTATTGGTGGCCGCGGTTCTTGTCGTCTGCCTGATCTATCTGTTGCGCGCTGTTCGCTGGGGCGCGTTGCTGGCGCCCATTGCACACGCAAGGGTAAGCGACTTGTTTATCGCCACCACGGTTGGATTCGGCGCCCTCTTTGTTTTCGGCAGGATGGGTGAAGTAGTCCGGCCCGTCGTGCTTCCGATGCGGGACCCAGACATCCGGGCGAGCGCCTCACTGGTGACCATCATGGTCGAGCGAATATACGACCTGCTGGCTGTTGTCCTAATTTTCGCAGCAAGTCTTTTATGGCTGACACCTCCGGTCGAACGGGCGGCAGAATTTGATCGGGTTCGGGTCGCGGGAGTTGTTTTACTCGGTGCTGCGCTTGCGGGCGTGTTGATGCTCGCGTTGTTCAAAAAAAATGCAGCGCGAATTACCGGTTGGGTAAAACAGCTTCTTGAAAACCGAAAGTTCATTCCCGCCAGAGTTACGAAGGCGGTCGTCCGATTGATGGAGCAGCTGGCTCTTGCGCTCCGCGTGCTGGTTGATGCGCGTGAACTGGCGATAACGATCGGATGGACGGCCCTGATCTGGTTTGCGATAGCGCTGGCCAATCTGCTGGTGTTGCGTTCATTCGGTCTCCGGTTCGGCTTCACCGAAACAGTTTTTGTAATGGGTTGGGCATTGGTTGGCTCACTGGTGCCCACGCCCGGTGGTGCAGCCGGCGCGTTCCATGCAGCGACGGCAGGTTCACTTATTTTTCTCGGAGTACCAAAAGAAACGGCGGCCGGTGTTTCAATTGTGATGCACCTCGTCGATTTCGGACCGGCGCTGGCGTTCGGGCTTTTTCATGTAATCCGTGGCGACATCAATGTCGGCAGATTGCGCACGTTGACGTCGCCGGAGGCAGTCGAAAACGCAGTAGAAGATGACGACGTCATACCTAATGACATGTTGCAGCAAACCGAGTTGAAAGCAGTTGCAGCTCGAGACTGACGGAAGGCGTTGTTTCAATTTAAAACCTGTTGCTGAGGCTAAAGCGATGAAATGTCCATTTTGCGGTTACCTTGAAGATAAGGTCGTTGATTCACGCGAGTCCCGAGAAGGCGAGGCGATACGCCGGCGCCGCGAATGTTTGCGGTGCGAGCGCAGGTTCACATCTTACGAACGCATAGATGAAATCCCGTACATGGTGGTTAAGAAGGACGGGCGACGCGAACCGTTCGATCGTAACAAGGTAATGGCGGGTTTGTTGCGCGCCTGTGAAAAACGTCCGGTACCATCGTCTAAACTCGATTCGATTGTTAATGCCATCGAGAAATATGTGCAGGAGTCTTCTGAGCGTGAGCGGCCGACGAATAAAATCGGCGAGATGATTATGCGAAGGCTAAAAGAGTTGGACAAAGTCGCTTACGTTCGGTTTGCGTCAGTGTATCTTGAGTTCGAAGATGTGTCGGAGTTTATGATGGAACTTAAGCAACTAGTCAGGACGCGCGGAGGAAGCGCGGCCGCGCGTAAGTAGATGATTAAACCTGCACGAGCCACCGGGCTTGAAAGATTAGAGCTGCAGCGCTTACGCGATCGCGTGGGACGGCTGTTTGCTGCGCTGCAGGAGGCAACGGTTGCCGAGGATCCCCTGGCGTCAGAAACCTGGGCGCCACCGGTCGACCTGTGTGAGACCGGGAAGTGCATTGTAGTGCGGGTAGAGCTTCCCGGCTTGGCCACAGATCAGATCAAAATCGGCGCGACCAACACGCAGCTCCGGATTTGGGG
>DATEPF010000404.1:0-20344 GCA_035273325.1 Pyrinomonadaceae bacterium | reverse complement strand
TCTGCTTCCGCGGAAGCGCATGCGGACGATTCACAGATCGGACGAATCAAATCAGCTCTGGAAAAGCGGCGCAAGATGTTTCTGGTAACGTTGCTCGAGGGCGCGGCGCAAGCCGCAATTGTCGATGACGAGCTGTGTGTGGAGTTTGCGCTGGAAGCGAAGAGCCTGCGCGACACGCTCGCGAAAGCCGACAATGTGAAGGTGCTGCGAGAGGTTTGTAAAGAAGTAACGGGCGGCGATGTAGGCGTACGGTTTGTTGTCGTCGATCCCCAGGCAGCCAACGACCCTGCAGTTTCAAAGCAGGACACCGAACGCCGCGAGCAACAGAGCCTGCGTGAAACTGCAGAAAAGGATCCGGTAGTGCAACAGATGTTACGCACGTTTCGCGGTGAAATTGTTGACGTCAGAAGAGTTAATCGGGAATGATGGCGGCTGCAAGATTCTGATGGTTTGAAAGAAGACCGGCACTGGGTGGGAGGTGCCGGTCTTGTCGCGCCACGCCTCACCCTCGGGACGTGGCGGCTTCGCTGCACTTTGCTCGCCTAACGTCGAAACAAAGTGCCGCGCGCCGGGATGCAGCGCCGCTTTCGCGCATCCCGGCAGCTTAATCTTGCGGTGTTGGTGCGTTTCCCGTTTCGCGGGATTTACGAGCGCGCCGGCGCACCGGCGAACGCTCTTTCAAGAGGTCCGTGTGGCGAGACCCGATGACGTAAGCCAATCCCTGATAACTCATGTCCAACAAGGCGGCGGCCTTAGTGACGCTGCCGTTAGCCTGGGCCAGGGCCTGCCTGATCAAACCCGATTCAAACTGCAAAACTTTGCTGTGTAAGTCGCACGATCCGTTGGCCAGCGGATCAGCACTCACTTCGGCCGCCAGCTCGGCGCGCAGCATAGCGAGCACCTTTCGCGCGCACACGTTCAAACGAATCAACAGATCAGGACTTTGCGATTTCGCGAGCCACTCGCTTGCACTGTCGTAGGCCGTAAACGCAACCTCCGGCGAGAGCGAGTCGAGCTCTTCGATCATCGTGAGGGCAGCGAGGCCGGCTTTGTTGAGTGCGCCCACCCCGTGAGCTACGCTGATCGCTTTTTGAAAAGTGAACTGCGCACGCTCTGTTTGCTTCATCCGCGCCAAAGCGAGGCCGTGCGTGACCAGAGCGTCGGCGAGTAAACACTGGTGCCCGCTCTTCTCCAGGACTCGAACCGCACCTTTGGCAACAGCTTCCGCTTCCTTCAGCTTGTTTTGAGCGATGAAGACCTGCGCGCGGGTGTCGTCGATCTGGGCAATGCCGACTTTGTCTCGAGCCGTTGACGTAAGGCGTCTCGCTTGTTCAAGATTTCCATGAGCTTCCTTGAATCGCGCGAGTCGGAACAGGACGACACCAACATTATTCTTAACGTCTGCCAGATAAACTTTGTTTTGGGCAAGTTTAAAGAAATGCTCTGCTTGACCGTACTCTTTGAGAGCGTGGATTAGGTGCGCCTTTCGATCGCCAGACGCGGCAAGCTCCTCAAGCAATACTGCGATTTGGTTGTGGTACGCGCCTTTGATTGTGGCATTTGTGATTTTGTTAAATAAAACAGCGTTATTTTTCAATATTTGCAGACTCTCGTTAAATCGCGAATCTGACCATTCAACAACAGCCAATCCAAGGATCGCACCGGCTCGAGTATTGCCCTCCGTTGTAAGTTTTTTCAACGCTTCCTGAAACATGATGCGGGCCTCGCCCAAGGCTCCTTCTCTCCAGTAGCAATAAGCTAATTCTGCGCGCGCCGCGGCAACTTTAGTGAGATCGCCTAAGTTGTCGTAATAAGCAATACTTTCGCTTATTAGATCCTTTGCTATAGCTTGAGCATCTTTGATTTGGTTTTTGCTTCCGATCCATCGCGTGAGGATGCCGGTGCAAAGCAGCACTTCCGCTATTACTGACGCATGGAGACCTTCTGTATTTGGCCGCTCCCCGACCCGACTCCAAAGACGACCCATCGCTTCGCGAGCGCTCTCATAACGGCCTTTATCTTTGAACTCCAAAGCGGCCTGACATCTAAGTAACGCCTCCTCATTAATCGTAAGGTGCGAGCTTCGCAAGTTGAGTGAGGTCACCTTCATGAGACATCGACCCTTCTAGTGAGTGTAAAGAGAGCTTTCCGCCGAACGACTGCGGATAATAATTGTCCCACCCATACCTTGCAAGAACTTCTGGAAGTTGCTCTATTTCCCGCCGATGTAAGAGTTCTTGCATCGTGAAAATCACCTAAGGAGAAGCATAGATGAAACGTTTGCTACTTGCTGCGCTATTAAGTTGCGCCGTGTCCGTAACAACTTTTGCCGGAAACATTCCAACTGTCGGTGTTACGCCGCCATCGCCACCGCCAGATGGAATACAAGCGACTACGGCGCCGGTAGAGGTTCCAACTGTTGGTTTTAAATATGAGATCGCAGACAGTGCTCTCGATTTCATTCAGTTGGTGCTGAGCGCTGGAATCTAAAGTAGCTGCAACTCGGTAAGAGCCTCAGGGTAGTTCATTGCTATCCACCCGCTTAGGCTGTTAGCGAGTGGCTACTCTCCAGTCGGGCGCGACAATTTAAGCCTCAACATGCCGCCTCACGGCAGCACAGGGTACGTCTGTCTAAAAATTAGGACACGTTGGACTGTGTTCAGTTTGAAACACCAGGAGTGTGAGGTGTCTTCGCAGTGATACGTACGCCGAAGGCGTTCGCTAATTTCAGCTCAGGGTTTGCTTTGAAACCCTGGGTATTGAATGCATCAATAGAATTCTTAGCAACTCTGAAAGAGTTGCATCCGCTTTTCTTCAGCATGCCTTCGATGCAATCCCGATAAATCGGGATTGCGTCCTCCTTTTAATGGATAAATGGTCCCAGGGTTGTCGTCCAACCCTGGGCTGAAATTAGCGAACGCCTTCAGCGTTAATACACACCTGCAGTACCTAATCCCGATATCTGACCCATTTCTCGCCGAACAAATTCCGCCGTCGCGTCGTATGGTTTTTACGAACACGGAGGTGACGAGCGATGCGTGATCCATTTACCGCAGGTCTACTTAGTTTTCTGATTCCCGGCTTGGGCCAACTTTACAACGGCCGTATTCTGGCCGGCATTTTGTGGCTAATCATTACTCCAGGCTTTTGGATTGGCAGCGGCGGCACGCTTGGCTGGATTTGTCACATCATTGCTGCGTATACGGCTTATTCGTTCGCGAAGGACCATCCGGTTCGCGCCTAAACACAATCACCCATCCCCCACACTAAGCAGGCAGCGTTGATCCCCCACAACGCTGCCTCGTGTTATTCTTCCGTCCATCGCAACTAATAAAAAAGAAAAAGCGGCGGCTAAGTCAGCCGAGACGCGTGGAAACCCTTTGCGTGCAGGTCTTCGTTTGGAGGCGACGGCGCCGCCGTGTGTGATCGTGATCTTCGGGGCCACCGGCGATCTGACGCGCCGCAAATTACTCCCCGCCCTGTTTCGCCTGGCCCAACAGCGAGTAGTTCCCGGCGAGTTCGCAATTGTAGGAATTGCGCGCCATTCGCTGAGCGACGAGCAGTTTCGCGCCAACATGAAGGAAGCTGTTGCCAAGTTTGCCCCGGACGAACCGCCTGACGATTCGACCTGGGAAAGTTTCGCCAAACGATTGTTTTACCTGGAAGGCGACTTCACAAACACAGAGCTGTACCAGAATCTAAAAAGCAAACTGGAGCAAGTCGATAGCGACTACCAAACTCAAGGCAATCGCATTTTTTACCTGGCGACGTTGCCCGAGCACTTCGCATTGGTTGCAAAACAACTTGGTGACGTGAAACTTGCGCGTCCCCGAAAACCAGCCTGGGCGCGTATCGTGGTTGAGAAACCGTTTGGACACGATCTTGAAAGCGCGCGAGCATTGAACAAAGAACTGCTTTCCGTCTTCGATGAAAAGCAAATCTACAGGATCGATCATTATCTCGGTAAAGAGACAGTCCAAAACTTATTGGTCTTCCGGTTCGCAAATAGCATCTTTGAACCACTATGGAACCGCCAGTACATTGAGCAGATTCAAATCACAAATGCTGAATCAATCGGTGTTGAGGGCCGCGGCGCGTTTTACGAAAAGGCCGGCGCCTTGCGCGACATGATTCAGAACCACGTCTTTCAAGTGGCGTCGCTAATCGCGATGGAGCCCCCGGTGTCGCTGAACGGCGAAGCGGTCCGCGATGAAAAGGTGAAGGCGCTGCGAGCTGTAAGCTCCTTGCCGGCGGGAGAGATAGAACGCTTTGCAGTTCGCGGACAGTATGGACCAGGCATCGTTGATGGCGAACCGGTCCCGGGTTACCGGCAGGAAGAAGGTGTCGATCCCAACTCTTCCACCGAAACTTTCGTCGCGTTGAAGTTGTCTCTGGATAATTGGCGCTGGGCCGGTGTTCCGTTCTACCTGCGCTCAGGAAAGAGACTGACGAAGCGTGTGACGGAGATCGCTATCCAGTTTAAGGAGGTCCCTCATCGTTTATTCACCGAGTTTGATGAACCGCTTAATCGAAACGTTTTGGTGATTCGCATTCAACCAAACGAAGGCATCACGCTGCGATTTGGCGCGAAGTTGCCGGGCCAAACGTTGCGCGTGCGCGATGTGAACATGGATTTCCGGTATGGCTCGTCGTTTGGAGTTAAGTCGCCGGACGCGTACGAGCGTTTGTTGCTGGATTGCATGCTGGGAGACGCGACGCTGTTTGCCCGGCGCGACATGGTCGAGCGCGGTTGGGAGATCGTGCAGCCGATACTTGAAGCATGGAAGCAACCGGATCCAAGTTTGCCGAACTATGAAGCGGGTACAGAAGGCCCTGCGGCCGCGTCAGATTTGCTGAAGCGCGACGGAAGAAGCTGGAGGAAACTGTAGGGACTGGAGAGGACGCAGAACGCAAAAAGCAGAAAGCAGAAAGCAGAAGGCAGAAGGCAGAAGGCAGAAGGCAGACGAGACAGAGATGACCGAGTTCGAAAAAACATTCAGTGTGGCGGTGGTGGAGAGGCAGCTGACTGAGTTGTGGGCGCAGACCACTGCAGATATTGATGACGAAGAGAAAACGGTTTGGCGTTCGCGCGTCGCCAATCTGTTGATGTTTCTTTCCAATGAAGATGCACTAAGCGAAGTATCTGAGTGGATTGAATCACTAACGGCAGCTCATCCGGGCCGCGCCTTGTTAATCATGGCGGCTCGCGATGCGAAAGATAGCGACATTGAAGTTTCTGTTAAGTCGCTCTGCCAAACCGATAAGCGCACGGGCGCGCGCAGGCTTTGTGGTGAACAGATAACCCTCACAGCGTACGGCAAGTTTGTCGTCGAACTACCAAGTGCCGCGTTGCCGTTGCTCGTTTCGGATCTCCTCACGTTCCTGTACTGGCGCGATGATGTGAACACCGCTGATGAAGTTTTTCAGAAACTTCTTGGCGCGGCGGATCGACTTGTAATCGACTCCGCTGAATTTCGGGAACCGACGCGCGAGTTAACGCATATAAACGAGGTGTTTCAACTAGCGGCGCAGCGGAACGTGGGCATCAGCGATCTGAATTGGGAACGGTTGACTCTATGGCGGGCACTGTTGGCAGACTTTTATGACGTACCTGAATACCAAACATCGCTCGACCGCGTCGAATCAGTGCAAGTCGACTACGTTGGATTCGAATCACCGAACGAATCGTTACCGCCGCAGGCGCTGCTGTTTGTGGGGTGGTTGGCGACCAGACTTGGATGGAAGCTGCAAGCAACAAACAGGGGTCACTCGTTCAAGTTTACCGCTGCGGACGACCGTACAGTTTCGGTAGAACTGAAAGGGGTTACGGTAAGCACAAGAAAGCCTGGCCGGCTGGCCAGGATCGAGATCAAATCCGAAGACGCGTCGTTCCTGGTCGCACTCGGCGAAGACAACACTCACATCCTGGCGGAAGCGCGCATCGGATCGAAAGTAAAACGCGGCAGGGTGTTGCCAGTAAGAAATCGTAGCCTGGCGCAACTGTTGGCGCGCGAGATGGAGATCCTGGGGAACGACCGTGTTTACCAGGAAGCTGTTGCGATGGCTGCCCGCATGATTAAACAATAACTCAAGGACGCACAGGCTTTTTGTCTGGCGGGACTGCGCGCGGAATGTCGTCGTCTTCGAGGGGGTTGTGGGCGTTCTGAAGTTTTGGTGCGGAAGGCCGGATTATAGAGCCGGGGATGCCGACCGTTGCTATCGGATCCGTGCGTCTTAAAATTGCGCCGCCGCGTCCGGCGACCCAAACGTTGAAGCCTCCCCGATAGGCTACTGAAAACAGCGGCGAACTGGTGATGGTCGGCGGCATGTCCCAAGTGAGGCCGCCGTCATTGCTGTGCAGGACGCGGCCCTGATCGCCGGTGACGATCACTTCATTTCTTCCTCCGACGCCGACCGCAAAAAAGTTTGTTCTTAGTCCGCTCTCGAGATCATTCCACGTCACTCCCGAATCGTCGGTTCTTAAAATAGTTCCTTGCGCACCAACTACATAACCTCGAAGTGAATCTACAAAAGTCACGGCATAAAGCCACTCGCGCAGGTTCCGATCAATTCGTTTCCAGTTTTCGCCTCCATCCGCGGTTCGCAGGATGGTGCCATTGGAGCCAACCGCAACGCCGCGCAACGGATCGATGAAACTGACATCCTCGAGCCAGCTCACCGTGTTCGAACGTTGCAGCCGCCAGGTCTGGCCACCGTCGGCGGTATGAAGAATTGCACCGCGCGCTCCGACTGCCCAACCTTGTTCGGCAGAAACGAAATCGAGGCTGAATAGATCTTCTCGGGCTTCAATCGGCAGCTTCTCCCAACTGACGCCGCCGTTGATTGAACGGATGATGGTCCCGCCATCACCTACGGCATAACCCAGTCTCTGATTTAAGAACCCTATGGCATTCAATCTATTGGTGACACCCGAAGGCCGGACGGTCCAGTTTTTCCCACCTGAGCTGGTGGATAGAATTTTTCCACGACCCCCGACGGCCCACCCGTGAGAGTTGTCGAGAAAGAAAATGTCAGACAAGTCTTCGCGGCCGCCGTCAGTCAGGCGACGCCAGGAAAGACCACCATCGTCGCTACGGACCACCAGCCCGTCCGCGCCCCCGGCCCATCCAACATGCTCACCAACGAAATGCACCGTCGTTAACTTCGGACTCGTGCGTACGTTGACCGGCAACCAGAGCGTGCCGCCGTCGGCAGTCATCAATACGACGCCATTATCACCAGCGGCCCAGCCGTGTGTTTGGTCAGTGAAGACTACGGAAAAAAGGTCCGTCGTCACGAGCGCGTTCACCGTTTGCCACGTTGCGCCGGCGTCGTCGGTGACCAGCAATGTGCCGTGGTATCCCACGACGACGGCACGCTTCTCCGAAACAAAAGTGACTCCGGTCAGTGTCTTGTTAGTCACGCCGGGATGCGATTTCCATTCCGCGCCGCCGTTAGTTGTGGTCAGTAGCGTGCCGCGAGAACCCACCGCAATTCCGTTCTTGGAATTATGAAAAGCTATCGAAAACAGGTGGGCCGTAGTATGTGAATTTTGTGACTTCCAGGTCAGTCCGCCATCGGTGGTTGCCAGCAACGCTCCGAACGTCCCAGCGGTCCAACCCATTTTGAGATCGTCACGGGCGAAGGTAACCGTAAAAAGATGATCGCGCGTTCCGGTCGGGCGGGACACCCATCTCCCGCCGCCGTTTTTTGTTGTCAGGATCAGACCGCCCGCGCCTGAGATTATCGCCTGCGACTTGCTGTGCACCGCCAGTCCGTAGAAGGTCGTACGCACCGGAGGTAACTGCGACTCCCACTCGAAGCCGCCATCGTCTGTGCGAAGAATAGTTCCATCTCCCCCGATGGCCCAGCCGTGTTTCTGGTCCTCAGCAAAGCGTATCGCGTTGATCGTGTTTCCCTGGGGAAGTGGATTCTGCCACTGCCAACCGGGTCCTTGAGCGTATTGTGCAAACAAGCTGGTACTGAACAGAGCTACAACAAGTGCCACAATGCTGCACGACGCGAGGAGTCGAATTATTGGGTGAGCAACAGACATTTTGCCAAACGATTTGTAACTCCGGGAAGAAACTGGGCTGTATCAGAAGGACAGGATTATAAGGATGAACCAGCCCTAATGCGAAACCACCGGACTCAATCTCCTACTTTATTTGCGGGGTCCTGTAACTACGGTCGACTTGCCAACCCGTTTGACCTTTCCGGAGCTTCGCCAGCGTCAGACCGTGGACCTTACCGCAGGTAAGCCACCTCGCTTTGAGATGCCGGTGACCCTTATTTTGGTTATCCGTAGTAAATATGAACTCAACTGATTCGACGATGGCTGCGGGTTCGTCAGTTGGAACCACGCCTTCGCAGTGTTCGCTGTACTTTACGGTAATGAAGGCCACTTTCGAATCAAAGGCGGGCGGGGGCAGGGTTTGCTCGGACGGGATAATGATTTCATTTCCTTCACAATCCAGAGCCATGCCGGCACTGATTTTGATTTTGCCGGCTCCGGTCGTGGCCCTCAGGCCGAACACCACGCCAAATCCATGCAGACTCCGGTTGTGACGTTTAAACTTCTCGATGACATACGTTTGTTCCTGATGGAAGTCGTCAGCCGTCAGTAACTTGCCTGCGAGGTAGTGCGGTCGTGATAGGGGTGAGTTGGGCATGACAACGAGCCGACGCGCGAAGTTTATTCGTTTTCAACCTGCAACGGATCGACGTCTCCGATCTTGTCGATGGCATCGCGCAGGACCTCGTCATCAACGCGGCCCTGGGCGGCAATCTTGCGTGCAGCGCGGTCCGTCGCCTCCTGAATTACGTGACCGGAGTGTCCGCGCGTCCATTCCCATTTCACACGATGCTGCTTTGCTGCCTGGTCCAATTTGTTCCACCATTCGTGGTTCGCTTTGCGCCGGAAGCGCCCGCTCATTGTCTCCACTACATAACGTGAATCGGTAAACAGATGAACGTCGCACGCCTCCTTGAGCGACTCTAAACCAAGCGTAGCTGCGGCAACTTCCGCCTGCTGGTTGGTTGCTTGTCCGAGGTAGGTACCTACCGCGCGCCAAACACCTTTGTATCCGAGGAGGGCAACCGCCGCCGCGCGTGTCGAAGTTTGTCCGTTACCGAGGCTGGAGCCGTCGCAAAAAATTGTTACTTGTTTCACTGCGATTAGCGATTAGTCGTTAACTTTCAACACGGCCAAAAACGCTTCCTGCGGTATCTCGACACGACCAACCTTCTTCATGCGCTTCTTGCCTTCTTTTTGCTTTTCCAACAGCTTGCGCTTGCGCGTTATATCACCACCGTAGCACTTGGCGATAACGTTTTTGCCCAATGCTTTCACGGTTTCGCGGGCAATTACTTTCGCGCCTATGGCGGCCTGAATCGGAACTTCAAACAGTTGCCGAGGTATTAATTCCTTCATCTTAACCGCCAGCGCCCGGCCCTTTGAAAGAGCAGTGGCGCGATGCAACACAAGCGAGAGAGCGTCAACCGGTTCGCCGGCAACCAGCACGTCGAGTTTGACCAGGTCACTTTCCCAATAGCCGGCCAGATGGTAATCAAGCGACGCGTAACCACGTGATGTCGATTTCAGGCGATCGTAAAAGTCGAGCACGATTTCATTTAAAGGCAGCTCGTAGGTCAACATCACTCGGGTAGAAGTAATGTATTCAAAACCTTTCTGCACGCCGCGCTTTTCTTCCAATAGCGCCAGTATTCCACCTAGATGTTCTTCGGGTGTAAGAATGGTAGCGCGAATCGCAGGCTCCTCGATCTTTACCAACCGGCCCGGCTCCGGCATCTTCGCGGGCGAATCGATCTCGGTTACTACGCCATCAGTGGTCGTTACGATGTAACGCACTCCTGGCGCGGTAGTGATCAGGTCCAGATTAAATTCACGTTCCAGACGTTCCTGCACGATCTCCATATGGAGTAAGCCGAGAAAGCCGCAACGAAAACCAAAACCAAGTGCTGTCGACGATTCCGGTTCATAAAAAAACGAAGCATCGTTCAAACGCAGTTTGTCTAACGCGTCGCGCAGCTCTTCGTACTGATTAGTATCCACCGGATAGAGTCCGGCAAACACCATCGGTTTAATTTCCTGGAAACCAGGAAACGGTTCGGTAGTGGGTCGCGCAGCTTCAGTAATAGTGTCGCCGATTTGCACATCGGCCACTGCTTTGATCGAAGCAGTCAAAAAACCTACTTCGCCGATGCCGAGGTGATCGATTGGTGTGGGTCTTGGCCGGTTAACACCCAACGTCTCCACCTGGTAATCGCGTCCGGTGTTGAAGAAGCGAATCTTCATGCCGGGTCGGATCGTGCCGTCGATCACACGAAACAAAACGATCACGCCGCGATAAGAGTCGTACCACGAGTCGAAAATCAGTGCCTTCAAAGGCGCGTCCGGATTGCCTTTCGGAGGCGGCACGTCGCGCACAATCGCTTCCAAAACTTCGGCGACACCTTGTCCTGTCTTGGCACTTGTCAGAATCGCGTTATGTGTTTCCAGACCGATGAAGTGTTCGATTTGCTCGATCGCTTTTTCGGGTTCGGCGCCCGGCAGGTCGATTTTATTAATTACCGGAATCAGTTCGAGATTATTTTCGATTGCGAGGTACGTGTTGGCCAGCGTTTGTGCTTCAACTCCCTGCGAAGCGTCGACGATCAGCAGGGCGCCTTCACACGCCGAAAGAGAACGGGAAACCTCGTACGAGAAATCGACGTGGCCGGGCGTATCGATCAGATTGAGAATGTATTGCTGACCGTCCTGTGCTTTGTAATCCAGCCGCACTGCGTGAGCTTTGATTGTAATCCCGCGCTCTCGCTCAAGATCCATGTTGTCGAGTACCTGCGCAGACATATCACGTCCGGTCACTGCGCCGGTTAATTCGAGCAGACGATCAGCCAGTGTCGACTTACCGTGATCGATATGAGCGATGATCGAGAAGTTGCGGATGCGAGCAGGATCCATCGATTAGTCCAATGCGGCTTAACATAGCAAACGGCACGCGAAACCGCACGCGCACCGTTCTGACTACCTATCTCTAAACTGTGGTTACAACTTAGTCGTCAATGTGTTCTTCGACGTAAGCGCGGGCAGTTTCAGGGGTATTAACTGACTGGATAAAATCCATATTGTTCATCGCCCAGGTGAAATGTTCTTTAATAAATGCCTGGTGGTCCGAGCCGGTACCGTCGCCCAATCCGATCTTGTTGAAGACACGCAGCATCAGAGCCTGGTCTCTTGTCATGCCGACAGCCTGGTAAAGCCGGTGCTTGGCGTCGGACGACATCGTAGACGACGACGAGGAAGACGATGACGAGTTGCTGTTGCCGCTGGAGTTGCGATTGAGATTGGGATTGAAATTGGAATTACGATTGCTGTTGTTAACGTTGAAATTGTAATTGCGGTTGGTACTGCCCGGCAGACTCAGATAGCCCGCTGCCGAAAGCACCACGCCCAGAACAATCAACACGATGATTCCAAGACAACCTGCGCCGCCACATCCCAAAGCAATCTTCTGATTTCTAGTCATGTGTACCTCTTATAAAGTCAGATTTTCGGGCCCACCAGCGGGAAAGACTAACGACGAGCTTCCATCCAGTCGATGCAGGATTGCAGATGATACCGCATGTTGGTCGCAGTGTCTTGACGCATGTCACCATGCCCGGGCAGTACCCATTCAAACTCATAGTCCAGCAGTTTCTTCATCGATTCCGTCTGCCTGGACCATGAGTACCATGCCACACTGGGAAACGCCGTCAGCGTATGGCGCGAAGGTGACCAGGCCAGATGGTCGCCGGTAAATAAAAACTTATTACGGTACAGAAACACCATGTGGCCACGCGTGTGGCCTGGCGTCGGGATAACCAGGAAATCTCGATCGATAGCGACAAGTTCCACGCCGTCAATGACACGTTCGACACCGATTCGTTTTGCACCGTCGTCCGCGTGCATGACGCGCTCGCAGCCAAACTTGGCGGCGAACTTCTCGTGATCGGCAATGTCGTCGCGATGCGTCAACAACATTCGCTTCACACCGCCCAGACGTTCGATGCTTTTTACCAGATGCGTAGCGAAGCGCGGCGAATCAACCATCACATTTCCGCCTTCGGTTTCCGGTCGTACTATCAAATAACTCCAACCGCCAAAACTTGACTCCGCAGTGAAGCCGCAGAAATAGACGTTGTCGGCAATCAACATTGGAAAAGCGTCGATGCCAATGTGGACGTCGTGCTTTTCTACTGTTCCGATTGAGCCGGTCGGGCAGGCAACGAGCGACATTAATGCCAGACGGGTCTCATCGTCTGTTTGAGGTTGGTGATAAACGCTGCACTGATCGCCATGATCGCGAAAGACGGAAGGCGCGAGTTGGCTACACGTATCGCAATCGATGCACGTGTCGTCGACAAAGAAGTCGCCGGGAACATTTTCCGGCAGGCGGCGTTGAATACTAGCCATGTGTAATCAGATGATGACTGAAGGGTGCGTGGGGTTCAAGTGTAGCCATTCTTTGACGGTTTGTTCGTGTAATTCGTGGATCGTGTTTATCCATCGGTTAAATACGATCCACAAAATACACCAATCACGTACTTGCTTATCAATCCGCCTCTGACTAAGATTTCGCAAGTTTCCCAACAACACTTCTTGTTACCAACAATCCATCGCCGGAGATAAATGATGCCTATGAGCCGAGGTCTTTTTGCCGCTTTTTGTTTACTGATTGTCGCCTTGTTCTGCGCGGCCAATAGTTTGGCGCAGTCATCTTCCGGGCCGGTCATCACCATCGCGCCGGTCACCGGTGACATTGCGGTCGGGCAAAAAGTGAAGTTTACGGTGTCGTCAAAAGACGCTAACGGGAAGGTAGTTGAGGCGAAGCCTTCGACGTGGGTAGCTGCGCCTTTTGATCTTGCGGCAGTGGATGAATCAGGCACAGTGTCGTTCTTTGCGCCAGGCGAAGTGTTGGTGGGGGCGATCGTAAACGGAAAACCGGTTTTCACCACTGTCAGAGTTAAGACCGGACCGGTGGCAAAAATTGACATTACTCCCATTAACACGCCGTTGGTCGTCGGCGCGACTCGCAAACTCGTCACGGTGGCGCGAGGCGCCGAGGGTAATCCGCGAAGCGACGTGGTGATCAGTTGGGTTTCAAGTAATCCCTCCGTGGCCACCGTCGATGCCGCCGGCGTCGTGATGGCCGTGGCGCCGGGTGAAGCGAAAATAACAGGCACGTCAGGAACAGGAACCGGCATTGCCAACGTGCGCGTGGTTAAAAGCAACTTGAGCGGACTTTCGATTGAGCCACGCACCATCAGTGCTCGAACAGGCGACGTTATCAGGTTCAATGTGCGCGCAGTGAGCGGGCAAGCCACGAATGAAGCGGTCCGTTGGACGGTCAGTGGACCGGCCGCAACGATCGACGCGGATGGTGGTTTCGTCGCAGAGCTTCCTGGGGCATACGTGATTACCGCAGCGAGTGGACCAGAAGAAGCGATAGCGTCGGTAGTCGTGGCTCCACGCAATGCGGAGCGCAATCTTGATGTGGTCGGCCGGGTGCGAGTGAAGGAGGCGGCTAGTGCGGAAGAATGGATCATCGGCAATCACGCATATCTTTCCACAGTTGCCGACAGGTTCATGGTTTATGACATTTCAAACCCTGCCGCTCCTAAACTGACGGACACGATTAAGGTTGACGCGCGTATCATCAACGACATTTCCACCACTGCCGATGGAAAAATTCTCGTCATCTCGCGCGAAGGCGCATCGAATCGGAAAAACGGTATTGCGTTTTACGACACTTCCGATCCGGCCCATCCAAAAAAAATCTCTGAGTACACGGACACAGTGACCGGCGGCGTTCACAGCGCGTTTGTTGACGGACATTACGTGTACCTGACTGACGATGCGACGGGTTCGATGCGGGTCGTTAGTTTCGCAGATGTCAAGAACCCCAAAGAAGTCGCGCGTTGGGAAGTGTCGAACGAAGTGGCCACTACGATTCGCACCCCTGAAGGCGACACCATCGGTGGACGTTATCTCCACGACCTGCAGGTTAAGGACGGGCTCGCGTATCTGGCTTACTGGCGGGACGGCCTGGTAATTCTCGACGTGGGCAATGGAATAAAAGGCGGCAGTCCGGAGAAGCCGCAACTAGTCAGCCAGTTGCGCTTCAATCATCACGAGCTTTACGGCAACGGATGGTTGGCGGGCACCCACTCGGTGTTTCGTTACAAGAACTACGTCTTCGTGGGCGATGAAGTGTTCCCGCCGATTTTTGATATTCAGGTGAAGGAACGGCTGCCCGTGCGGGGAATTGCGCACGTCGTTGACGTGTCGGACATCAACAATCCACGAAAGGTTGCGGAGTACCCGGTGCCCGAGGCCGGCGCTCACAACATGTGGGTCGCAGACGACATCCTGTACATGGGCTATTACAACGGTGGCGGCCGGGTGGTGGATGTGTCGGGTGAACTGCGTGGAGATTTATACCGGCAGGGCCGCGAGATTGCTCGTCTATGGGCGGGTGATCCTGACGGGTTTAAGGTGAACCTGCCATTCACCTGGGGTGCGCAACCTCACAAGGGTTTGATTTATTTCAACGACATGAACAGCGGCATCTGGATCATGAAGCTCGGCACGCCGAATGAGAAGGGGTCGACTACGCACCCGGGTCAGTAAGGAAACATTTGTCATTTGTCATTTCAAATTTGTCATTTGTCATCGGAAAGAAGGTTAGATCGTCTTTGCCCAAACACGTACGCCCCATGGTAAACGCCTCGAAGTTATGGCTGGACTCGCGCGGTGGCTTCGGCTGTCTTCAATGACAAATGATAAATTTGAAATGACAAATGGTAGATGATGTTTTGGCACTGCTACTGCCGACTGCTGCTGGCTTTTTAGATTTCGTATTCGTTGATCAAGCGGTGAAGATAGGAGCGGCTGATGCTTAATCGCCGCGCGGCGGCGACTTTGTTTCCGCCTTCCGCTACGAGCGCGTCCTCGATCAAACGCTTCTTCAGCGCATCAATCGCGCCTTCAAACGTCGTCTCGCTCGGCACATCGGGATTCGGTACAGCCTTCAACATTTTTACCGGTAAAAATTCCAAACCAATCGTCGCGCCGCGATCCAACAACACCAGACGCTCCATCAGGTTTTCCAACTCCCGTACGTTACCCGGCCAGTCATACTCATGAAGCGAATCAATCAGCGCGGGTTGTAATTGCGGAGTGCGCAATCCGTGTTTGTCGGCGGCTTTGGCAGCAAAGTGTGCCGCCAACCCATCTATGTCGTCCTGACGTTGGCGCAGCGGAGGCAAGGTTAGAGGTACAACGTTCAAACGGTAAAAGAGATCACGACGAAACCTGCCGGCCTCGACTTCCGCTTCCAAATCACAATTACTCGCCGCGATCAAACGAATATCGACGGTTAGTGTTTTGTTTCCTCCCACTCGTTCAAATGAACGTTCCTGCAGCACGCGCAATAGCTTCACTTGTACGGTGGGAGTCAGTTCAACAATCTCGTCAAGAAAAAGTGTGCCGCCGTCCGCCAACTCGAATCGTCCCATGCGCGCGCTGGTCGCTGACGTGAATGCTCCTTTTTCATGACCGAATAACTCCGATTCGATCAACGACTCCGGCAGGGCAGCACAACTGACACCTAGAAACGTTTTTTTGGAGCGCTGGCTCTCTTCATGGATTGCGCGTGCCAGCATCTCTTTGCCGGTGCCATTCTCACCGATTAAAAGCACCGTAGCGTTGGTTGACGCGACGGCGCGCGCTTGTCTGAGCGTTGTTTCCAACGCCTGACTGGTGCCAATTAATCTGCCGAATCCGGTGGCGCCCAGCAGCTCGTCACGCAAGCGGGCATTTTCCAGCTCCAGGCGTCGCATGCGCGCCGCCTGGTTCACAATGTGCAAAACTTCAGCGCCATCGAGCGGTTTCTCGAAGAAGCCATACGCGCCGCGCTTCACAGCTTCACGTGCCGCATGTCTTTCTCGCGTGGCAGTGATGACAACTACCTGTGCCGGGGGATGCGTGGCACGCGCGGCTTCGATGATTAGCAAACCTTCCGTGATGTCATCGGTGTCGGGCGGGAGATGAAGATCACTCACCACTACATCAACTTTGTGGTGTTGCAGATGGTTCACCGCATCTTTGCGGCTGTCCGATTCGAGCACGCGGTAATCGGATTTTAGCGTCCAGTAAAGTGCCTTACGGACCGCATCATCGTCATCAACGATGAGAACAGTCTCACGCGCTCTTTCTTCGTCTTCGCTTTTCTGGCCCATGAGATTCAGGCTGGCGTGTTCGCTCAGCGGGGGCGTGGGTGGAACGAACTCTGAAACGTTATCGCCTGCTTTCCAGTGGGGCCGATGGTAGCACCACGCGAAATGTTGTACCAGCGCCTTCCTCAGAACTTACTTCGATGGTCCCGCCGTGGGCGCGGACTACTTCCCGGCACGTGTACAGTCCCAATCCAACGCCCCGTTTTTTAGTTGTTGCAAAGGGATGAAATAGTCTTTCCTGGATGAAGCGTTTGCTCATCCCGTCGCCGGTATCCGCGACACTAAAGAAAACCTTACCGGCATTGATCTCCCCCGCTTCGATCGTCAGTTTTCCGTTCTTACCGGCCATCGCCTCGAGCGAGTTGATAATAAGGTTTTCAACCACCTTCTGCATTCGATCAATCTCGACGATGGCAAACAGCGACTCGGGAAGTTTTACAATAGTTTCATGCGCTTCTGCCTGTGCTGCAGTCATTGAAATTACACGGCGCAACATCGGAACGAGATCAACCGAACGAGGCCGTTTATGTTCGCCGCTGAGAGTGGTTACCGGCTGGCTCAGGCGGGTAACGATCGCGCGTAGATTGTCGGTCGCTCCTCGCACAGTTTGCATTGCGTCGGTACGAAATTCAGCGTTTTCAAAGTGCCGCTCCATGTTTGTTACGGTCAGCGACAACGCTTCGATTGCATTCTTCAAATCGTGCGTCAGGCTGGCTGAGAGACGGACGAACGACTCAAATTGCCGCGACTCTGCTTCGCGTGCTATTTGGTCGCGCAGTTGTTGAGTAACCAACCCCACGTTGGCAGCCAATGGCCTTAAGTCATCGCTGGAAAGATCGAAACTATGATCGAGTTGGCCCTGTGCTATCGCTCCAACGCCCTGCGTCACGCGTTCAATTCCGCGCACTCTTCGTTCCCAGTAGCGTGTCAACACGGCCGCGGCGATTGCAGCCAGAAGCAATGCGGCGATCAGAGTTAAAACTGCTGTTCTTTGAGCGTCAGCAATCAGTAGGTCGCGGTTTGAAGCGACAGCGACCGCCAGATCAAGGTCGGGGAGCCGCGAAAACGCGGTCGCGTATTCATGTCCATCGGTGCCCGTAAATCTGCCGTTGCCGTTATCTGAAGAAAACATTTGCCCGGCGATCGGTTGAAAGTGAGGCATCGACGGTTTCACGAACTGGTGTTTGAGTGCGGCATTGGTGTGATACAGAATTCGGCCATTGCGATCAAGCACAACCAACATCGCCGTCGATGTCGCTGTGTTTGGGGTGTCGGTGACGCGGGAAAAAACCAGATCAAGATTGAGCTCTCCCACCACCGCGCCGCCAACATTCCCGGCAGTATTAACTGGAACAGAAAAGTAAACACGACTCCCAGCGGTGTCGGAGATGGCAGACGCGAGCAATCGTGGAGAGCGCGCTGTCCAGACGTTGTGGTCCGGTTGTGGTTGTGCGGTAAGAAAGTCTTTGGTTTGGAACACTACAGGATGTTCCCGATCCCCGGCTTGAAGTAATGCCACGAAGATCGCTTTCCTTTCCGCCCCAAACAGAGAAACAGATGTGAAGTCGTTATCGCTGTTTACTACATCAGCCACTCTCAACGCGACGTCTCGCGGAACTTCCGACGAGTCGGAGTTAACTGCTGATGTGTGCGCGGAGTCAAAGGACGAGTCAGCGCGACTGGCGGCGAAGTCGGAAACGACCTTACATCCGCCCAGTCGCTTGAGCGCTTCCTGATCTTCATTGAGGATGCGCGTGAAGCTGCGGCTGAAATCTGCAAGCGCAGTCGCTTGTGTGCGATTGAGGAAGCCATCGATGACGCGCACATCGTTCCAATAGTTAAAGGCAGTCAACAACAGGAGTGGAACAATACAAACTGCGAGGAACTTGAAAAACAGTTTTGGGCGAAAGAGCAAGGCAATCTCCCATTTCCCGGGTTGGATGAAATGAATATTACAGCATCCGCTGATGTTAGGTTGTGAAAACCTGCAGTGCCAGATCTATCCGCAGATTCCACCGATTACGCAGATTAAAAAGTACTGTTAGCTGGTTGCGCCCTAATCCGTGTAATCTGCGAAATCTGCGGATAGTACGCGAGTGCGTCCAAACCTCTGCAATAGTGGTTGAAGAGAATTGATTATACGTTCATGAGCCACAGCGTTGGTGGCCACCACGCCGTTCCGGTTTTGCACGTCGGCATCGTTATATGTCAGCGGCTGTCCAAACAGATCAGTAAGCTTGCCGCCCGCTTCCTGCAAAATAATTTCCGGCGCACACGTGTCCCATTGCTTCGTACGCGGTGACAGGTGGATGTAAAGGTCGCATTGACGTTCGACGATCAAACCCACCTTGATGCCAACCGATCCACGCCGCACCTCTTCTTTGAGACCAAAAGCCTGGACGACCGTGTCCATTCGCGGGCTGCGATGTGACCGGCTGGCAGCTAGTCGCATCGTGGCTACATCTGCGCGATCAGATACATATGCGCGGTCGACTTCAAACTCCGGACGCTCGATCCAGGAACCGCCGCCGCGTACCGCCCGGTAAAGCACGCCTGTCAGCGGCTGGTACACAACTCCCATCACCGGCGCGCCGTTTTCTGCTAATCCAATCTGCACCGCGAAGTCGCCGTTCCCGTCGATGAAGCCAGTGGTACCATCCAGCGGATCAACCATCCACACGCGTTGTTTGCTGAGCCGGCGGCTGGTGTCGATTGACTCTTCGGCGAGAATTCCATCATCAGGAAAATCTCGCTGTAGTCGCTGCACAATAATTTCATTCGCCGCTCTGTCTGCCTGTGTGACCGGTTCGCTGTCGCCGGAGTCTGACTTCTGTTCGACTTTCAGGGGACGGTCGTAATAGTCGAGTATGACGGCGCCTGCTTCGCGCGCGAGCTCTATCGAGATGCGGAGCTCGTGTTCGTATGAGTGTGTGGAAACCATTACAAGTCGTTCGTGTTGATTCGTGTTATTCGTGGATCGTATTTAGGTCGCGATTAAAAGCGATCCACGAAAGAACACGAAACAAGCGGCTATTTGGGTCAGAATCCGAGTTCGTTCTCAATTTGCTTTCCTGCTTCACGAATAATTTCCAAAGTCGCATCTATATCTGCGCGGGTGGTGCGGAAGTTGGTAATACATGCACGCAAGGCAAACTTTCCTTTGAGCGTGGCGCTGGACAGGTAAGCGCGGCCACCACGTTGCACGAGATTCATGATACGAGAATTCAATTCATCGAGATCAGTATCGGGTCCGGTGCGTAAACCAGGCGGCGCATAACGAAAACAGCAGATGCTTAATTCAACCGGGGCAAGTAACTCGAAGTCTTCCGCGCGTTCAACACTCTCCGCCATGTAAGCCGCCAAAACCATATCTTCACTAATCGCAGCGGCGATGCGACGCGCGCCGTAATATCGCAACGTCACCCAGATCTTCAGCGCTCGAAAACGCCGCGACAATTCCGGGCCGTAATTCCAAAACGCGAATGACTCGTATTCATCCTGTTCGTGAACCCTAATGTAGTCAGCTTCATCAAAAGAGAAAGCCGCGCGGGCAGTCGCTTCGTCCCGGAAAAGCAAACAGCCGGAATCGAGAGGCACGTAGAGCCACTTGTGCGGATCAAGTGAAACTGAATCAGCGCGAGGCAGCCCACTAAACAATGCACGCTTCGTTTCATCCAGCGCGCCCAAAGCTCCGTAGGCTCCGTCGACGTGAAACCAAAGATCAAATTCTTTGGCGATGTCAGCGACTTCGTTCAAGGGATCAATCGCGCCAGTATTGACCGTGCCGGAACTGGCGACCACGCAGAACGGCCGCAATCCATGCTGGCGATCGGCCTCTATCCGCTCACGCAACGGTCCCGGATCCAACCGAAAATTCTTATCTGATTCGACGATGCGCACTTGATCGCGTCCCAAACCCAAAATGTCTGCCGCCTTAGGGATTGACATGTGAACCTGGTCGGAAGCGTAGATCGTCATCAGTGCTTGCGCGCTCGTCACGCCTTTGCCGGCCACGTCTGTTTCGGACTTTGCTCGGTGGGCGATC
>DATEPF010000403.1:0-8404 GCA_035273325.1 Pyrinomonadaceae bacterium | reverse complement strand
CTTCGGATGAAATAAAGCAGAAGGCAGAAGGCAGAAAGCAGAAGGCAGAAGGCAGAAAGCAGAAGGCAGAAGGCAGAAGGCAGAAGGCAGAAGGCAGGTTAACCTGGGGAACACGAGCAGCACTGAGTTAGTAGGTAGCGTCAACCGGCGAACTGCATGACAAAGGTTGACGCTACCTACTAATTTGTTTTTATGTCGCCGTAAGCCCTCCCCAAACCCTCTCCCAGTGGGAACGGGAGTAATTACGGTTTCGGAGCTGCTGCAGCCGGCGCGGCCTTCGCGAAGTCTCCGGCTTTGATGATGGTGATCTTCGTCGGATCAATGTGGCGACGCATGGCTGCCGATATCTGCTCCGGCGTCAATGCCCGCAACTTCGCATCCAAATCGGCGTCCCACTTCAGCGTCCGTCCCAGGAAAAGATAGCTGTTCAAACGCCCGGCGAGTTCGTTGTCCTGCGCCCGGCTCACTTGCCGCGATTGCAGGTACCCGGACTTCGCCGCTTCCACTTCTTCCGCAGTGAACCCGTCTTTTAACATCCGGGCAATCTCTTCCTTAAACGCAGCTTCGAGTTTGTCCGCATTCTCCGGGGCATAGATCGCGTTCGCCAGAAAACGTCCCCACTCATCAAGTGAGCTAACAGTTATTCCTGAACCGACCCCGTAACTGAGTCCTTCCTTTTGCCGGATACGCGCTGCCAGCCGCGAGTTTAGAAACCCTCCGCCCAGCATATAGTTTCCCAACAACAGCGCGGCGTAATCCGGATGGTCGTCGCGTATCTTCAGGTTAAACCCGGCCAGGAAAAACGCATTCGCCTTATCGGGCGCGGGAAGCGACTGATTAACCGAAGCGACGTCATGGAACAACGTCGGCACACGAACGAAAGCTTTCGGGCTCTTCCAATCGCCAAACAAATCAGTTGCGAGTTTCGCAATTTCCTTGTCGTCGAAGTCCCCGATTACGCTCAACGTCGCGTCAGAAGCTCCGTAGAAATCTTTGTAAAACTGCCTGGCTGCATCGAGCGTGGCAGCATTCAAGTCAGCGAGGGTTTCCTCAGTCGTCCTGACATACCTGATGTCTCCCTTTGGATAAGGTGACAGGTGGCGGCTGAAAGCAGTGAACGCAATTTGAACCGGTTCACTCTTTTGCTCTTCGATTGAAGCGAGTGTCTGCCGTTTCAGTTGCTCAAACTCTTCGGCCGGGAATGAAGGCTCGCGAAGAACTTCAGCAGCCAGACGCATTACGGCCGGCAGATTTTCGCGCGTTGTTTCGATGGTCACCTGGGCCTGCGTCGCACTTCCATTAACATTCATGCGGGCCTTCAGGCGATCCAGCTCATCCTGGATTTGCTGACGCGTTCGTTTGGTTGTGCCGCGCATCAGCATCGCGCCTGCCAGGCCCCCTGGAGTTGCACGGTTGAGCAAACTCTTCTCGTCGCCATACCGGAGCGTCATCTGCGCGACTACTTTGCCGCCGCGAGTCTTCTTAGGCAGCAAGGCCATCTTGAAACCAGCGGGCCCGGTGCGAATGGTCCGTGCTTCGATATTCTCCGGGGACGGATCAAACGCTTCACCCTCGGCCATGGTCGCGTCACCCTTGTAGTCCTTCAACGCGACAGATAGATCGGGAGTGGCGGGAATTTCTGCACGATCAGGCTTCGGTGTCGGGATAAACATCCCCAGCGTGCGGTTTGATGGTTTGTAATACTTTGCCGCCGCTTGCGCGACTTCTTCCACCGTAATTTTGCGCAATCGATCACGATGCAGGAAGAACAAACGCCAATCTCCGGCGCCGATGAATTCACTTAACGTGAGACCTACCTGATCGGAGTTGTTGAGGGCCAGATCAATGTTCTTCAGCAGTTGCGCACGCGCACGCTCCACTTCTTCCTTGGTGGGCGGCGTAGTCGCGATCGATTCCACAGTTTGCAAGAGCGCGTCTCTGGCAGCGTCGAGAGAGTCGCCCTGTCTTACTTCTGCGCCGAGAATTGCCAGCGTTGGTTCGCGCCATTGAAAATCAAAGCCGTAAACCCTGCTCGCCTTCTTCGTTTCCACAAGGGCCTTGTAGAGTCGCCCTGACGGACTGTGGCCAAGAACCTGACTTAGAATCTCGATGGCCGGGTACTCGGGATGACTACCGGCAGGCACGTGATAAACGGCTTGGACCAATTGCACATCTCCCACGCGACGCAACGTGACAGACCGCTCGCCATCCTGTGTCGGCTCAGCGGTGTAAAGCTTTGGCAAAACTCGCGTTGGACGAGGAATAGGCGAAAAGTATTTGTCGACCAGCCCCAGTGTTTTCTGTTCATCAAACTTGCCGGCGATTAATAGGACTGCGTTGTCGGGCTGGTAATAGGTTTTATAAAAGGCTTGCAGACGATCGATAGGCACGTTCTCGAGGTCGCTGCGCGCGCCGATAGTCGTCTTGCCGTAGTTATGCCAGAGATAAGAAGTCGACATAGCGCGTTCGAGCAACACACTAAACGGATCGTTTTCACCAAGTTCAAACTCATTTCGGACCACCGTCATTTCGCTGTCCAGGTCTTTCTTGGCGATGAACGAATTGACCATGCGGTCCGCTTCAAGGTCCAAAGCCCAGTTCAGGTTTTCGTCTGTTGCGGCAAACGTTTCGTAGTAGTTTGTCCGGTCGGTCCAGGTGGTGCCGTTCGGCCGCGTGCCGTGTGCGGTAAGTTCCTGCGGAATATTTGGGTGACGCGCCGTGCCCTTGAATACGAGGTGTTCCAGCAGGTGGGCCATGCCCGACTCGCCGTAGTTTTCGGAAGCGGAACCGACCTTGTAAGTGATGTTGACGGTAATTGTTTGTTTCGTCTGATCGGGGAACATCAATACCCTCAGGCCGTTTGCCAGACGATATTCTGTTATGCCCTCGACGGACGTGACGCGCTCGATTCCTTTCGGCAATGCCGGGGCCGCAGTGGCCTGTTGTGTCGTGGTCGGTTGCGCGTTCGCGAGGAAGGTTGCCGATGGTAAAACGTTGGCAGCTAACAGCACGAAGGCGAGCAGCAAACGCGTGAATCTCCCGTTGGGTTTCATGTTGTTCTCCTCAAAAATGTGAAGCAAACGGAGGTTTGCGTGGTTCTCCCGAGCAAATGGTTATTTGCTTCGCGACTGGAAAAAGTTCCGATAAAAAGTTGTAAGGTCCGCGCACAGCCGTGCTATAGAACCGGATTGGGAGACTGGTTTTGCTTTTGACGGTGCGACCCTGAGAGGGCTCCCGAAACTGTGACCTGAGCGCGAACGAAAACTTTAAGGGTGTACGAAACGAGTGTCAAACGACGGGGCGATTCCCCTGCTGGTTCGTTGAGTTCGCTTTTCGTGCATTTCGTGTAATTCGTGGATCGCTTTTTAAGCTGCATAAGAACGATCCACGAAACACACGAAATAACAGGAGCATCGGTACTACGATTCAAACGTTTCTCCACTTCAATCAGCCAACCGCCCGCAGCCGTTTACCATCAAAAACCCGACGACAGAAGTCCCAGCCGAAAAACGGACATCCCGCGAATTCACTGAGCGGGACCCCGCGCTAATGACCTGGAAGACTGTCTGTAAATAACATTGCGGTTGTATAATTCGAGACATACCGCGCAAAAGCAGAGATAAAATGAAGATATTGAAGCCCGCTTTTTCCTCGTTTTTTTCCGTCCTGGCTGTGCTGGTGTTGGCGTCCTCAGCGTTCGCTCAACAGCCTGCACCGGCGCAGGCCGGATCAAAGTTTGACGTCACCAATTACCGCATCGAGGCTCAGTTGATCCCGGACCAGCATATGTTGCGTGCCGGCGCCGACATTACGCTCGTGCCGCTGGAGCCGACTCGTTCACTCGTTTTCGAACTAAACGGTTCGTTGAAAGTCGAGAGTATTGAGCGTAACGGCAGGACGTTAACCACCTTCGTACAGGATTCGGTTGGTGTTGGAAGTCTGGGACCGAGCGTTCGAGTTGACCTTGGCGAAGTCGTTCCGGCCAATCAGCCCACCACGCTGCGTTTTCGCTGGAGCGGGGCACTGGTGTCGCCGGAAGGTGGACCCCTGGCGACCCGCAGGTTGGCTTACATCGGGAACGAGGGTTCGTACCTGATGTATGCCTCGCGCTGGTTTCCGTTTCACGACTACGCTGCAGACCGCGCGACGTCTGACATCACTTTGATTGTACCGGCGGGGATCCAGGTCGCAGGCACGAGTGATGATCCGGTGACGGGCCAAGCTCCTAAAGATGGAACCGTGCGTTACCGGTTTGTACATCGTCAGCCCGTGCTGATCGGAAACTTTGCTGCCGGCCAGTACATCAATCGCGATCTGCGTTTTGGTAATTACAATATCCAGTTCTTTGCCAAGCCGGGCAGTGAAGGTCGCATCAACAGTTACGCCGAACTGATGGGCCAGGTGCTCGAATTTTATTCGAAACAGTATGGCGCGCCTCTGTTTGGTAACCGTTTGGTAGTGGTCCAGGTCGACGACGATAGTCTCGACACTTACTCCGGCAGCGGCATAATTTTTCTTGCGTCACGATTATTTGATTCTTCGCGTCCGATGCCGGAAGAGCGGCTGGCGCGTGAAGTGGCTTATCAGTGGTGGGGCCAGACCGTGGGGTTGAAGTCGTTTGACGACGCATGGCTTTCGCAGGGGCTCGCTGAGTGGAGTGCGTTCGCGTTCCGCGAATCAAATCTAACGGGTGGTGCGCTGGAATCTGCCCAACGCGAGCAGCAGGAGCGGGCACTGACGTTTGAACAGACCGCTTCGATTGCACGTGCTCCAGGCGCTCTGGATGATCAATCCGCCGCTTACCAGTCAATCGTGTTTCACAAGGGCGCGATGGTCTTTCGCATGCTACGCGAGAGCATTGGCAACGATAAGTTTAACCAGTTGCTGCGCATGTATCTCGAACAGTATCGCGGCAAGAACGCTTCGATCGACGATTTCGAAAAACTAACATCGCAGGTAGCAGTACAGAACATGCGCTACTTCTTTGCGCAATGGGTCGAAGGAACGGGCGTTCCCGAGTTTAATGTCGACTATCAAATTATCCGCACCCGCTCCGGCAAGTTTCGCACGCGCGGAACAGTAAAGCAGACCATTGAAACATTACGGCTGCCGGTGCAGTTGATGCTGCGCGCGGAGGGCGATAACCAAACGACCACCATCAGGATTGAAGGGAAGAGCGAAGACTTTGATTTCGAGTCAAACGGACAACCGCTCGAGGTGGTCGTCGATCCCAACTATCGCATCCTGCGCATGTCGGATGATTTGCGCGTTTCAATCATTGCGCGGCGCGGTATCGAGCAGATGAAGGAAGGACTCTACGCCGAGGCCCAGCAGCAGTTTGAAGCGGCCTTAAAACTGGACCGTTCAAACTCGTGGGTTTACTACAACCTTGGTTTGCTTTATCTGGAACAGCGTAACTGGCAATTAGCGTTGGATAATTTTGACGCTTCGCTGAATGGAACTCTGAAGCCGAGCTGGATCGAGGTCTGGGCGCACATCAAGAAGGGCAATGCCTACGATGCGCGCGGGGACCGTAATAAGGCTGTGTACGAATACAACAAAGCAGTGCAGTCGGGTATTGATTACGACGGCGCATTAGCTGTGGCCAAACGGTATTTAGCAACACCTTACGATCCGAAAGCCGCAGCTCAGGCGGTAGTCACTCCCACGAATTAAAAAGACGCGTTCGTGTTGTTCGTGGATCGCTTTTTGGTTACATTAAAAACGATCCACGAAATACACGAACACAAAAACCTACGTACCGGGGTCGTATGTAAACCAAAAATAAATAGCCTGACCGACGCCGATAAAGAGCCCGATTATCGCTCCGAACAATTCGATAGTCTTCAGGTGATGCTGCGCTACTGAAAGCACGAGGGCTTCCAACTTTTCAATCGGATAGTCTGAAACTTTCTTTCTTACCATTCCGCCGACATCAAATTCTGCTATGGCCGCCGGCAGCCGCTCGCGCGCAGCGTCTGTAATCTTCTGAATCAAAGCTTCCGAAGCCCGCCTCACAGACTGTTCTGACAGGTGATCGCCCAGCCGGCCAATCGGCGCCATCAAAAGCCGTTCAATCTGCGCCGAGAGAATAGCGTTTATAGTGCGCGCCGTTTCCTCATGAGCGAGCATGCTTAGCAAACTCTGGTGAATAAAGTCTTTGCTTCGCTGGATTGCGTTGGCGTCGACATGTTCGAGCGCGCTGCGCAACGTTTGCGGGCGCAAACGTTCAAAGGCTCCCCCGACGTAGCTTGAAAGAGAGGTAGCCAACTCTTCACTTTTTGCCAGTTCCAGAATGCGACTGGCGAGCTCGCGTTTGATCACATCAAACTTCTCCCGCTCGATCTGGCCAATCAACTCATTCAACGGCCGCGACATTACGTTATCGATAGTCGCATTCAGAAACGTTTCTGCCTCTTGTTCAAACGCCGGCCCGCGCAGGTATTCCTCGATGCGGTTGGGCAAGCTCTTGTTGACCAGTTCATCGACCTCGCGATAAATCCGCTCGCGTGAAATAAAAATCTTTTTGATCAACGAAAGTTGTTCGTAGTAGTCGTCGACCTCACGCTTGATGAGCGCGCCGATTGTCTCGCGAGTCTTCTCGCTGGTGGCGATATCAGCGAGGTGATGGACAATTGGAGGGACCTGGCTGTCAATTCGATCTTTAATGAAAGCTATTGTTTCCGGTGTGAAGGTCTCGGCCAGCGTGGCACTGCTTTGGGCCAGCTCGTCAAGACGACTGGAGACAAATTCACGGACCTTGTCCTCGAGCGTTGCGTCGTCAACGAGTTTCCGGAACCGCTGCTGAACGAAGTGTTGAATGTGGTCAAAAGCTTCAGCCGGAATGGTGTCACCGATCTGGCGCGTCAATAGTTCATCGATCTGTTTGTCAACGAAGCGCTCGATCGCCTTAGCCGTTTCTTCGCCCTTGAGCAGTTCGGTAATGTATTCCGCTAACCGGTATTGCAACGCGGAAATCGTATCGAGTATCGGAGTTCGCGCTTGTGACGGCAGGGCCTCGATAAAAGACGGATGAGTAGTCGACAGGAGATCGTGTGTGTAGACGTTAACAAAGTCCTCAACTTTGCGTTTGAAGAAACTGGTTTCAAAGAGCGCGTCGAAGACCGTTTCCTGTGACACAAGTTCATTTCCAACCGCGTTACCGATTGACTGGGCCAACTTGTCGCGGTGACGCGGGATCATGCCCTGCGGCCAGATGGTCAAACCAAAAAGTTTCACCGGCCGATACGGGTGAAACAACATCCAGATCGCGAGCCAGGCCGCGCCATAACCGTGAATGGTGGCAATCACGATAATCGCAATCGCGACCAGGACTTTGAAAGTTAACGGATCCAAGGTGAGCCAATCGTACAATTGTTTCGTGTTTTTCGTGTAATTCGTGGATTGATTTTAGGTTACGTTAAAGGCAATCCACGAAATACACGAAAAAGACACGAAACAGGTCGAGCTGTATAATTACCCACATGTACTTCAAACAATTCTATCTGGGCTGTTTGGCGCACGCTTCTTACCTGATTGGTTCGGAAGGCGTAGCCGCCGTTGTCGATCCGCAGCGCGACGTGGATCAGTACATCGAAGAAGCGAAAGCGCAGGGATTACAGATCAAATACATCATCGAAACTCACCTCCACGCGGATTTTGTCAGCGGCCACCGTGAACTGGCCCAGCGTACCGGCGCCGAGATCGTTTTTAGCAAGCATGCCGGCGCGTCGTTTCGGCATCGCGCGGTAGCTGATGGCGACGAGATTGAGATTGGCAACCTAAGATTACAGTTCATGGAAACGCCGGGCCACACTCCCGAAAGTATGTGCGTACTTGTCACTGACATGAGACACCAGGACCAGCCATCGAAGATTCTTACCGGCGATACGCTTTTCGTTGGTGACGTGGGCCGGCCAGATCTCGCGGGCGGCAAAGGCTATACGCCGCAGATGATGGCGGCGATGATGTACGACACCATTCACGAGAAACTGCTGAAACTTGACGACGCGGTCGAGGTCTATCCAGCTCACGGTGCAGGTTCGATGTGCGGCAAGAATATGTCGAAGGAGACGTGTTCAACGATCGGGCAACAGCGCCAGTTCAACTACGCGCTGCAGCCGATGTCAAAAGACACTTTCGTCAAAATGATGACAGCAGAACTTCCGGAAGCTCCGGATTACTTTCCGAAAGACGCTGAGATCAACCGCACTGGTGCGTCGCCGTTGGATCAGTTATCAAAGCCAAAGGCTTTAACAGCAGAGCAGGTCGCGAGCTTGATAAACGACAAATCAAACGGTGCGCGGCACGTTGCACTTGATGTGCGCTCAGCTGCGGAATTCGGCAAAGGTCATGTGCCTGGTTCTCTCAACATTGGACTCGGCGGGCAATTCGCGATTTGGGC
>DATEPF010000402.1:0-25254 GCA_035273325.1 Pyrinomonadaceae bacterium | reverse complement strand
ATGATGAAAATCGGGACCATGCGAAACTCGCGCGAAACGATATCAAACGCCAGGTCAGGCCGGTGCGCCACCGACACCTCGTTCAGTCCCGGAATCATTCCAAATCGGAAATTCAGCACGTGAAAGGTGATGAAGAAAAAGAGAACGACGCCGGTGATTCGTTGTATCAGGTAGAACCAATTGCGCGGGTAGGGGTAAGCGAGATTGTTGGGCCGTGCTTCAATCGTAATCACCAACCCGTAGACGGCGTGATAGATGAGCGGTATAAAGATGCCGCCAATTTCGATTAGCAGTATGTACGGAATCGCCTGTAGGTCAGCTACAGCTTCATTGAAATGTGCGGCGCCGCCTAAAGCTTTCGAGTTCGTGTAGAAATGCTCGAGGAGAAAAACGCCCAGCGGAACAAGTCCGGAAAGCTGATGAAGTTTGCGCAGGATAAAAGTCCTGCTTACGCCGTTACCCAAGTGCACACTCCTCTGCCGTGCAGCTTGAGGTTAATGCAACTACAAACTCAGGCAGGTTGTGATCGAGTTTTTTCAGAACAAACAAATTATAGGGAGAAGTCGCGGAAAATCAAAACCGCGCATTCGTAAAGTTGATGTCTGAACTAACGGCCCAATCATTAACAACGCTGTGCAGGCTAATTCAGACGCGTGCAGTTTCGCCCGTTCCCGTTTTGGAAGCGCATCTTGAGCGCATCGAACAAGTCAATCCAGGACTGAACGCCATAGTTACGTTGGCGCCGGACGCGATGGAAAAGGCACGTGCAGCAGAGCGGGCCATCAATAACGGAGAAGTTTGGGGACCGTTACACGGCATTCCGATAACTGTGAAAGACACGATCGAGACCGCAGGACTACTAAGCACTAGCGGCTCCTTAACGCGCGCGAACTTCGTACCGGAGCGCGATGCTACAGCCGTCGCACGTTTGAAAGCAGCAGGAGCGATCATTTTAGGAAAGACAAACGCGGCGGAGATGGCGATGGACTACACCGCGGACAATCCTGTGTTCGGCCGGACGAACCATCCGCAGGATCCTTCGCTAACGCCCGGTGGCTCCAGCGGAGGAGAGGCTGCCGCGATCGCAGCGTTCATGTCGCCCGGCGGTATCGGCAGCGACCTGGCGGGATCGGTACGAGTGCCTGCGCACTTCTGCGGCATCGCCGGGCTGAGACCGACCGTGGGCCGCATTCCCGGAGAGGGTCAATGTCCTCCCGCACGTGGTCCATACGGCCTTGGCTCGGTGATTGGGCCGATGGCCAGGAGCGTCGAAGATCTACAACTCTTGTTTCGTGTTTTGGCTGGGGAACGGCCTGTTCAAGAACCAACGAACGTACGAGGGCTGCACGTTGCGTGGTACACGGACGATTCCATTGCGACTGTTTCGAGCGAAACGGCAACTGCCGTGCGGACTGCGGCCGACGCTTTGTCACGCGCAGGTTTGAAAACTGAAGAGGCCCGCCCGCCGGGTGTTGAGCGCGGGAATGAACTTTGGCTACGAATGTTTTCGCGCACCACTGTCGTCGTACTCCGCACCGCTTATGAAGGCCGGGAACACGAGGGCGGCGATTTTGTGTGTTGGCGTCTCGCCACTGCCGACGACACGCCCGCACCTTCAATGGACGATTACATTCAAACCTGGCTCGAACGGGATCAGTTACGCGAGGAGCTACTGCGATGGATGAAAGACAAGCCACTGCTGATCGCTCCGGTGGGCTCGAGTGCGGCGGTGCCCCATGGAACGCTGAAGGTACAATCTGGCGACCAGAAGATCGGAATGTTTCGCGCTTTTAGTTACGCGCAGGCTTTCACTGTTTTCGATTTACCTGTGGTCGTCGTGAACGCCGGCAAAACAAAAGAAGGGTTACCGATCGGGGTGCAGATCGCCGGCCGGCCAAATGAAGAGGAAACAGTGCTGGCAGCCGCGCGGATTGTTGAAGAGTTGATCTAAAAGCGGCTTTGCCGCACTCGCTGCGGAAAGGCTCTGCCTTTCCGTCGCGTCCCGGCTGCCTGCGGCGAGGCTAAGCCTCGCCGCCTCAAACTTGGCCGGTGTGCCGGTAAGGCAGAGCCTTACCGCAAGGGACGCGGCATAGCAGCACTGCCGCTAACGAAAACAACTTTTGTGTAAGTTTGTCCCCGAATCAAACGATCATATATAGTTTCGTCGTCCGATTTACTTAAACAGTCAATCCTTTCGAGGAGTTCAATCATGGATCCCCTTTCCAGTGTTCTTGCCTTCCTTTTTTTCGGCTTCATCGGAATAGTGCTGTTGGTGATTGCGTTCAAAACTATCCGCATTGTGCCGCAGGCAACCGTGATGCTGGTGGAGCGTCTCGGCCGTTTTGACAAAATTGCCAGTGGCGGATTGAACATCCTGATTCCATTTCTCGACCGGCCGCGGGCGGTTTATTGGACCAACACGCGCCCGGGCCTGGTTTCCATCGATCTGCGCGAACAGTACATCGACCTGCCGCCGCAACCAGTAATCACTCGTGACAACGTTACTATTCACGTCGACTCGGTCGTCTACTGGCAGATCATGGATCCGGTAAAGGCTGTTTACGAGATGAACGATCTTGTGGGCGGCATCGTCCAGTTAACGATCACCGGCATGCGCTCGGTGATGGGAGAGATGGACCTGGACCACACTTTGTCCAATCGCGATCAAATCAACTCCAAGCTGCGAATCATTCTCGACGAAGCCACAGACAAGTGGGGTGTCAAGGTTACGCGCGTTGACGTTAAAAACATCAATCCGCCGGAAGACGTGCGCATCACCATGGAAAAGCAGATGACTGCTGAGCGCAATCGCCGCGCTCTGGTATTGCAGGCCGAGGGCGATCGACAAGCTGCGATCACGCGCGCAGAAGGTGAAAAGCAGGCGGCCGTGACTCGCGCTGAAGGTGAAAAACAATCAGCAATCCTGCAAGCGGAAGGTGCGGCGCAGGCACGTTTGCGAGCGGCGGAAGCAGAGTCTGAAGCAATTACCCGAATCGGGGATGCGATTGGTCACGGCGATCCAGCGCAATATCTGATCACCTCCAGATACATCGAGAGTCTTCGCGATATGACTCGCACGAACAACGCGAAAGTGATCTTCATGCCGGTCGAGACTTCGAGCATGCTTTCGAGTATTGGCGCAATAAAGGAAGTTCTGTCGGCGACTGGAGACAAAGGCGACGATCAGCCGCCGCCAACGCGCCCGAGAGAATTGAATCGGTAAAACGATCCACGAATCACACGAAAGCTATTTTTTCAGGTCAGTGAGTGACTAGAGATCACGGTGTATTTCGATCCGTTACGGCCTAGCTCGCTGCGGATCACCAGTAACTCCGCCACGCGAATCTCTGCAGGGTTGAATTCAAGTTGCTGATGCGCCTCAGCCAGCGTGCGCGCACCATGCGGCTTGCGGAGTCTGGCAACAGTCAAATGCGGATGAAACCGCCGCGCTTCCTTTTCAAAACCTTCCTTTTCACACTCACCTTCCAGGCGCGAGTGCAGATGAGCGAGTCTCCCTTCATGATCGCCAATGCCAATCCATAAGACGCGAGCTGGCCCGTGTGGCGGGAAAGAACCTGTTTGCTCAAGCCTTATTGTGAACGGATTTGAACTGGAAGCCGCGCGCCTAGTCGCTTCCGACAGCGGTTGAACCCGTGTTTGAGGTATCTCACCAAGAAACTTCAACGTCAGATGTATATTCTCGGGCCGGATCCAGCTAGCCTGCATTTCCGGCAACGCGCGTCTCAGCTCGGATATGTGTGCGCCCAGCTTCTCCTGAACCTCTTCAGGAATCTCAATCGCACAAAAGACCCGCCATGGCCTGTCATTGCCTGTGTCTGTTTCAGATTTCATTTTCGTGTGATTCGTGGATTGTATTTTACGCGACCTGAAAAACGATCCACGAAGTACACGAAAAACAATATGACTTGCGTAACCTTTGACCTCTTCGCGGTAATAACATTATGAGCAAACTGGAAAATTGTGCGCGGCCATCGCGAGGCAACTTCTTTGCATCCATTGGTCAGTAACGCAAGCTCTCCCTCTTTCCGCCGTTCTATCCCCAGGGTAATCAGGAACAGAGGCTGAGGTTATCTATTCAGCGAACCTCGGAAACCGTTCAACCTTCGCGTCGCGCTCATGCGGCGTACTCTCTGGAAGTGTACTTAGGAGGAGACTATGCATCGAAAGTTCCTTTTTAAACTGCTCACAATTAACGCAGCTGCGGTGGTGATGATACTGTTTTTGGCCAGCGTCAGAAGTCCACAACTCACAGCCCTGGCCCAGGAAGGGGAGGCGCCCGGCGGACTTCAAGTCGTTGACTCCAGCGGCAAACCGAAAGCGCAATGCCCACTGAAACAAACAACTGTCAAGGCTGAAATCAGTGGGTTCCTCTCGCGTGTGGTAGTCACGCAGGAGTTCGACAATCCCTTCAACGAAAAGATCGAAGCTGTCTACACGTTTCCACTTCCTCAGAATGCCGCTGTCGACGACATGACAATGTTAGTCGGTAACCGCACTGTGCGCGGAAAAATTCTGCGTCGCGAACAAGCGGAAGCAGTTTACGAAGCCGCCAGAAGCGGCGGGCAGGTTGCCAGTTTGCTAAACCAGGAACGCCCAAACATTTTCACGCAGTCAGTCGCCAACATTCTTCCGGGGGAAAAAGTAAAAATCACTATTAGCTACATTGAGACGCTTAAATATGAAGACGGCTCATACGAATTCGTGTTTCCCATGGTGGTTGGGCCACGTTATAACCCCGGCACAGCGACGGGCGCACCAGCAAGCGGCAATGGTTTTTCACCGGACACTACCCGGGTGCCGGACGGTTCTCGAATAACGCCAAACCCGGTACCCGAAGGTATGCGGGTGGGCCATGATATTTCGCTCGATATCACACTCGACGCCGGTGTTGCTATTGACGGCGTGAATTCAAAATCACACGCCATAGATTTACAACAGACGAGCCCGGGACGTGCAAGTGTACGACTCAAAAACGGCCCGGTGATTCCAAACAAAGACTTTGTGCTGAAATACGACGTTGCCGGAAAGAGTATTTCGGACGCTTTACTGACCCATAGGTCCAATCAGGGTGGCTTCTTCACCTTTATTCTCCAACCCCCTGATCGGGTGACTGTGGAAGATGTCACCCCGAAGGAACTTGTCTTTGTGTTGGACACGTCCGGCTCAATGCATGGTTTCCCGATCGATAAGGCCAAAGAGACCATGAAGCTCGCGCTGCAAAGTCTTTATCCGTCAGACACGTTTAACCTCATCACTTTTGCGGGCGACACCAGCGTGCTGTTTCCCGAACCGGTGCCGGCAACTGCCGAGAACCTGCAAAAGGCGCAGGACTTTCTCGACACGCGCAAAGGAGGCGGCGGGACGGAAATGATGAAGGCGATCAAGGCATCGCTCGATCCCTCTGACAAACAGGGACACGTACGCATCGTTTGCTTCATGACTGACGGCTACGTCGGCAACGACATGGAGATCATCTCCGAGATTCAAAAGCACCCTAACGCTCGCGTCTTTGCCTTCGGAATCGGTTCTTCAGTGAATCGCTTTCTTCTGGAAAAGATGGCTGAAAATGGACGCGGCGAAGTCGAGTTTGTGGCGTTAACAGATGATGGTTCGGCAGCCGCCCGCCGTTTCCACGAACGCGTTCGCAATCCTTTGCTAACTGACATCTCGGTGGAGTGGAATGGACTGGCGGTGAGCGACGTTTATCCACAGCGCATTCCGGATCTATTCAGTGCTAAACCAGTGGTTCTTACCGGCCGGTATACAGCAGCAGGCCGGGGTGTGTTGCGGCTTAAGGGAAAGATGTCGGGACGGGAATTCGTGCGCGAAATCCCTGTCGACTTTCCGGAATCAATGGCACAGCACGACGTCCTGGCGCCGTTGTGGGCCAGATCGCGAATCGACAATCTCATGAGTCAGGACTTTGCGGGTGCGCAGCAGGGAACTATGAAGCCTGAACTCAAGGAGACAATTATTAATCTCGGTCTTGAATACCGTTTGATGACGCAATTCACTTCGTTCGTCGCCGTCGAGGAGATGATAGTGACCGACGGCGGGCAACCGCGTCGAATAGATGTGCCTGTTGAAATACCGGAGGGGGTAAACCGGCAAGGTGTGTTCGGCGACGTTGCTGGACACCCCGGCCAGAATATCCAACACTTTGCGGCCCTCAAGTCGAGCGCGCGTCTCTATCGGAGCCAAGCGACAGGTGGAGTGAAAGATGGACGAGTCTACTCAGGTCGAGGGGTAGGGGGAACAGGCGTTGGAGCCGGTGGAAGTGGTTCGGCGCCCGTACCAGGTAGGCCTGTTTCGACTGTCAATGAAAGTGTTGTGGTGGTCGATGGGTTTGAGTCATCACCGGAAGCTAAGGCGCAGCAGACACTGCAAACCAAGCTGCATCCATCTTTGGTCGCAGTGGTGGAGCGACTGCGAATTAAGAAGAACACTCCGGGCGCGGAGGAAATTAAGTTCGTTAAGAATGGAAAGGCGGAGTTGCAGATTTGGCTGGTTGATAAAACTCCTGAAGCGCTCGCAAAACTGAAGGCGTTGGGTTTTGAAATGGTCCTTAATCCCACGACCAGCAAATTGGTCATCGGACGGTTGCCAGTAGCCAAACTGCAGCGGCTTGCGGAGCTTGATATTGTGCGTTACGTGGCTCCGCAGACCACCATGTGAGTAGTCGTGTTATCTCGTGGATCGCTTTTGCCTGCACGAAAAAGCGATCCACGAATTACACAGAACACACTAACGGTTAGCTGGTCATTTTACTTTTGGTTCGAGGACCAACGTTGTCGTCGCCGCTTTCAACACTGCAGTTTCAGTGAACGGGAAAACTCGCGGCGTCACGGCCCGCCAATCATCCAGTTGATCCTTCCAATGCGGGCTTGACGGCAGTCCCGACTGACCAAGTGTGATCCCATGTTGAGTCTTGTCCCAGTCGGAAGTGTCGGCAATCAGTCTCATTGAAACCGCAGCCCCAACATTAACCGTCGCGGCCAAAGCGCTGGTCCCGTTTTGCGGAAACGGCGCCACCGTAAACTGGTTTCCAATGAACGGCACTGGCGCTAATGGATGTTGAAAGCGGACCTTCACCATCTCACCCCACTTCCAGCGCGATTCATCTTCGCCGAGGCTCTTGGTTAACGCGGCGCGTGCGTCTGTGTACGTCGCGCGCAAAAGTTCCGCGTAGCTACCAAACTCTTTTGGCAACCACTCTTTCGGCTGTTCTTCCATCAACCGGTCCACGGTGGTATCAAAGTTGGACCACCCATAAATCTTTACCAGCTCTGCACCCAACGCCGCCGTCAAAATGCGCGAGCGAAAGGAGGCGCGCATCTGTTGGAGCAGCGGAGCTACGGTAGAGTCGGCGCTGACGTTGCCGTCCCACTTCTCAAACTGATCCAGTGAGGCAGCCAACTTTGTTTCCTCAGGCCTCAAATCCTTTCGCAATGTCCTGGCGATATTGCGAGCAAATGACACATAACCGATCGAATAGACGTCACCAAGGATGCGGCGGAAATCGTCGGTTGAGAGCTTGGGTTTCGCGGTAAGTAGATCGTGAATTCTTCGTGCACGATACGGCTGGGCCCATGAGTGCGTCAGAAAGTATGGATAATCCGAACCGACGATTCGCTGGTTGGCAGTGACGATTATTCCCGCCGGCGGATCGAACAGATGCGGCAGCTTGTCGCGAGGAACAAAACTCGCCCATTCACCTGCATCCGTTGAGCCGTCATATGGGATGCTGCCGTCACCGGACTTCCGGATGGGAACTACGCCGGCGACGTGGTAACCAATGTGGCCATCAACGTCCGCATAAACAATGTTCTGCGCGGGGGCAGCAAAAGTTTTAAGTGCATTAGTGAACTCTTTCCAGTTTCGCGCGCGGTTCATCAAATGCGTCGACTCCGGATTGCTGAGTTTAGGATCGAGCGCAGTCCAACGTAGTGCGTAACGCCTGCCGGCTTTCTCGAAGACGATTGGTCCATTCCGCGTTACCGTCACCTCATGGGCAACGATCTCGGTGGATGCGTCAGCAAATCCTTTGCGTACTTTAATTTCCTCTCTTCGAATTTCAGCATCTCGCCAACCTGCCGGTGTCATGTAGCGCCTGGCATTTGCCGGATCAAATTTCTCGATATACAAGTCCTGCACGTCTGGTCCAACATTCGTAAACCCCCAGGCGATGTGCTCGTTGTGACCAATGATTACACCAGGAAGCCCGGGCGCTGTGACACCGGCCACGCGAACGCCCGGCGCGCTTAGATGAACCATGTGCCATATCGAAGGGGCAGACGGCGCCAAATGCGGATCATTCGCCAGCAGTGGTTTGCCAGTGGTTGTCCGTTTACCACTGACCACCCAGTTGTTGCTGGCAGCTAAGTCTTCGGCAAACATACCGGCGCGGGCCAGCGCGTGATCTGACACCGTTTGATCGTGTACCAATGCATTCAAAACTTCGGACGTCCACGACTGCCCGGGGACCGGCAACTGCTTGTTAGTGGTTTTTGGTTTCTTCGTATCTTTACCGACAACCAGCAGATCGAGGGGACCCTGCACCGGCAGCAGCGCATTACGCTTCTCTTCGGGAAGCGACCCCAACGCTTCTCGCATCAAGTCGAGCCGGTATGTGGATGAGAGCGCCTCAAAAAAGAGTTTGATGATCAGCAAGGAATCTGCAGGCGTCCAGGGACGCGGGCGGTACTGCAGAATCTGAAACTCCGGTGGCAGGCTTTTGGCGTCCAGCGTGTTGATGTAGGCGTTTACGCCTCGCGCGTAGGCTTCGAGCAGGGCGCGCGATTGCGGTGATGCTTGTGCAACTTCCGCTTCGGCGACGGCAGCGAATCCGAGAGTCCGGTGTTGTTTGTCCTGCTCGAGGGCGATGTTGTTTGGCCCCGCCGTTAACACTTCGGCGAGCTCACCTCGTTCCGTTCGGCGGAAGAGATCCATCTGCCACAGTCGATCGCTGGCGGTCACATACCCCTGCGCAAAAGCAAGGTCTTCATCGTTCTTCGCTTCGATATAAGGAATACCGCGGTCGTCGCGTCGGATCGTGACGGCATCGCGTAGTCCTTCGAGGACTACTGGTGACGCTGGCGCGGGGCTTTGAGACGATGAACTAAGCGGCGCGATAGAAGAAACTAAAAGGAATAGGGTCGATAAAATTGCAACTGATCGAACTCTCATTAGGGGAACCTCGGAGTGAAAAATTTGGCAGATATTAGCATGAGGTCTGATTGGTTCGTGTATTTCGTGGATCGGTTTATGCCCGCTAAAAAAAACGATCCACGAATCACACGAAATAACACGAATGTGCTATTCCACTGCAAACCTGGTTCAAGAGTAAAGTGATGTCAGTTACCTTCCCAAGCTGAGTTTCCTAAGCTACAATCCCGAGCCAAATGAAGTTAGTGCTGCAAAATTCCGGCAAGCTGTTGCTGTTGTTGTTTCTGCTCGGTTGCATTGCGTCGGTTAACGCCCAACAGCGGCCGCTAATTACCGAAGACGTGGACATCATTCCACCCGGCAGCATCCGCATCGAGACTGGCATCGACTTCCTGCAGGGCGCAGTGTTCACGACCTCAGGTTTGACCGGCGATTTAACGCGAGTAGGCGTAATCGGAATCAACATCGGCTTCTCGCCTAATGTTGAATTTCAAATCGAAGGGGTCGCTCAAAACTATCTCAGCATCAACACCCGCGGCGCGTCGGCCGTCCCCCTCGCGATCGCGCCTGGTGCAAATTCAACGAACGACACTGGTGACTTCACGCTTGCAACCAAGATCAAGTTACGCAGTGAAACGCGACGCGGTCCGTCGCTGGGATTTCGCTTCGGGGTGCAACTGCCTAACTCAAATCAAACTCGCGGTATCGGGGTCAACCAAACCAATGCTTTCGGTTCGATCCTGGTTGGTAAAAAATTTGGACGTAATGGACGGCTGAATACGTTTGGCAACCTCGGTATTGCGATTTTGACCGCGCCCACGCAGTTGTTTACCCAGAACGATGTGATCACATACGGCGCCGCCGGGATCTTTCACATTAACAAACAGTTCAGTGTTGCCGGCGAAGTCAACGGCCGGGCAAACACGCGGCCGGGCGATGGCCCATTGGGGACGGAGTCGCAGGCCGAGGCCCGGCTGGGCATGCAGGTACGCGCTTCTGGATTGCGTTTTGATTTTGCCGGCATCAAAGGACTGACGAGGTTCACGCATGACACAGGCGTGACGATTGGGGTCACCTACGACACTCCCTCCATTTTTGCTCCCGCCAAATAAACTGAAGTTCCGAGTTCGGAGTTCAGGGTTTCGAGTTTCGAGTTAATCTGCAGGAGTGTGCTGTTCAGAACTCGAAACTCTAAACTCGAAACTATAAACTGTTTTTATGTCTGATTGGTTAAGCGCGATCGCGCAGTGGCTCGAGGAGTACATCGTCACTGTTCCGCTGTACATTGCGGCGCCGGCAATGGTGTTGATTGCCATGCTCGATTCGTCTTTATTGTCTCTTCCGGAAATCAACGATTATCTCGTCGTCGCACGCTGTTACAAATACCCGAGCGCAGTATTCTATTTTCCACTCTTTGCTGCGTTAGGATCGACGATCGGTTGCCTCTTGCTATACACGATTATGCGCCGGGGCGGCCAGGCGTTGCTGCGCCGGCGCTTCAAGCCGGAAAAAATCCAAAAGGTCGAGCGGGCTTACGAAAAGTTTGGCGTTTTTGCGATTGCGATTCCGGCAATATTGCCGCCACCGTTGCCGTTCAAGATCTTTGTAGCCACCGCGGGCACGCTCGAATATCCACGCTGGAAATTCCTGCTGACAATCATGATCGCGCGTTCCTTCCGTTACTACGTGGAAGGAATTCTGGCCGTCTTCTACGGCAAACAGGTGTTGTTGTTCGTAATGGACAACGGCCTCGTGATTGTCAGCGTCGCGGCCTCGCTCGCCCTGGTTGCTCTCCTGGTTTACATCACCGTCAGCCGTCGCAAACGAAGGCGTACGTCCCGAACTAGTGAATCAGGATGATCATTCTCAGCAATAAACTTACTAACGCCTTAGCGCGACTATCCGAATACTTTGTTGCGCTGGGGCCATTTGGACTGTTTGCGGTTGCACTACTGGATTCGACGTTCGTGCCGTTGCCCAGTAGCGTCGACGCGCTGATGATTCTGCTGACCACGGCCAACCCGCGTTGGATGGTTGTGTATGCGGTGATTGCCACTGCCGGGTCGACCCTCGGCTGCGTGATCCTGTATTCGATTTCGAAAAAGGCCGGCACTCGCGCGCTTAAAAAGTTTTCACCAAAGAAACAGCAGCGTGTTAAAGAGTTGATCGAACGTTACGACGTTTTGTCGGTGCTGGTTGCGTCGGTGATGCCACCGCCATTTCCGTTCAAGCTGTTTGTGGTGTCGGCGGGGGTATTTCGGTTCGGGCTTCTGCGTTTTACACTCGCGATCGTAGCCGGTCGCATGTTTCGGTTCCTGCTGGAAGGGTACCTCGCGGTTCGTTATGGAGAACAAGCAAAAGAAGTTCTTGCCCGCTACTACCCATGGATCGGATTAGGAGTAGCCATACTGATCGTAGTCTTTTTTGTGGTGAGAAATCGTCGGAAGAACAAGTTAAGCAGCGCCGCGGAATCTAATTAAGAATCGTGTTCGTGTCATTTCGTGGATCGGCTTTCCGCGAACCTAAAACGATCCACGAATTACACAAAACAACACGAATTACGGCTAAATTAGCGGCATAGCTGGGAGTAACGGCTGGCGAGAGTCTTCAGCTTCTTTTGCTGGAGTAGGCTTGTAAGCCCGCGCAGCTGCCAGGTCTTTCACTCCGCGCTCTTCAAGTCGGTCGAGTAGATGCAGGAATATTTCGGCTGTAGCTAAAGCGTCGCTGCCCGCTCTGTGTCTCGCCGTGATTGGTATCGAAAGATGATCCGCAATCGTATCGAGCCGGTAGCTGGTCAGACCCGGGATTACATGACGTGATAACGTGACCGTACACAAGTGGGCATTGATCATGCGGTTACCCGGATAAACGCGCGAGATCTCGTGATTGAGGAAGTTGGTGTCAAAAGGAGCGTTGTGTGCAATCAGCACAGCGTCCTTCACAAACTCCAGCCAACGCGGTGCGACATCCGCAAACAAAGGCGCGTCTTTCACCATTTCGTTGCTGATCCCGGTCAAAGTCATCACGAAACGTGGGATCGCGATTTCCGGATTTACCAGCGTCAGGAAGCTGTCTACAATTTTGCGCCCGCTGATGCGATAAGCACCCAGCTCGATGATTCGATTGGGTGGCAGTTTGGCTCCGGTTGCTTCAACGTCTACAACTACGTAGTCCAGTTCATCGAGCAATCCGGATTCAAAATCATGCGCTTGCAGTTCGATCGTTTTACCGTCGATGAATCTGAAACGACGATCGTCTTTGACGAGGTCGCCGACCAGCAAGCCCGCAAGATCTTCGTCGATGTGAGACACCTTGAATACCGCATCGACAATCTGTGATGCGTTGGCGCGACCGCCCCATAGTCGGAGCAGATCAATTGTCTCTTGAACTAAAGTCGAGTCAGATACGAGGTTCGAAAACTGCGGCATTGCACGAATTGTAACAGACAGAAGTGAGAAGGTGGAGAGCGACAGTGTCATCAGCAGACGTGATTCAAAAGTTTAAAGAGACGGGTGCGTTGTTGGAAGGTCATTTTGTTCTTACCAGCGGTCTGCACAGCAATGTGTACCTGCAATGCGCACTCGTATTACAACATCCTGCACAAGCGGAATCGTTTGGCAGTGCTATTGCCGACAACTTCAGAGATCAACATATCGAAGTAGTGGCGGCGCCCGCGATTGGGGGACTGATCGTGGGCCATGAAGCAGCACGGGCGCTCGGCGCACGTTTCATTTGGACGGAACGTGAGAACGGGAAGATGACGCTGCGGCGTGGTTTTAAATTGTTACCAAAAGAGCGCGTGCTGGTGGTGGAAGATGTCGTCACGACGGGAGGCTCGACGCGCGAAACGATCGAGACCTTACAAGCGGCCGGCGCCGACGTGATCGCAGCAGCGTCCATTATCGATCGCTCGTCAGGCGCGGCGGACGTCGGTGTTCCGCGGATTGCGCTGGCCACGTTGAACGCACAGGCCGTTGAACCGGCGAAGTGCGCCGCATGCGCGCGCGGTGATATCGCGGTGAAGCCGGGTAGCAGAAAACAGTGAACTTCAAGATCACTCTTCAATACGACGGGACTGACTTTCACGGCTGGCAAATGCAGGGCGACCTTCGGACGGTCCAGGGAGAACTCACCAGCGCTCTTTCATTGATTGACGGCCGCTCGGTAATCGTCCACGGCTCTGGCCGCACGGACGCAGGTGTTCATGCACAAGGCCAGGTCGCGAGCGTCAACCTCCAAAAGCAGATAACCGCGGACAAATTACGCGCAGCAATTAATGGAAATGTGGGTAAGGACTTGCGCGCGATGGCGGTTGAAACTGTTAGCGACGACTTTCACGCACGTTATTCCGCATTGGACAAAACCTATCGTTATCGAGTTGTGAACGGTCCCGTGATTTCGCCGTTCCTCGTTAGATATGCGCATCACGACGCGCGGCCGCTCGACGTGGAACGTATGAAGGAGGTTGCGAGTCGTTTTGTTGGCGAGCACGATTGGACAGCGTTCGCGTCGGCCCAATCTGATTCAGAAACAAAAACGCGCACCATCACGGAACTGAATGTCTGCCAGCATAGTGACGAGCGTTCGCGCATCATCGACGTTTCGATAACGGCAGAAGGTTTTCTGCGTTACATGGTGAGATCCATTGTGGGCACGTTAATGGCTGTCGGCAGAAGTGAGATGGACCACGCACTCGTTCAACGGGCGATAGACGGCGGCGATCGCAGTCTGGTGGCGGCAACAGCGCCGGCATGCGGACTGACTTTGATGTCGGTCCGATACTAGCGAGAATTCATTTCGCGAAACAGGGGTGACCATTGACACATGTAATCTCAGCAGCAAGAATGTGGCGCCTTAATAAACGCCAACGCCGGAACGACCGTTCAACGTCTAATGCTTTCTGATTTTGCTGGAATTATAAAAGCGGGATCGCGCGAAGACCGTTTGATTCGTGCCATTGCCTGGGAACGATTGCCGCGACATGTTGCCATCATCATGGACGGCAACGGTCGCTGGGCGGCCCAACGCGGGCAGCCGCGTATAGCTGGACACCGCGCAGGTGTTGAAGCCGTGCGTGCGGCCGTCGATACGGGAGCGCGGCTCGGCCTGGGCGCACTTACGCTATATGCGTTTTCCACGGAGAACTGGAAGCGGCCTCGTTATGAAGTCGACGCATTAATGCGAATGTTGCGCCGGTACCTGCGTCTCGAACTAGATGAAATAGACAAACAAAACATCAGATTTCAGACCATAGGCCGGACTGGTGTGCTGGCGAAGAATGTTCGGGCCGAAATCGAAAGAGCCACCGAGCGCACCGCCAAAAATACGGGAATGGTTTTAGCCGTCGCACTCAACTACGGCGGTCGCGCCGAGATTATCGATGCGTGTCGCGCAGCGGTGCGGCGTCTGATCGATGAAGGTAACCAGCCGGATGAGTTGACCGAAGAGCGTATCGCGAACGAACTTTACACTCGCACGATGCCGGAGCTGGATTTGCTGGTGCGCACCAGCGGCGAAATGCGTATCTCGAACTTTCTTTTGTGGCAGGCCGCTTACAGCGAGATATACGTGACGGACACACTTTGGCCCGACTTCCGTCGATTGCATTTGCTGGAAGCTATTGTTGATTACCAGGGACGTGATCGCAGGTTTGGTGGTCTCAAACTGGTGGCCTCGAAGATCTGAAACTGAATGCAACGCATAATCACCGCGGTCGTTGTCCTGCCGTTTCTGATCGCATCCATTCTAATCTCCTGGTTGCAGCCACTCTTCGTACTCTTAGCAGCGGCCGCTATGGTTCTGGGTCTGTACGAGTTTTATCTGCTGGCCCGCAAGAAAGACATAAAGCCTGACGTCGTTGCCGGATACCTCGGTGGCGCTGCCTTATTCACCATCTTCTATTTTGCTAGTCCATACCCTGGTACGGACCGCCTCGACGTGCAAACGATCCTATTGGTCATTCTGTTGTTGGTCGTCGGCACCTTAATCGCCGCAACTGTTCGCGGGGCGCCTTACGACAAGATGATTTCGTCGACCGCGGCGACGATTCTGGGTGTGCTGTATGTAGTTTTCCTGGGTTCACATCTGGTCGCAATCAGAACGGGGTTTCTCCATCCGTTGGCGTCCGATCTGTTGTCTTTCTTCTTTCTGATTCTGATGGGGGCCGACATCGGGGCTTACTACGTAGGGCGCGCCATCGGGAAACATAAGTTGGCGCCCACTATCAGCCCGGGAAAAACGTGGGAAGGAGTCGGTGGTGGCATACTGGCCGCGTTGATCCTCGCTACCGTCGCGCATTACTGGTTCTTCCCGGAACTTCCATTGAAGTTTGGGTTGCCATTGGCGGCGGTGATGGTCATCCTTGGTATTCTCGGAGACCTGACGGAGAGCGCCTTGAAGCGTGGGGCAGGCGCGAAAGACGCCGCGAAAATTCTGCCCGGTCATGGCGGCATTCTTGATCGGCTCGATAGCTTGCTCTTCAATGCGCCACTCCTCTACTATTTTGCGCGCCTATATTTCGGAGCTTTTTAATTGACGACAAAGAAAATAGTCATCCTGGTCAGTTCAATTGTGGTCGGACTCGCTCTGGTCGTGGCGATCGTTGCCGGCGCCATAATCGGGATCGCTCTTTATGCCATCGGCAACAGCGAAGCGGCGGACAGCGCCAAGACTTTTCTTCGTAACAACCAGCAACTGAAACAGGACATTGGCACGGTCACTGATTTCGGGAGCTTCCCAACCGGGAATGTCAGCGTCGAGAACAACAGCGGTAAGGCGACGATTAATTTGAAAGTCTATGGCGAACGAAAGACCGTGAATGCCAGCGTCGATCTGATCTATCGCGACGGGCAGGCCTGGCGCGTAGTCGGCGCTTCGTACGAGAACGAAGCAGGCGAAACCATACCCCTACTCGATCCCTACCAAACACTAATCCCCGCATGGAAATTGGCGGCTTGAAATGAGTCCTGAAACAAAACCGAATGGTGTTGCAATTCTTGGTTCGACAGGCTCAATTGGCACCAACACGCTGCGCGTGGTTGAGTCGCTAGGCTCCGACCACTTCCGCGTAGTCGCCCTCGGGGCGGGAAACAACGTCTCACTGCTCGCCGAACAGATCGCAAAACACTTACCTGAATTAGTCTCGGTGGAGAATGAGCAGGCTGCGCACGATTTGCGCGCCGCACTTTTCGAACGAGACATCGATCTGCCGCGCATTATCGCCGGCGAAGCGGGTCTGGTCGAAGTTGCTACGCATCCACAAGCTGAATGTGTAGTTTCAGCAACCGTGGGCGCCGTCGGTTTTGTTCCCACTTTACGAGCGATCGAAGCAGGGAAGCGGGTGGCACTGGCAAACAAAGAGACACTAGTGATGGCGGGTGAATTAATGACATCGGCCGCTCGTGCCTCAGGGGCGGAACTGCTGCCGGTGGACTCAGAGCACAACGCACTACACCAGTGTTTGCGTGGCGAAGAAAGAACAGAAGTGCGTCGCATTATCTTGACGGCATCCGGCGGCCCGTTCAGAACAAAGACCAGTACGCAGATGCGCGAGTCAACCGTCTCCGAAGCGCTGCGACATCCGACGTGGAACATGGGCGCCAAGATCACCATTGATTCAGCGACCTTGATGAACAAAGGTCTCGAGGTAATCGAAGCTCACTGGCTATTCGGCTTCAACGCCGACCAGATCGGTATCGTTGTTCATCCAGAATCTGTGGTCCATTCGATGATTGAGTTGGTTGACGGTTCAGTAATTGCGCAGATGGGCGTGACTGACATGCGACATGCGATCCAGTACGCGCTCACTTATCCGCAACGGCATTCCTGTGACCTGCCGCCTTTGGATCTTACGTCCCTGTCCGGCCTTCATTTCGAACCACCAGATATCGATCGCTTTCCCTGCATTGCCCTGGCTTACCGGGCGTTACGTACGGGTGGGACCTTGCCGGCGGCGATGAATGCCGCCAACGAAGAAGCGGTGCAAGCCTTTATTGACCAACGCATTTGCCTGACGGACATCCCGCGCATTATCGAGGCCGTGATGGACGCGCACAACGTACAACCGGTTTCTGACTTGCCGACGGTTTTGGAAGCCGACGCGTCTGCGCGCCTGCTGGCGCAAAACGAAATAGATCAGATGGCGAAGCCTGCGAGCCTGCGAGCCGAAAAAGTTGTTTAGCCTCACATGATTGGACTACCGCCCTCGAAGTCGACTTCGGGACATTCATGTAGTTTCGTGGGCTTCGGGGATTTTTTTTGTCGCATAAAAAACATCCAGGAAACCCACGAAATAACACGAAGCTGCTCAGAAAAACACAGTTTGACGTGTCCCAAAGTGCCGCGTAAACTCAATTAACGGCAACCGGAGTTAGCATTTCTGAGTCTAAATCGGTTCTTGAGTAGTGCTTTTGGATAGCAATTTTTTTGAGCTGAGATCGGAAACAGACGTTTATGACAGTTGTTTTGGGGATATTCGCTTTTATCGGAATTTTGGGCGCCGCCGTCGTCATCCACGAGTTTGGTCACTTCCTGGTGGCGAAGTTATTCAAAATCCGGGTGGAGACTTTCTCCGTCGGATTCGGACCAAGGTTATTTGGAAAAAAATGGGGTCACACTGACTATCGCCTGTCGCTGGTTCCACTCGGCGGCTACGTAAAACTTGGTGGTGATGAATCAAACGCACCCCTTGAAGGCCAGGGCGCCGCGGATATTCCGCCGGAAGAGCAGTTTAATCTGCGTCCTCGTTGGCAAAGGATACTCGTGGCAGTTGCCGGGCCGGTGATGAACGTTTTGACCGCGCTTGCTATTCCCTTTGCCGGCGCACTGATGTACGGCGTTCCGATGACACCCGCACCGGTTGTTAGTTACGCACCGGCAAATGGTGCTGCACAAAACGCGGGAATGCAGTCCGGCGATCGGATTGTTGCGTTTGCCGGCACTGAAAATCCTGACTGGGACACTATCCGTGGCGACGCGCTCTTGTCACCGGGACAGCCGTTACCGATGGTGGTTGAGCGCAACGGTCAGCGAGTGCCATTAACTATTACGCCTACTGCGGTTACTGAAGAAGGTGAGACCTTCGGGATTCTCGAGTTCGTTCCGGACAATGGTGGTTACCCGGTTGTAATACGCGACGTCTCTGCTGACTCTGCGGCTTTGGAGGCGGGCATAAAACCAGGCGATCAGGTTCTGGCGATTAACGGTCAGGCAGTTCGCAGTGCAGAACACATTTACGCGTTTATTCGCGAGCACCGGTCGCAGCCGATCACCCTGACGTTGGGGCGCGATGGCGGCAAGTTTGACGTTACGGCAACGCCGCGAAAGATGGCCGACGGCGCTGAACGACTCGGCATTACCTCCGGCGACAGCTTTCCTTTGCAGCGACCCAGCATCGGAGTTGCCGCAGGTTATGCAGTCAAAACTAACCTTCAGATTTTGCGTTTGACCGGCAAAGCATTGGGACAGTTCTTCACCGGTCAACGATCTGCTCGCAACACACTCTCCGGGCCGGTCGGCATTTACAAAGCTGCGTCCTCGTCAGTTGAACGATTTGGTTGGGGCGGGTTCTTTACGACTCTGGCTTTCCTGAGTTTGAACCTGGGAATCTTCAACCTTTTGCCCATCCCGGTCCTTGATGGCGGTGCGATATTTCTGCTTCTGATCGAGAGCATGCTGGCAATGGTCGGATTGTCGTTGTCGATGCGAGTGCGAGAGCGGATCCAGCAGGTTGGTTTTGTAATGGTGATTCTATTGATGGTGTTTGTAATTACCAACGACTTGCTGAAGCAAGCATCATTGTGGCGCGGAGGAGGCGAGAGCCCACCGGGCGCGTCAACACCGGCCAAGTAGCAGTTGCTTAATGTATGAGAAAGACTAAAGCAGTTCAGATCAAGAATGTGCAAATCGGGGGAGGCGCCCCGGTGGTGATCCAGTCTATGACCAAGACTGACACTGCGGACGTCGGCGCCACGGTGGCGCAGATTGAGGAAATGATGAAGGCCGGATGCGAGGTTGTTCGCCTTGCCGTTCCGGATAACGACGCCGCGATTGCGTTGAAGGAAATTCGCAAGCGCGTCCCTGATGTACCATTAGTCGCCGACATTCACTTTCATTACAAGCTGGCGCTGATGGCCCTCGACGCCGGCATCGATAAGCTGCGACTGAACCCGGGAAATATCGGCAAACACGAACGCGTGCGTGAGGTCGTGCGCGCCGCTCAGGCGCAAAGAGTTCCGATTCGAATTGGAGTTAACGGCGGGTCACTCGAAAAAGATCTGTTGAAGAAGTATGGGACGGCGACTCCGGAAGCAATGGTTGAATCGGCCCTGCGTCACATTCAGATACTGGAAGATCTCGATTTCACTGACACCATTATTTCTCTGAAAGCTTCGGATGTTCATCGCACGGTCGCCGCGTACAGGTTGTTGGCCGAAAAGGTGGACTACCCGTTCCATCTTGGCGTCACTGAAGCGGGCACAGCGTTCGGTGGCACGATCAAGTCGTCCATTGGATTGGGCATACTGCTCTATGAAGGCATTGGTGACACGATTCGGGTCTCACTCGCAGCTGAGCCGCATGAAGAAGTGCGCGTCGCCTGGGAGATCGTAAAGTCACTGGGCTTGCGTACCCGCGGCGTGACCGTGGTTGCATGCCCTACTTGCGGCCGTTTGGACGTGGATAATTTCGTCGAGATCGTAACGGAAATTGAACGCCGGCTGGCCCATATCGAAGAGCCGCTGCACCTGTCAATCATGGGTTGTGCAGTAAATGGACCAGGCGAAGCTCACGATTCGCAGTTAGGCGTGACCTTTGGACGCGGTGTCGGCATGATCTTCAAAGACGGCATTCCGATGCGCAAGGTCGCCGGCGAAAACATCGTCGATGCGTTCGTAATGGAAACCGAAAAACTGCTTGCCGAGTTAACCGCGAAAAAAGCGATCGATACGCCGGAGTTAGTCAGCATTAAGTAACAGTCTGACTGCCCATTCCTGAACCAATACTCTAGTTCGCCGACAAAACCACCATGAAGCCCATCGGGTTACTTGATGAGGAAACGTCGCTTGGGCGGTGGCTGCGTAGCGTTAGCCATGGTGAGGAATAGAGCGTCGGTTGCGGCTTTGCGGTTGATATTAACTACCAACTGTTCCCTCAGCTCTTCGATTTGATTAATCCAACGGGCGGGCCGCCAACTCTCAACCTGATTTCCGATCTTTTGTAGTTGGGGCAGGAGATCAATGTTGGCAACACTTTCCACCGGCGCCTTCAGTGACAACATCCACGCGTCGCGAATCAAAGCTTCCAGGACATCCAGACGAGTTTCGTATTCGTCTTTTTGTTGTGCGGAATTCAATTCTTCCGCCGACTTCAACAGCTGCAAGCGATTGCCGCTGGCGGCAAGTGCTTCAAGAACGCGCAGCATAGATTTCCGTTGTGCACTGAACTCATCGAAATCCTGCTCGATCGCTCGCCCAAGGCTGCCGCGTGCGACGCGTGCGCGAACGCGCGCTTCGGCCGCGCTCGCAAGTTTGTTCGCAACCAGGTATGCCTCAATTTCTTCAGCTCTCACAGGTCCGAACCTAATCATCTGACAGCGTGACAGGATGGTCGGTAACAGCATGGCCGGCCGCGAAGTCATTAGGATGATGTGTGACGTGTGTGGAGGTTCCTCCAGCACTTTCAACAGCGCGTTGGCGGATGAGTCATTTAATTTGTCCGCGTCCTCGACTAAGAAGAAGCGCGCTTTTCCTTCATACGGGCGGAAGTTCGCTTCGCGTTCGATCTGCCGCATCTGCTCTACGACGAGCAATCGCTTCGGTGCCACCACTAAACCTACGTCCGGATGGTCACTCCAAATGATGCCTTTGAACTCGTCCGCTTCGGAAGCCGGCGGATAGTTGAAGTGAGCAGTGCGTTTGCATGGACCACATTCACCACAACCCTGACCGTTCTTCAAATTTGGGCAATTGAGCGCTCTCGCCAGCTCGAGCGCAAACAGTTTTTTGCCGACTCCTTCTTCGCCCGTGAATAACAACGCGCCCGGCAGGCGACCTGACGCAACCGTCCGCATCAGCAAACGTTTGACTCGCTTATTCCCGACCAACCGTTCGAACATGCGCAACTATTCTCCGGAGTTAGAAATGGTTAGTGTTTGTTCGCGGGCATGTTCGGACAAGTGCCCGCGGCTGGTTAGAAAAGGGACAATTATTTGCTTCACCTGTTCCTGTGTTTCTTCAATCGGGCGGTTTGTCTCCACCACTTTGACGCGGTTTGGATTGTTATGCGCAATGCGCAAGTATTCATCTCGCACGCGGGCGTGAAAGTCGGCGGTCTCACTATCCAACCGGTCACCTTTTCGTTTTGAATCAGACCGGCGACGCGTCCGCGAATTCGATTCGTCGATTGAAAGATCGAATAGGATTGTTAAGTCAGGAGTCAATCCTTCGGTAGCGAGTTCAATGATTTCGGAAATGAGGTTTGGCGGAAAGCCTCGGCCGGCCCCTTGGTAAGCTGCGGTGGCATCGGCATAGCGGTCGGAAAAGACAACCTGGCCCGCCTCAAGTGCCGGGCGCAGAACACGACGCACGTGTTGCGCGCGGTCCGCGGCGAACACTAAAAGCTCGGCAAGTGGATCGACTTCTTCGTGCGCATCTAGCAGCGCGGCGCGCAGTTTGTTTCCTACCGGCGTACCGCCCGGCTCTCGAGTCAACAAGAAATCACATTTTCTGGTATTCAGAAAGTTAGCCAGCAGTTTTAACTGGGTGGACTTGCCGCTGCCATCAATGCCTTCGAACGTAATGAATGTTCCCGGGAGAGTTTCGCTGGTGGTCATTGTGTTGTCGCAAGAGTTTAACAGAAGTCACGAGCCAGTCAGCAGGAGCAGTAGGCAGGAGCCCAGGCCAGAGCAATAGCAGTAGTCAGTAGTAATAGGCACTGAGTAGGCAGAGAATAATCTCGTTTCGCATTCCTGCCTCCTGCTCCTGCCTTCTGCTACTGATTCAACTTGCCGTCTCAACAGGAACTTCGGCGGCGGATGAGTCACGCAACTCGCCACTGCCGCGCCGTGTTTGAGAGATGGTGGAGATGGCGTGCTTGAAAATTAGTTGATCGTGGGACTGCGATTCCAGCAATACGGAAAACTTATCAAAACTACGAATGCGTCCGGACAACTTCGCCCCGTTGACCAGGTAGATTACAACCGTCGCTTTCTCGCGGCGGACCGTGTTCAGAAACGCGTCCTGAATGTTTTGTGGAGCAGGTTTTCCGTCTGCCATCGCAGCACCCTGGGTGGCTAAAGACCGGCGGGGGATAGGTCAGATTACAACTACTGTTTACGGGATACAAGAAATATTGCGATTGTGAAACAAACGTTACGTTTGATCAGCGGTCCCGTCCTTAAGCACCCCAAATACGGCCCTTTTTGCTGCCTCATCATGACCGAATCCCTCGAACCAGACTGCTCCCGGCTCTCGCCGGAACCAGGTTAACTGACGTTTGGCATAGTTCCGCACGTCCTGTTTTGTCTGGCCAATGGCGCTGGCGAGGTCTCGCTTTCCTTCTAGATATTCGACGACCCGGCGGTAGCCGTGGGCTCCCAACGCGTTGGAATCACCCGGCACGCCCTGAGCCAACAAGGTTCGGACCTCTTCCACGAGGCCCGATGCAAAGTGCTGTTCGGCCCGGTCATTAATGAGCTGGTATAACTCGGAACGAGGTGGATTAAGGACAATGACCCGCAAGCGGTTCGCGCTTTCGTGGGGCTCAGGGCGCTTTACTTTTTGGGCGGACATCGGTTGGCCCGTTTGCGACCGCACTTCAATTGCGCGCTGCACGCGCGGCCAGTCGCGCGGATAGAGTTCAGTTGCACTTTGGGGATCCAAGCGCTTCAGTAAGCGGTGCAGATATTCTGCGCCGCGAGTTTCTCGGATCAAATTTACCCTGCGCCGCAGTTCAACATTTGTTTGGGGACTGGAGAAGAAAGGAGTGCGTAACGCACGCAGGTACAGGCCGGTGCCACCGACGAGTATGGGAACACGTCCGCGTTTCTCGATGTCCTCTATGGTCGCAATTGCTTCGCGTGCCCACTCGCCCGCTGTGTAGTTGATATGAGGCGGAACGAAATCAATCAGATGATGAGGAACGTTACGACGTTCATTAACCGGGACCTTCGCGGTTGCGATCTGTATGCCCTGATAAACCTGCACCGAATCGCAGTTGATTATCTCGCCGTTTAGTTCAAGTGCGACTTCAATTCCGAGCGTGCTTTTTCCGGAAGCGGTTGGACCAACGATGGCGATAATGGGTTTGAAATTCGCGCGGGCGTTCACGCGGCAGAGAATAGCATGCGGTAGAGAATGACAATCCAGATCACAATCAACAGTATGAGGCCACCGATCAGTTGATTACGCGAAAAGTTCATCGGCAAAAACCATCCACGAGTTACACGAAATAACACGAAGGTGATTAATAAACCCGCGTCAGATCGATCCCCGTGTAATACGCTTTCAGAATTTGTTCGTGAGTGTAACCCTGGCGGGCAAGCCCATAGGCGCCCACCTGACACAGACCAACACCGTGTCCCCAACCGCGGCCGTGAAATGTGAAGCCAGTCACGCGTCCGCTCTCGTCCAACTCTCGCTCGATCACAAAAAGTTGTTCACGCAGGCCAAGCGCGGACCGTATGCGGCCGCCGCGCACATGGTTCGTTTTATTTGTTCCAATCACCTCGAGGTCGGTAGCGCGTCGCGAACGGCCGCGCGCCGCTACTCGCAGATCGACCAACGAACCGATACCGCCGCTGTACCTGGCCAATCGGGCATGGACCTGGCCGACGCTCAACGCAGTGGCCCAGTTGGCAAAGGGCGAAGAGCGATCGGCAGCCGCCCCGTTGGGAGCGGGACGAACTTCCAGGTAATCCACCAAGCCCGCGTTATTAATATGAAAGGTCACCGGTTCGCCGCCGACTACCAGGACAGAACTCACCGGATGAACGTGCTCTGCAATGTGCCGGAATAGGTATGCGTCCGGACTAATCTTTACGACCTGATCTTTTCCGCGCGTGCTCCTCAGTACGAGAGCTCCGTCTGCTGTCGGTCGTGCCGTCGCTTTTTGCAGTTGCAGCAGGTTGCGGGCATCCAAGACCCGTGCGATTGAATGTAGCGCGCGTCCACGCGATAGCGGTTCCTTCGGTTTGAGAGTCGCATTTGGCAGGGCCGACATGTAACCCTCGCGAATCAGAAAAGCTACGTCCGCGCGGTTGGCTTCAGGAATTTCGTTGGCATCTGTCACTGCCAGAAAATACTGAATGTCGGCACTATTCAACAACGTATCGCCTCGCCGTTCGCCGAAAACAACGGTGCTAAGTGCCGTGGCAAAAGCAGGTGGATAATGAACGGTTTCAGTAACGGCCGGCGCCACCTGTTTCGCTAATCGTGCGACTGACGACAGCCAACTTCTCACTTCGTCCAGTTCGGCGTGGTCTTCCAGCCATGAATCGCCAATCTTCGGTCGCAGGAAACCGAAACTGTGCATGCTGAGTAGTGCAAAGTCGCGAGCGAGGGCGAGGTTTTCTTCTTTTAGGTCGGCCGGTTCGCGCGTCGTGGTAATGGTAAACGGCGCCAGCATCGCACGACCCTCGACGGCACATTCACGTGCGACCAAATACGGCAGGTTATCGATGAAAATATTTTGCGCATCCTCGGTCCGGCCACCGCAGGTCGACGTGTAGAGCGCATTGATCGGTTTACCGTCGAAAGTCGCTACCACGCCGCGCGTCTCATCAACAGCGCGTGAAGAAAGTGGATGTTCAGATGCCAGGCCTTTGTAAACTTGCGAGCGGGTAGTCGGCAAAATGTCGAACCCTTGAGACATAAACTGGCCGAGATTTCGCATCGCGTAAGTGCGCGCGGCAATTGCTTGCGCTTTTTGCGCTTCAAGGGAGGGGAAGCCGCCGGGCGAAAGCTCATTCGGGACGACTCCTTTTACGTAGTCTTCCAGGCCCAGCACGTTGACCACTGTCAGAGCACCCCGCGGGGTGGCGAACACTTCAATCTGGCCGCGATAAGGACGATC
>DATEPF010000401.1:0-13851 GCA_035273325.1 Pyrinomonadaceae bacterium | reverse complement strand
CCATTAACACTCCGCCGTTGAAAAAACGTGTATCTGACATCCCGCTGTTGGTCGATCACTTTTTGTGCGAGGCGGAGAAGAGATCTAAGTGCTCTCGCAAACGCAGAGTTGAGAAAGAGGCGTTCAAGGTATTGTCCAACTATCCTTGGCCAGGAAATGTCCGTCAGCTGAGGCATGTAGTGGAAAAGCTTGTGGCAACCACGATGGACGGCGATTTGATAACGGCTGAGGCTGCTCGGCGCGCGCTTCCTAACGGCCACTTGGCAGGACCGAGAGCACAGGTCCCTCTTTTGTATCATGAGAACGATTCACTCGAAGCCTTTCTCGATCGAACACTTATTACTCTCTACGAACAATTGCTTGCGACGACCGGAAATCACAGTCAAGCCGCGCGCTTATTGCGCATCGATCGTACTTCACTCTACCAACGACTTGAGCGTGCACGGCGACGCACTCAATCCAACCCTAGCTAGCGTGTAACGGCTCTCCAGGATTTAAAGAACATATCGGCCATTGACTAGACATCAGAGGCTCAAGACTACATGATCTTAAAGTGTTGCTATGACCGAATCCTCAACCAAAGTGTGGTTTCCGGAGCCGCTTAGTGTAGATGACTCATTCGCGCGGCGTGATGAATCTTGGTTTGACTGGCTCTCAAGGTGTACAAGTCTCAAAGGTCGGGAGTCGCGCCGTTTCCTCAATCACAACATCAATGCGCTTCCGCCCGATTGGCAACCTAAGCTCGTTGAACACATGCGGACTAGAGAATGGCATAGTGTTTTCTTTGAGATGGCAGTGGCCCGCACACTGCAGATTCTAGGAGCGTCGATTGCCGTTGAGGTGCCAGTAACGAATACCAACAGGCAGCCGGACTTCACATCTGCGTTCCCTGACGTGACGATAACCGTCGAAGCGACCGTACCTGAACTGAACAGAATTGTCGGAAAACAGATGTCTGCCAATGAAGATTTGGTTAAGGTTATCGAGTCGCTAACGCCGGATGATTGGTCGGTTGAGGTTTGGCGGCTACCGAAGCTCGGGCCAAACGATTCGAAGCGCGCATTCAAACAAACTATCCGAAAGATCTTCTCCGAACTTCCGCCTGCAACCTTATGCAGCGATTCTCTAAGAATTGAAAACGACTCATCATTTGACGGTGAGTTGGCTATAACATTGAGGCCGGGACGGACTGGCAAGCGTGCAGCCCCAGTTCGTGGCCTTGCCGCGGGACCTGACGATGCAGAGCAACGAATTGCTGCGGCGGTAGCCAATAAGAAGCGTCAGGTCAGGAAAGCAACGACCCCGGTGATATTGGCAATAAGTACGTCACCTTTTGGCGATCTGGAAGATTATGATCGTGCACTCTACGGATTGACGTTCGAAGAATTCGACATCAACGGTAAGCATGTTCGCGCGGGCTTCAGATCGGTTGGGGCATTCGGCACGGTTCGCAGTCAGCCACCGACCATCGCAGGAGTTTTGGCTTACCGTGATGTTGGCTTCACGAGAGTTGTTGATCCCGTACTTTATTTACATCCGCGCTTTGTTGGCACACTCCCGGACGCATTGCACAATTTGGAAGTTCGATCTCTGGATTCCGATGGTATCTCAGTGAAGCCGGCACAGATTAAGAATCTGCTGGTTGAGATGGAGTTTGTTCGGTTGAATTAGTTGCCTTTGGAAAAGGGTATCGTGACTAAAGCTCCTCCTGACTTTTTACTGTCAAAATACGAATTGGTGGAACTAATAGACAAAGGCGCCGAAGGCTCCGTTTACAAATGCGTACGTCGGGGAACGACGACCGCAGTGAAGGTTTTAGCAGACCCCTTGGATTCCATCGCACGTGCGAGATTTGATCAAGAAGTGGAGATACTGAAGCGCATAGAGCATGCTCACATCGTCAAACTCTTGGACGCTGGGGAAACGGACGGTGATTACTGGTTGGAATCGGAGTTTGCTCAGGAATCGCATTTCGGAAGGATGTTTCCTTATTTGAACTACTCCAACCTTGAACGACGAAATTGCTTTGTTCAGATCTGCCTGGGTGTTTTAGCCCTGCACGAATCCGAACCACCGATCATTCATCGCGACCTTAAGCCCCGAAATATATTGGTCTTCTATGGACCTGAGGGAAAGGCAGAGCCGGTTTTGAAAATTGCTGATTTTGGGCTCTCCGCGATCGCGGGTAATGATTCCCACTTAACCACATCTGGTCAAGTTATTGGCACAGGACTCTACATGGCTCCCGAGCGCATTCAGAATCCATTCTTAAAGACTCCTCAGTCCGATATTTATTCTCTCGGTATTACTTTTCTTGAAGCTTGCACAGGTGAACCGACGTTGGGTGAAAACCTCGACAATGTGCCCGAGCCTTTTAGACCAATCATCAGAAAGATGACGCGCCATAAGACGGCGGATCGGTATCAATCAATAAGAGAGATACTTAGTGACTTTAACAATTTAGCAGTATTCCAATTGATCTATGGTCGGGAAATCGAACCTGGTGAAGTCCCGGGGCCTAGCTTCTCAATGAACACCGCAGGCCAACTGGCCCGCATAATAGAAGTGATGTACAACGCTACGACCGACAATATCGAGTCTCACGTTGAGCGGCTCGAGCGAGGGCTGGATTCATTGGGCGCCGACGTTCACGACAACAAGGCTCATACCATAAGTACAATTCCCCCTCACGTTGCTAAGCTAATCGACGAGGTGCTACCCGAGAAGCTCTGCCGTCTGATAGAGCGATTCGACTACGCTGCGGAACGGACGTCTGAGAGCGACTTCTTCTTTGATAGCGGCGACCGTTGGGGATGGTTCTTAGTCGAAACTTTCAAGGCGTGTTCCTACAGTCCCACCAGGCACGCTTGCTTGAGCAGCTTGTCCAAGATCTTTGTCAGGTTTGATACAGCTCTGCTACGACATTACGTTGGCCATCTAATCTATGTAACTAAAAATCCATCCGATCTTCACCACTTCGCTCGCTGTTTAAGGGAACAGAGCCGCGAGGATATTGCTAAGTTAATTGACCTTGTGCTTGAAGACTGCGAGTTGGATGTTCAGGCCCTCAGAAGAGCGCTTCGGATTGTCGACGCCGCGGAGCGCGTCGAATGAGATTGTGCTTAATATCATCAACTATCGAATCGACTAGAATCGTATTCGCATACCCTGTCCAACTTCTCTTGAAATCTCGCGTCCAACTGCCGAAATGACGGCTGCAGCTTGCCGAAGTTTGGCGGCTTCTAATCCAGCACTGCGGATTTGTCCGGCAGCATCAACTTGTGACGTGTATATCTGCTTGTTGGCACCAAGTTCTAACTGATAGTTTTGATCCACGCCGGAACGAGCCTGGGCAGCTCCGCGCTGGTAACCACCAATCGCTTGACCTGCTCCAGCGTTAACTCCCGCAATCTGAGCACCCGCCTGCTTATCTATAGCTTGGTTCATTTCACCCTGATACTGCTGAGCGGAATAAACGATGCGGTTGGCATTTGTTTGCTGATTTTGAACCGTGTACGCGCTGAACTCGGTGGTTGCCTCGTTAGCAGTACGGTTGCGTTTTGTGATCGCATCGTACTTGGGAATCTCGACCAAGCCTCTCGCTACCGGCACTTCCGGTGGAATCATCGAGTTAACTAGGCTGACACCTTGGTCAATTTTGGCCGCAGAAGTATTGCCCGCATTCATATGAAGATCGCGTTTAGCTCCTGCGACAATGTTGCCAACTGCAAGGGAAGCGCCGATATTGGTGTCGCGAATGTTTCGCGCAACGTCAGAGCCCACTTGTGATTTCTGAAATCCCGCCGACGCTTGAATAATCATTCGCTGCGTAGTGGCAGCGCCTTGCGTTGCCGCCACCTGGCTGGTTAAGGCCGCTTGAATGGAAGCAAGTTGAGCTGTGCGCTGTCCCTGAGCACGCATATTGCCAGCTTCCCACTGGCCGGCTGATCGTGTTACGTCTGCCTGATAACCGGCGTTGTATTGCGTGTTCTCAGCTTGGCGATTTATTGAGGCGGCAGCTTCCGCGCTGTACTTCTCAATGCCTGTTCCAATCATCGCGCCCATCCAACTGGACGTTACTGTCGCGACAGACTCGTAAATGCGGCCCGACAAAAAGTACAAGGAGATGAAGGGGGTTCCATAGAGGCAAAGCGCGCCGAGCCCCATGGCGAACGCCGCCAACGCAATCGTGTACTGTGGCTGCGCCAGCGGGTCAGTAATCGCCCGCATCGTTTCGTAGTTCCATATATATAAAGGACTGCCATCGCCGACCGCCATGGCCACGTTGCCGAACATGTAGGCGATTATGCGAATAATCTTCGAGACTGAAGGCCACACGAGTGTTAGGGCAACGACCCCATAGAAGAATGGATAGGTAGTTTTGGCCGCCAGATGTCGGTCGACGATACCCGCAAGCATGAACGGCATCGCGAGCTTCATCCCGAGCAGCAAGGCGGCTCCAAGGATTACCAGAATCAGATCGCCAAACTCAATCAGCGCTCGCTCGAAGTTCAACCACGTCAACATAGTGGAGATGTTCCACTGCGAGACATCCGCCTTGCGGTCAAAGTCTTTCAGGGTGTTTTCACTATCGACAATGATGCCAAGGACTGACTCACTTCCTAGTGGGACCGGCTCGATTGCGGTCTCACGCCCATCAACCTTTACCGTGAACATGTTCTGTTGAAATTTGGCGTAGGACTCATTAAAACTGTCACGCTGAGCCAGATACATTTGTTGTAGAACTGATCGCTGGCGAGCCTCGTTTCCGTTCGCGATTTCGTACCCAATGGCGCTCATGCCATTGATGATCGCGAAGCTTGTTCCCGATAAGACAAAGAACAAACCCAGTCTGCCGAACCACCAATAGAGATTTGAGCCCTCGCCATTGTCCTCGCGCATAATGCGCAACATCGCGAAGCCCGCCAGACAATTACCAAGAACCCAGGCTAAGAGTTCGAACCAGCCAATTAATTTTGAAACGACTTCGTTGTCGAACTGTGGCAGCAGTGAGGCCGCTCGCTGTGTTAGAGCTGCGATGTTCTCTGACAGCGATCTAGCCGCCGCAGGGGACGGTGTTGGCGTTGCCGCTTGCGCCTGCGCCAATGTTGGGAGCAGCAGAAATGCTAAGAGGATGATCAAGCTTGCCGTTCTTTTGAGATTCATTCGTGGATTCCTAGTGCAGTGCTAAGGGCGAGGCATGCCACCCCTCTCGATCTCCGCGAAAATACCGTCTTTGACAATGTTCAAGTTATCCCACGCTTCATCTGTCGCTCTGACCCGATTGGCGATTCGCACCCGCTCTTCCATTGTGAGGTTGTAGAGTTTCACGCGATCCTCGATCTGCGTCGAGAGGTTCGTGATCTGCGTATCAAGGTCAGCGATTGTCTTTTCACAGTAGGCAATCTCAAGCTTCAAATCGGATATGCATGAGGCGCATTGCTCTGCTTGAGGTTTGGCCAGCTCCGCGTCAAGCTTATCCCTCGCCTGTTTCAATTGAGCTGCCGCTCCGGCTTGTCTAGCTTGTGCTGTTTGCAAATCGTGGTAGAGCCGCGCCAGTGTTGCGTCGAACATGGCAATGCGGTTCATCGTTGCGATCTTGGTCTGTGAGGTTCGACCTATAGAGTTTCGCAAGTAGTCCTCGAAGTCATTTAGATCTGCTTCGGGATCAAAGATGCCGTTCATCAAACGAGTCTTGATCGACTTGATCATCCTGAGTCGCGTGATAACCATCGTCTCTATGGCTCGTTTCAACGCAAAGACATCACGCACCGTTTGACCGATCTGAGCCATCGTGCGAGTCAGGTTGGCATTGTGAAGCACTAGCTTTTCTGCCTGACCTAACACACCTTTCATTGTGCTGAGTTGTTCGGCCAGCTTGTTGATCTCTTCTGTATATTGCCTGACCCGCTCCAGCCATCGGTTTGCTTCCTCGATCTGGCGCTCGATTTGGAGCGCGTATTGAGCCGGATCGAAAACGGTCCATTGGGCATGCGTGGTTGATGGTGTAAGCATTGCGCCTAGCAACATGCCGATTAGAAGGTGTTTGATGAATTTCATGGCTTAATCCTTAAGCGAAAACCTCACGCGGCAATTGCCAGAAGCGATTCGTCGATCTCTCTTAGTCCTACCGCCGTCAGACCACGTGGGTAGTGCTGAGCTAACCATGCGTGAACCTCAGTCTCAGACCATTCAGGGTGATAGGCCGAGACGATGCTTCGAGCGTTCCTTTCATCGGCATTGGTGGTCAATGTCCAGAGCATTAACGGACTGAGTTCGTGTTGCACCAATTCGACGACCTGATCTGGTCCGGTTCCAATTACCATCAGGAATTGCGAGAACCTTCCCGGAGCAGTCTTGATGTGACTGATGGCTGTCGCTCCGTTCTCGGACAACTTTGCATGTGCGACGATCTTCGAGAAGTCACCGAGTTGCTTCCCTACAAAGATCACGTTTCCGGTCTTTGACAGCGAAGCGACATCCTCAATATCTTCGAAAGCGTGCGTCGCCAAAATTGTTATTGAGTTTTCCTTCGGGCCTTTTCGACCGGCGTGCTGAAGGACTTTGAAGATGAACGGATATTCGTCCTTGATCTCCCACATCTCATCGAACAAATTGGCGGTTGGGGCTCGCGTTCCGTCCGCGCGCCGGCGTCCGATACAGCGTGCGACGTGTGCGGCGATGCGGTAAGCCAGCGAGAGCTTAATGTCGTTCGGAAAGTCCCTCAGTGATCCGAGTTCGAACACGTCGAACGGTGACTTATCTTCGTAATCAGGATGGGTTGGAGCATCAAGCCATGGATGACCAATGTAATTGTTCAGCGCTAAGGCGAGAGTCTCGCGACGCTCACGAACTATTTCAGCGTCAAACGGGTAAGTCCTGAGCTGAGCGACAAAGTGTGAAAGCACTGGTTCAAAGAGAGGCCGACCCGGACCGTTTTGAGAGACGATGTTCTCGTAAACCTGACCGACCACGGCGCTGATAATGTCTTCTGCGGTTTTGTCATCGTCACTTACGCGAGCGAGCATTTTTAGATCCCCAACAACCAACGCTTTTTGCACATCGTCGGGCATCTCGCCATCCTTCAATTCGGGATACGACCAGATGTTAATCGCGCGTACTTCATCGGGCCTGGGACGGATATAACGCCCACCCAAGACGGATGCCAGTGGCAGCAAGGTCTCGCCGATATCGATCGCGTTGACACTCGCATCGCTGAGACTCGCTAAGATGTCGCAGGCGAACTGAGCCATTAGAATCGACTTCCCACCACGCGGCGCTGCGATGATTTGGATTAGCGGTGAAGGAATCTGATTTCGATCAAAGAGATCGATTCCCACTAGCCTTCCCGTCACAGTGGAAAGCAACGTGTGCGGTCGGATCGCCCCGTGCCAAGAGTCTTCTGTTGGAGTCAGTACCGCTACGGAGTTTGAGACTTCGGTTAATTCTCGTCCGGTAAGATTAGGACTCAATTCGCCCGCCATTGCCGTCGGATAGAGAGCCCGCAAGGCTTCAGGCTCCTCTCGGTCCGCGTTGGCGCCGGGAATTTGACGGATGGCAGAGACAATCCGTTCGCATTGTTCGTCCAGAATTTCAACCGACTGCTTCAGCTCAGAAAAGTTCCTTGCTCGCTCCCCGTAAAGAAGGACGTAGAACCGAGTCGGCAAGAGCGACTCACGTGCACCAGCAACTTCTTCACGCACTGCCCGCAAACTTCTTAGCGCCGCCGCGCCCTCAGGGTTATCTCTCCTGGTAAATGTACGCTTCACCTGCTTGATCCGGCGATCTAATCGCTTAGTCTCTTTGCGCTGCTCAGGGAAAAGATATTCAGTGACGATCGTGTGACGAAGGTTGAAGTCACGGCGTCCAATTAAGCTCCTCAGCGCATCGGCTGTCACAAACTCGTTTGGGGGCGTGAACATTGAGACTATCGCGATTGGATATTCACCATGCATCAGATAGTTCAGTTCTCCTTCGATTGTTTCGCCGCACAGATAGTCGCGTAAGTCTCTCCCAGGTCTTTCCGGTAAAGTTGGAGCTGAATTACTGTTCTGGCAGTGACCGAAGAACACAGCCTCCCAGATCTCCTGCCGACTAAATCGCCGAAGTGTCAGCGGAGACGAATTTTCAAAAAGTCGCCACACCCTATTCGCGTGGTTGTAAGCTTGCTGTTCCTCCTCGAGTGTTCGTCGTACGACTGAGTCGTCTGCCGTGCGGGAGTAAATCCCAGCTAGATTTCGCAACGCTGGCACGCTTCCGCGATCTCTCATCTCCTGCCGCAGCGCTCTCTGAAAATCTGCAAGTGCGGTCATGGTTGGATTGCCGCGCTTTTTTGGTGGAACTCGTATCCACATAGTCAAAACACTTCGCCGATACGGAAGGCTCAATGCCACGCCTCTCAAGTAATCCAGATTTGAAGATTGAAGTAATGACGCCAGCGTGTGAGTGCCTGCAGCAGCGCGTGAATTAATGACAGTGGAAATCTCTTGTCCGCGGTCAGGAGTTGTCGAGTATCTGAATTGGACTAAAGTACCCGGCGATTTTTCGAAGGCTAACATTCGCGCGAGATCGTCATAGCGAATGTCCACCAGAGCATCATCGGCAAACATTGTCCCAGGCGTTTCTACCTGATAGGCAACTGTGAGAGCGCCGTCCTTGTGACGCAGAGCATCTTTGTAGATACCAACGATTGTCGAATCGCGTCTTCTACCAGTTGGGCGCACGAGGGCGCGCGTCCGAAGACGGCGTTCCTGTTCGTCTGTCAGTTCGTCATAAGCAATGATTCGTTCCATCGTTCTTCAAAAGCCTCCTGAACGCGACTGTTATGATCGAGCAAAAGCACTGTCCGGCTGGTGCTCTCGAATGCAGCATCGAATTTTAGGCAGGCGTCCGACGCTTCACTTGAAAGAATCCATGAGCGTGTGAAGCCGCGTCTTCGTCCGTTTGGAATTGCGCGATACTGGCGATGGTGCAAGAAGAGCGACCTAACCCTGTGCTGTAACCAATGTGGCTTACGGCCGATGCGTATGTAGTTGAAGAAGGCAATACTCCCGGCAGTCACAAGGAGCCAGGTCCACATTTGGAGCGGCACATAGAGAAGCGTAATTCCGAATGGGACCGGCGCCAGGTAACTTGCGCATGAAATCAACAAGACAGTGAACCAATCGCTGTCGGCAACGCCGAAGCGCACCACAGGCAGATAAATATTTCTGCGCACCGGACGTGCTCTCATATCTAGCCTCCGTAAGGGAACTAAAATCAGAGAAAGTTCTTAGTGTCGCTGCTTAGAACTGGTTATCCAGTGGAACTGCTTCGCCTTGACTGAATGCGTAGACAGCGGCACAGATGCCGCCAAAAGCAAAGCAGGCTGCGCCGGTTATGAATTTCCACGTTGAAAGCGATTCGCGCAGACCAGAGGTGATGATTCCTACCGCGACGAAGATGATTCCCGCAATGATCATTGCCGCTGCGAGAAAGAATGTAATGGAGCGCAAGCTGTTTCCGAGCTGTGCGCTGTCGCCGTCAAAGAACGAACCGGAGGGAGTCTGCGCCGATGCCGTTGCCATCCCAAGCGTCAGCATCAGAACAGTGGCAACAATGCCGTTCATTGTCCTCACGCCCAACCCGAGCCCCACAAGTTTGCGCCCGATTTGAGCTGCGCGTGAATACTCCAGCCCCGGATACGCTGTCATTTCGATTAAGCCCTTCATCTCTCAAACTCCTTCGATCTAGACATCGATTGAAATTCTCGCTAACGAATTTTCGTTAGCGCGAAGCTGACGTTCGAGCGGGGTTCTTTTCAATCGCCGTGCCACTCATTTGGAACTCCCTTTGCACGGACGACCTCGCCATGTTTCAGAAGACACTCTTAGCCGTCATCATGTTGTTTTTGTTTTCGTCGAATGCTGCGTCGCAGATAAAGCGCGACACGGAGTCACCAATCCGCGAACGAGCACAAAGGATTGAGCCCTTCATAAGAGAGTCATCGAAGCGTTATGGAATCGATCCTCAACTTCTAAGGATTCTGTGCTTCATTGAATCGCGATACCGACTTGACGCGGTAAGTTCTAGAGGCGCACGTGGGCCAATGCAATTCATGCCCGACACTGCGAAGAGATTTGGATTAAAGAACCCCCATGATCCGCAGCAATCGATTGACGCGGCAGCGAGGTATTTACGCGATTTGTTGAGGACATTCGGAGGACGGCTCGATCTTGCGCTCGCTGCCTATAACGCTGGAGAGGGAACCGTTCAATCGTTTCGGACCGGTAGGCCGCTTGTTCTGGCGAGTGGAAAGATCATCAATCGCCGAGGACGGATAACCGGAGGTATTCCTCCTTATCGTGAGACACAACAGTATGTGAGATCCGCGATCACGTTTTTGACAAATGGCGAGGTGAAGCCTCTACCACCAACTTCGCTTTCTCTTCAGGGGAATAGTGCTTCGCTGCCGTTGAGTTCTCGAAATCTCAAACCCAATTCCGCGAAAAGACCCACGCGTTCATCGCTGAGAGGGAAGGAAAAGGAAAGCTCTCTTTTCATCGAGGTTCAATGAGGGGTGTTGGATTTTACATGCACTTTGGGTGTTGTGTTTTACAACAGGGCTCCCATCGCATCGAAACGCAAAGTGACTTGCGGCCAGCCTAAGTTGGTCTTATCTGTCTCTTTCAGACCTTAAGAATTTCAGGCCGTTTTCCATCAACGATAATGTAATAGTTAACAGTTTCCTGAATCACTTTTCTCAATTCGGACAGGTCGTGGCTGGTTCGACAAATCGGGCATTGGAATTGTTCGTCGGCCGGGTATCTGAGACGCGGTTCAACAAGCGGATTATCCAGCTCGAAGTCAATCTGCATCTCAACGTTCTGGCCGCAACAGTTTAAGACAATGAAATTATGATGCGTTTCGGCTAGCGGTCGCTTGCCAACTTCCAAGTATGGGTCGTACTTAATAACTTCAACTCCGCGCCGTCTGGTCATTCGAATAACGTCTATGCCGCCTCCGACGGATGGTACTTCGTTTAGACGGATTTGCTCGGCGACTGTGTGCTCAATGATCAATTCCGCAGATTCCTGCATTTCCTGAATCGACATTCCCGCCCACTGAATGTCGCTGTTTCTGAGGAAGTGCAGTTTGGCTTCATGTATTGCCGTCGGACTGCCCACAAGACGGTTTCCAGATATCTGTTTTTCGAGTTTTCGTATCTGCCTTTCCCGCAAGACTTCGATCGCCGCCTCCAGATGATCTCCAGTCCCGGACACCACAATTCCACCCGGATGCATGCTCATAAGAGTTGGTCCCGCTCTGAACGGCAAATCAAGCTGAAAAAGAAAAGCCTCGACCGCTCCCTGGTCGTACCCAGTGACATAGATATTATTTGAGGTGTCGGCCGCGAAAGGTTCGTACCCTAAACGATACTGGTCCGGGTTCTCTGAATAAAGCTTCAGAAGGGCGTCGGCATATTCTCTAATCAGGAGGCGCTGCGAAGGAACCTTCTGCTTTAAGTCCTCGATGAGTTGATGGGAATTTATCGAACCCGATCCAGTATAAGTAAAGGCGACGAAACTATGAGGCGGTTCGTAAACGGTGAGTTTTTTGCATCCGTCAAAATAGACCAAAGCTGAAGGACAGAGTCTGTATTTTTCGGCGTCAACAATGGTCGGATGAATATAAGATCCCACCCGCCTCTCAGCTGCCACTACGATTCCGTTGGTCGAAGCAATAATGATGGCTAATGACATTTCTTATGAAGCATGTTTCTCCATGTCTGTGTTGTTAATACCGAGAAGTCCAGCTTTGGAGGTGGCGCGATCCAAGGGTGGGCGGAGACGTTCGCCTCTTGTCGTCACTGTCCTCACCTAAACCACCAGTAACCCTTCGTTGGTCGCATTCCAATTACGCTCACGATGTTGTCAATAAAGAGATTCCTTGCATTGTGGTATGCCTTGATGCTTCTCGTGTTTTCTCGCAGCCGAACTACTTCGGTCTCGAACCACTCCAATTCTCTTGAATCTCGATGCGAGGTGTGGATTCTACATCCACTTCGGGTGTTGTGTTTTACAAACAGCAATACGGCCGTAGCCTATTCATCTCGCGACTTGCCCATCGCGTTTTATTGCCGACGCAACGCCAGAGTCACTGAGGCGTGAGGGTCTTTTCTCCAATAGCAACGATAGCGGGCAAGTAACCGTCTCGCCATTTCCAAGTGTATCCCATCTCTGTAGCGAAGAGTCTACCCGCAGCGCGCACATGCAGCCACGAGTCGATTTGATGGAATAGGATCTGAATCCTTTCTGAGCCCCAGACCCTTGCACGATATGAAGCTGCTTCTTCTAATCGTCTACCAAGTCCTTGTCGACGAAAGTTAGGCCAAACATAAAACTCCTTCAAAATGCTTATGCGGTCGGAGGTAACGTGGTGCAAGTGGGCCCAGGCAACCTTAATTCCTATGCCATTCCGGATCTCAATAATTTCAACAGGTTGGTGATCGGCACCGGAAATGGTTTCGTGAATTACGAACTTATAGTGATATGGATCTGTAGCAAAATTTCCACCGCGCCACCGAGGGTTCTCTATCATCCACGCTTTGGCAAACGTTCGGTTGTCAGTAGCAGTTGAAAGGTGTTTGTAATTGAACCGGCTGGGGCCGTGGCGAGTCGATCGCATCAGCCATGCATCAACCATGTATCGTTGAATGTAGGTTCGGCTAAGGCTTCCATAACCTTTGTCTCCCCAACCTATGCCCCACGAGTTCGCGAATACTAATTCGTCCTTGGACTTATCAAAGGCAACTAGTCTAACGGAATGTCTGTCGATTTCTGGATCACCTGCGTGCTGGAGCGACAGCCTACCAAGAGGTGCTGATCGACCAGACTCAAACATTCGGAACGATATAGCCACTTTATCGACCCATCGGTAATTTACGTACTCCTGAAGCAAGGCATTTGCGGTATCTAATAATGGTGCTATGTCGTCAAAACTATTAAGGGGTTCATAAAACAATTGACGCTCATAAATGCCGTGGTGAGCTACCACCCGCAACACAGCGAGTTGATACGATCCGGCTCGGGACTCTCCATCAATTTCTTTTGCTGCGTGATAAATCTCTTCAGCGGTCCTGACCTGTGTAAGTTCAGCTATTTGGTTGCTCCCTACAGTTCGAAGGAGTTCCGAGACCCCCGGTATACCCATCCCTCTTGGTTTCTTCAGGAGCTTGTATCCTTCATCGCGTCGCCCTCGCTGATTAATGAGCAGACACGCGAGCAAGACTGTAGAAAAGAATGATCCTCGTCTTATGGCTTCGCGAAAAGCTGCCTCGGCCTCCATCTCCAATCCGGTTTGATCGGACAACACCACTCCAAGGCGCATGTAAGCGTCAGCATGTCCTGAAGCAGCAACCTCGTGCAAAGCTTCTTCGAGGGTTGGCAGATTTAGCACGTGCGATATTGGCGCCTTCAAGGAGTTGTTATCGACCATCTAAATTTTTGGCAGCTATTCTTTCATCTAAATCAACAAGCATTCCTATTACGGTGCTTAACAGTGTTGGATTTTACATGCACTTTGGGTGTTGTGTTTTACAACAGGGTGCTTGGTGAAGTGAGTTACTCGAATGAGTGAACTGGAACGCGAGTTGTATAGCGAACACGCCGACACGGAATTGATCGTGAGCAAGTGAATTCGTTAAAGGAGAAAATGATGAGCGCGGATGTTTTGGATCTACCGATTCCAAGTTCAGCAACAGAAACCGAAGATTCTCTGCGTGATGAATTTTCCTCTGTCGGTCCAGTCATTTGTTATCGAGACCCGGCAGATGTGCGCACGATCCGTCGCCAATCGTGGCTAATTAATATT
>DATEPF010000400.1:0-3839 GCA_035273325.1 Pyrinomonadaceae bacterium | reverse complement strand
TGGAGAAATATTTCTGAATTGCCGTCAGCGTTGGCGCCGAGCGGGTTGGAGGTTGAGGCAAACGCAATGCGCGAGCCGTCCTGTGAAATTGCAGGCGCCGGTGCGCGGCCGGCAGCAAGTTGCGCGAACGTTACCGGATTAACATTCACGTTGGCGCGAATCGCGCGAAAACTATCTGGTCCACCAGCACCCGCAACGTCTTCAGTGGATTCAAACGCAACGATTCGCCCATCACCGCTCATGGAGGGATTGAGATTGATACCTTCTTCAGCCGTGTTCGTGATGCGACGCAGAGGTGATTGCATGCCGGCGCTCTGCCAAAGCACAGAACAGAGAAACACGAGGACCAGGACCATTAGCAGGAATCGTCTGACGTTAAGCACATTACACCTGCAGTTAGGATTGGTAAGACTTCAGTGGGTGAGTAACAACGTCGATCGAGTGAGGGACGACCCGGCGGCCGCCGTAACGCAAACTGTTAGTTTGCGGCCGCGTCGAAAACTATCAGCGTTCGCAAACTAACAGTTTGCGTTACGTAAATCAGACGTCTGATAGAATAAATCCACGCAGAATACAAGACAGTAGGTGTGAAGCACGTGTAACAACTTTAGCCAGAGCTCTGGCAAGAGGTACGTATGAAAATTCTTATCAGCGGCTCGCATGGTCTGGTTGGCACGGCACTTATTAAAGCGCTGGAGCCCGATGGTCATGACATCTATCGTTTAGTCCGGCATTACCCGGAGTCGGCTCAAGAAATTGAATGGAGCCCGGAACGCTACAGTATCGCGTTGTCCTTAATTGAGGGTTTTGATGCGGTAGTCCATCTGGCCGGCGAAAGCATCGCGGAAGGACGTTGGACTGACGAGAAGAAGAAACGTATTCGCGAGAGCCGCATCCGGGGAACTAAGTTGCTGGCAGATGCGCTTGGGAATTTAACCACTCCACCACGAGTGCTCATTTCGGCATCAGCGATTGGCTATTACGGCGATCGCGGCGATGAAGTGCTGACTGAATCGAGTCCTCCCGGTAATGACTTTCTTTCCGAGGTCTGCGTCGAATGGGAAAAAACGACTTCACATGCGACGGCCATGGGTATTCGTGTGATGAACGCGCGTTTTGGCATCATCCTCGATAAGGAGGGCGGGGCACTGAAAAAAATGTTGCCGCCTTTCCGGATGGGAATTGGTGGCAGGATTGGCAGTGGGAAACAGTGGATGAGCTGGATCGCGTTGGACGACGTGGTGGGTGCCTTAAAGTTTGCTTTAACGAATGAGTTGTTGAGTGGTCCAGTAAATTTCGTGGCGCCGAATCCGGTGAGCAATGCAGAGTTCACGAAAACTCTGGGACATGCTTTGTCGCGTCCGACGTTGTTGCCGATTCCAGCCTTTGGAGTGCGGTTAGCGTTTGGCGAGATGGCTGATGCGTTGTTGCTATCGAGTCAGCGTGTGGAGCCGAAGGTTTTAAAAGAGGCAGGATATCAGTTTCAGTATCCAAATCTCGCAGAAGCACTGCAACACGTCCTTAAATACTAATCCACGAAATAACACGAACTGTTTCGTGTGTTTCGTGGATCGCTTTTAGGCCGCTGGATGGGATTGAACTTTCGCGGCCGCCAGTTCCGGTAGCGCGCCGAATACTTCCAGAGCGTACTTCACATTTCCGAACGGCGCTGAAACTTGCACACCCTGGATGATGTCGCGCACCTCATTTAGCGACTCGCCTGCAATCTTCAATCCTTCATCACGTCCCGCTTCCTTACTTATTGCTGAAGCCGCCCTCATGCGATCCATGATCGATGGTGTCACACGTACGCCGGGAACTTCGTTGTGCAGAAACTCTGCATTGCGGTAGGAGACGAGGGGCCAGATTCCGGCAACAATGGGAATCCTTACGTGTTCGATCCGTTTGATGAAGTCACGCAGCTGGTCTGTATCAAATACAGGTTGCGTAATCGCATATTGCGCGCCGGCTTCAACTTTATATTCAAAGCGCCGGATTTCTTCGTCGAGATTGATCGCGCCCGGATTAACACCGACACCAATACAAAACGCAGTTGGTTCGCCGATGGGATTGTTGCCGAGGTCGAGACCGTGGTTCAGTTTATTGACCATGTTGGTCAGACCGATGGCGTCAATATCAAATACGGCCGTCGCGTCCGGGTAAGGACCCATCTTCGGCGGATCGCCCGTAATCAGCAGCAGATTTCTTATGCCAAGAGCCGATGCGCCGAGCAGATCAGACATCATGCCCAGCAGATTTCGATCGCGACAGCAGTAGTGCAACACCGACTCAATACCGATCTGCTGCTCAACCAGCACCGCCGTCGCCAGGGCACTCATGCGCGACTGTGCGCGTGCTCCGTCGGGAATATTTACCCCATCAACACCAGCGTCTTTAAGTAATCGAATCGAGTCGAGCGTTTTTTGCGCATCGACACCTTTCGGCGGCAGCACTTCGACTGATGTTACAAATTCGCCCTGAACGATCTTTCGCGACCATTTCGATCGCAGCTCGGGCGGCATCACTTTGATGTCAGCCGGCGTAATCTCCGTGATTTCGGCCAGGGAACCCGACGACAGCACAACTTTCTGCGCGCGTGGAGAAGCAGCGCGCACCGCATCTGAGATCAACTTGATGTGCGAGGGTGTGGTGCCGCAGCATCCACCAATAAACTTTGCACCTGACTGAATGAAGCGCTTGGCAAATTTCGACATGTACTCAGGTGAACACATGTAAAACTGGCGGCCCTGCACGTCGCGGGGTAAACCGGCATTAGGTTGCGCAGCCAATTTCTTCTTCGTTACCGAACGCATCTTCTCCAGCGCGGTAAGAATGATTGCCGGACCCACCCCACAATTTAGTCCGATTACGTCTGCGCCCCACTGATCGAGACGTGCAGTAAAAACTTCAGGCGTAGTCCCGTAAGACGTGTTGCCATCGACCTGGATGGTCATCTGCGCCACGATCGGGAGGTCGCAAAGCTCACGAACGGCGCTGATGGCTTGTCTCATTTCAGAGACGTCGGAAAACGTTTCGAGGAGAAAAAGATCGACGCCGCCTTCGAGCAGGGCTGAAATCTGTTCTTTGAAAAGGTCTTTGGCTTCGTCGTACGAGGTTGGACCATACGGCTCGATACGCAATCCAAGTGGACCAACGGCGCCGGCGATGTAGCAGTCTGTGCCGCCTTCGCGAGCCAGCCGGGCCGCGGCGATATTGATCTCCCGCAGACTTCCCTCGAGCCCGTATTGGGCCAGGTGAGGTGCGGTAGCTCCAAAGGTATTTGTTTCCAGGATGTCGGCCCCGGCGCGACAGTATTCGGCGTGCACTTCACGCACGAGATCCGGATTGCTGATATTAAGTTCGTCGTAACAGCGATTGATGTACACGCCCTTGGCGTAAAGCATGGTGCCCATCGCGCCATCCAGGACGTGAATACTGTCGGACTCGAGAAGATCTTTAAAAGATTCCATAACAGTGGGACAGACATTCCTGTCTGTCCTTCTTTGGTAGGACAGACGTTCGTGTCTGTCCTTCTTTAATGACAGGCAGGAATGCCTGTCCCACATAAAAAATTCCCGCGCTAAACAACGCGGGACTTCTGAAACTACTGAAGTTTTTTCGGGTTCGACCTTTGGTGTGCCCGAGCTGTTTAGCCGTTTGTTTTGCGTGGCCGCAAGTCGCCTTAACTCACCACGTTTTCAGCAGTGCTTATACCGCTGTGTCATCGGGCTGTCAAGGAAGCGAGGGTACTGGGATCGGTGCATCAGCTCGTTACTCTAACGGCACAAGGCTACGCGTTTACTGGGACCGCGGGCGTCTCGCCCGCATTGAGCGAAGCG
>DATEPF010000399.1:0-2333 GCA_035273325.1 Pyrinomonadaceae bacterium | reverse complement strand
TGCCAAATTCAGGGCGAAATCAAATCCAACATTCAGACGGAGAGTGAACCGATGCCCACGATCGTTGCGGAGACCGCCACAGGCACGCAAACCATAGACGCGCCAGAGGGAAAAAAATTGGTGCTGGCTATTGAAGACGCCGGTATCGATATTCTTCACCGCTGTGGCGGTAATGCACGCTGCACTACCTGCCGCGTTGAAATTCTTGAGGGCCAGCCGGCGCCAATGGGCGAGTTGGAGCAGAATCGTTTGGCAATGGAATCTGAGCTGGCAGAGAACGTCCGACTGTCTTGCCAGATTCGCGTCAATTCGGATTTGCAAGTGCGCGTCATTAATCAAGCGAGCGTACGTGGAATGGATGCCGGTCCACGGCCACTCGACGAATAGATCGTTAACTAGTAGTTATTGCTTCTAGTGGTCTCTGGGTGTAATCTTCGCCCGTATTCAAGGCCACAGGTGCGACAGACATTCCTGTCTGTCACTGTCAAAAACTAAGGGTTGGGACAGACATTCCTGTCTGTCACTGTCAAAAACTTAAAACGGAACGGCAGGAATGCCTGTCCTACACGGAGGTCCGAATGTTTATCGAGTCAACTGTTCATCTCCCCGTCAGTCTGGCTATGTTTCAGGAAGTCTTTAATTCCCCTGACGGCGCCGAGATCGCGCGCACGATTTTGCGCTGGCTGCATCTGGTGGGCGGCATCACGTGGATTGGTTTGCTCTACTTCTTCAACCTGGTCAACGTCCCGTTTCAAAAAGGGCTGGACGCTGAGACCAAGAAGAAAGTAAATCCCGATCTGCTGTCGCGAGCGCTCTGGTTTTTCCGATGGGGCGCGGTGGTGACGGTACTAGCGGGTTTGACTTACTTTGCAATGTATATCCTCTCGCCCGCGGTTAAAAACGCCAACACGTTGGAGAACGCGAATCTCAATGTATGGTTAATACTCCTTACCTGGCTCAGTTATCCGATAGTTTTGTTCATCATTGAATACTTCCTGATCAAGAAAGTTCCGGCTGTTACCAAGGACGGAAGGATCTTCGCCATAGTGATGATCATTCTGACGATGATTGTCTCCTACGGCATCATCCGTTACTTCAACGCCAAGATGACTATTGGTGGATACACGACGCCGAACAATGTTTACTCGATTGGTTTGGGCGGTGCGTACGGTCTGGTGATGTTGTTGAACGTGTGGGGAATTATCTGGCCCAACAACAAGAGAATCATCGCCGCGACGGCTGGTACTGGACCTGCGGCGCCTCCTGAGTTGGCACGTCAGGCGTTCATCGCGTCACGAACAAATGCGTGGATGTCACTGCCGATGTTGTTGTTCATGGGAACGTCGGAGCACGACTGGGTAGTATTCGGAAAGTAGACCGAGTATCAACGAGTTCTAGGGGCGGCCTAAGGCCGCCCTTTTGTTTCGCGCGATTCGTGTATTTCGTGGATCGTTTTTTAAGCCGCTAAAAGTCGATCCACGAATCACACAAAACAACACGAAAAAAGCAAAACTACTTTTGTGGCAAAGGCGGTTTAGTTAACCCACAATCCACATCCAAAGCCCGCAGGAAGTTCAGCAGATCCTCTCGTTGATCAGGCAGAATGTTTCGCTTCTGCAAATTCTTCTTATCCAAATGCGGATTTTCTTTTCCACCGCCCAGCATAATGTCGACCGCCTGTTCCAGCGTAGCCGAACTACCGTCGTGGAAATATGGCGCTGACTCAGCAATGTCGCGCAGTGTCGGAGTCTTGAATGCGCCGGTATCCTCCGGTTTATTGGTGACTTTGAAACGCCCTACGTCGGGTTCTTTCTGGTCCATCCCGATGCCCACATTGTGGTACTGCTGATCGGTTAGCAGTACGCCGTCGTGGCAATTTGTGCATTGAATTGCCTGAAAGATGTTCCATCCGCGAAAAGCGCTTTTGCTGATCGCCGAGGCGTCTCCCGCGCGGTAACGGTCCCACGCGGTATCGCCGCTGATTATTGTTCGCTCAAATGCAGCGATGGCTTTCACGATATTGTCCGGAGTTGCGTCGCTGCCGAACACCTTCTGAAATTGCATTCGATAATCCTGCAGCGCGTTTAACTTCGTGGCGATTTCATCCGCCTTCGCTCCCATGTTGGCGCCCGTCCACGCAGCCATCGCTTGCTTCTCGAGAGAACCACTACGCCCGTCCCAGTAAAACTCTTTGTGGTAACCGATGTTCCAAAGCGTGGGACTACTCCGCGGCAACTGTTTGTTGAAGGCGCCGATCGATTTCGAAAGACCGTCAGTGAGCCCCTTCTCACAAACATGACACGAGTAGCAGGACTTTGATCCATCGCCGCTTA
>DATEPF010000398.1:0-8582 GCA_035273325.1 Pyrinomonadaceae bacterium | reverse complement strand
CTGCTCACTGGGATCGCGGGCGTCCCCGTCCGTACTGAGCGAAGCGAAACTTTCGTCGCGTTGCCTAATACTCGCTGAATAGGAACGCCACCTTTCACCCAACTGTTTAATCAACAACGGCCTTGTTCGCTTCGCTCAGTGCGGGCGGGGACGCCCGCGATCCCAGTGAGCAGAGGTCTCGCTTCATCTAAGTATTTAGGCGAACCACATTTTGTTTTCACGTCGCTCAATTGTCCCGAACATCGGAGTTCCCAAGCCGTTTCCAAAATCGGACGCAACCTTGTGCTAACCTCTCACGTCTAACGGCCGCATCAACCTGAAATGAAGACTGAGCCGAGTCCCGAAGGCCATGAGCTTCTTTCCATACCGCAAAAGCAAAACACTTAGGTTACCCGGTCTCGCTGTGATTTTGTTGTCTCTAAGTGCCGTCGGGGCCATCGAGGCCCAATCAGGACGGCGCACTGCGAAGCCCGTCGCCACACCCGCGCCCCAACCCATCGCTCTGCCTGAATACGCCCCCAAACCCACTTCGCACAGACCAATCACGCCCCTGAATGAGAAGGTCAAACTGCTGATCGGTCGACATCGCACAAAACGGCGCCTGCTCAGCGAAGACACGATCTTTGCCAGCTTCGTTAATAGGCTCATCGAAGATCCAAATATTATTGCCTCGACAATCGGCGATGTTGAGAGGAATGACGCGGTGGTACGTGCCAGGACCGAAACGGATTCGATGGTCGTTCTGCTCAGTTTTGAAGTCGATACGGTTCAGGACGGCACGATAGTCTTGAATTCCCCAGACCTCCAGGTCGAATACCAAATTCACGAACCTGTTACCGGAAAGAAGCTTGCCAAGGGTAAGGTCTACTTTCAGGCGATTGGCGGGGCTCGTGCTCGCCGCAGCGAGTGGCCCGGCGGTACTCCAATAAAAATTACGGCTGAAGCAGCTGGAATTGATGCGGCCGACCACGTTCACGATTGGTTGCGACTGGCGGAAGTTCAGCGCAAACGACCGAAGAAAAATTAGCCGCGGATGCACGCGGATAAACGCTGATCAGAATTAAAAACGAATGGCGTTGAATTCGATCGCGATTCCTAATGTCTCTTGTTCTGATCTGCCTCTATCCGTGCGGATAGCTGGCAAATTTCATCCTCGTCACGATTCGTTGCGACGGCTGAAGTTCAGCGCAAACGACCGAAGAAAAATTAGCCGCGGATGCACGCGGATAAACGCTGATCAGAACTAAAAACGAATGGAGTTGAATTCCAATTCGATCGCGATTCTTATTGTCTCTTGTTCTGATCTGCGTTTATCCGCGTAAATCCGCGGCACTTTTGCTTCCGTCACTTCAATTCATCCAGCGCGGAACCTAACCGTTGTAAACCTTCAACGAAGACTTCGGGCTCGCCGCCCATGCCAATGCGAAAATGATCGGGCATTTCGAAATACTTACCGGGTACCACTGACGTCTCATACTTCTCTAGTAGTAACTCGAAAAGCTTCTCAGCGTTTCCATTCTTTATTCGCGGAAACATGATCGATCCAGCCTCGGGTCTTATTGCCTCCAGATCGTCTCGCGCATCCAGAAACTGATTGAGCGCCGCGCGGTTTGTATTCAGTCGGGCCTTGGCTTGAGAACCGAGACGCTCTAACTGCTGGAGCGCTACCACGCTCAACCTTTCTCCTACGTGCACAGGAGTAGCCGCAAAAAGATCATTTAATCTCCACATCCGTTCGGCTAAACCCGCCTGCGCAAATATCCAACCGCAACGCAGTCCACTCAAACCATAAGCTTTAGTCAGGCTACTGGTCACGATGAAATCGGGCCCAAGGTGAAAAGCGGAGGTGGGCTTCTCTTGAAACAACATTTCCAGATAAACCTCATCGACGAGTACGCGTGCACCGACCGCCTTCGCTAGTTCACCAACTTCGGCCATTGAACGCATGTCAGTGGTAACGCCGGTGGGGTTATGAAAGTTAGTAAGCACAATCAGCCGGGTCCGCTGACTAGTGTGCTTCTCAATCTCCTCCGGTAGAACGTCAAAACCATTATCGAAGTGTCTGTCGAAGCGTCGAACTTTTGCGCCGAGGTAACGCGCCAGAGCGAGTATTGGCTCGTACGCGGGCCGCTCTATCAGGACTTCATCACCCGGATCGATCAGGGCTGCCATGGCCAGGTGATTCGCGAAGCTAGTGCCGGCGGCGGTAACTATGTTCCGGGAATCAACGCGATAACGTGCCGACAATTGCTCAACCAGTGGCCCATACCCGTAGCCCGTTAACCCGGTAATTTCCAGCTGGTCCAAACGGAATTTGAGGTCGGACAAGCTCAGGTTCGCCAGGCCGCTGGTCGCCAAATTAAATTTGGCGCCGGACTGCGTCTTGGCCCAGTGCATGTACTCTGACGCGCGCGTCTTCGTTTGTTGCTCAATCGGCTTCATTGTTTGTTCCTGGATCGCCAGAAATAGTAGACGGGAATACCCGCCAGGAGTATTGCTAATCCTATTGCAGTGTTTTCAGGATACTTGTAGACCGTGTTAATCACGACCAACCAGCAAACAAGAACGAAAACCAAAGTGGTGACCGGGTGACCGGGCACGGTAATAAATCCTTTCTCCTGGTCTCTTTTTCGGAGCACGAAAAGGCAAGCGGCGGTGGCGCCAAAGAAGATGAAGTCGACAGAAACGACGTAGTTCAGAATCTGTTCGTACTTTCCCCAGTACGCGATGGCGATGGCCATAACTCCCTGCAACGTGATGGCGACCACCGGGGCGTGCGTCCTGGGATGGAGTCTGCCAACCTCACGGAAAAACAATCCGTCTTCCGCCATCGCGAAATAAACGCGTGGCGCCGTCAACATTCCCTGGCTGAGAAATCCGAGCGTTGAGATAGCAATCCCTGCGGCAATCAACCGCGCGCCAGTTTCACCAAGCGCCAATCGCATAACATCTGAAGCCGGCGTGGTCGTAGCCGCCAACCCGGACACGCCGAGCGCAGCAACGTAAACAAAGTTGGCGGCCAGGTAAAGAAACACGACGCCCGCTACACCTATCAGTAAGGCGCGTGGAAGGTTCTTTCGTGGTTCGCGTATCTCGCTCGCGACGAAGGTCGACGTTTGCCAACCACCATACGCAAACAAGACCGGGACCATCGCGCCGCCGATTAGGGTAAACGTGTTCAGACCGAACCCGCCGGCGACCGTTCCTATGCCGCCTGTGCCACTCGTTTCCGCGGGACTGATTAGCCATAACCCGCAAACGATCAACGTGAGCAGCGCGGCAATCTTCAGCACCATGAAGAGATTTTGAACTGTACTTCCGGCGCGCACACCCAGACAGTTGATCACTGTCAGAAGTGCCAGAGCTACTGCTGCAATTAACCACTCGGCAACTTGCAAACCTGTTAGTTGTAAAAAGTATTTAGCGAAAGTAACCGCGACCGCAGCCATCCCGCCCGTCTGAATAACAAGCAAAAGCGCCCACCCGTAAAGAAAAGCAAGCAGGGGATGAAACGCGTCGCGAAGGTATGCATACTGTCCGCCCACTTCAGGCCGCAGTGAAGCGAGCTCGGCCCAGATGAAGGCGGCCGTCAACGCGATCAAGCCGCCCAGTGCCCAGACTCCAAGGATTGCCACAGGAGAGCTAAGTTGACGCGCAACAACGGAACCGTTAATGAAAATTCCGGAACCGATAATGCCACCCATGACAATCATGGTGGCGTCAAACAAACCAAGACGGCGGACTAAACCAACATCTGCGTTACGAATACTATTCATCGCTATATTTACGCCGAAGGTGTTCGCTAATTTCAGCCCGGGGTTGCGCTTTGGCAACCCTGGGTAGGAAATATGGCAATCGGTTCTGCGCAACTCCGACTTCTGTCGGAGTTGCGCTGGGTTTGTTCATTCGTCCAGCTTAAGACGCAACCCTTTCAGGGTTGCGTCTTTTTGTTAGGACCGGTTAAGCCCAGGGTTGCCAAAGCGCAACCCTGGGCTGGACTTAGCGAACGCCTTCGGCGTTAACTGCGAGAGGAACAAGCCTCAATCTGCTTAGGATTGACACTTCTGCTATAAACACGTCCAGCTACACTCGGAATTATGCCCGAACAGGAACCTACTCCCAGAATTCCCGCCGTGCCGTGGTTATGGCTGTTCGTAATCACCTACGTGGTTCACGTCGCCGAAGAATATTGGGGCGGCGAGGGTTACTCCGTACACCTGATGGAGAGCAAAGGAGTTTACATGTCGCCGTCCCGATTTTTGTTTGTGCAGGCGATTGGGATAGCGCTCATGGCTGCAGGTGTGCTCATCGCAAAACGACTCCGCTTTGCCAATGCCTTTGCCATCATTCTCGCCGCGACCGTGTTGGGCAACACGGTTACCCATATTGTCAGTTCAGTGCGGACTTTGGAGTATGAACCGGGATTGGTTTCAGCAATCGTAATCTGGTTACCACTTGGTCTGTTCACGATCCTGTACTTCAGGCACTATGTGCAGAAGGCGAAACGTTTTTGGATCTCTATCGGAATCGGCGTTGCCATCAATGTAGTCATCGGCGTGATCACAATGCGTGGGGGCCGTTTAGTGTGATTACTGCGTGTTATTTCGTGTAGCCTGGTTGCCTTTAACCGTTGCCATACACTCGATTTCCACTCGCGCACCTAAGGCTAATCCAGTTGTGCCAAATGTGCTGCGGGCGGGCATCCGGTCCTTTGCAAAGTAACTCACGTAGACTTCGCTCATTGCGGGGCGCTCGGCAATGTCGACCAGCATTACTGTGCACTTGACTACCTGGTCCATTCCGGAGCCATTCTTCTCAAGAACACTGCGAATATTTTCCATCACCTGTTTTGTTTCTGCCTTGATGCCACCCGAAACCAGCGAGCCCGCGGCGTTAACGCCAAGCTGACCTGAGAGATAAAGCATGTCTCCCACGCGCACTACTTCAGAAAACGCCGATCCCGGCCGGCCCTTGTATTCAACCGCACTTTTCGTCTGCGCTTGCGTTTCGACGACCGTACTGCAAATACATACGGCCACTGCTAAGGTAATCCAAGCTGTCTTCATCATTACTCCTTTAGAAGTCTTGTGGTTTCGTGTATTTCGTGGATCGCTCTTTTGCTATCGTAAAAACGATCCACGAATTAAACACGAATTAACCTCGCTGGCGCAGCTCATGGACACAAAAACCGGAGCCATGGATCATGACTCCGGTTTAAGCATTTGAGCTCGCGATTGGCTAGAAACTCCCGCTCGCGCCCCGGAACCCATGCAGCGCCTGCTTAAGTCCCCAGGTAATGACCCGCATGTTGTCGTAGCAGTAACCAAGAATGTAGTTGCACGTCGACAGGCAATGTTTGGTGCAGTCTACTTTCATTTGGTCCAGTTGCTGCACATCAAACTTGTGATCGCCCACTACCCCCCAATCGTGGGTGGCGGAATACATCGGGAAGCACGGCGCCAGGGAACCGTCCGTCCGAATGATCAACGAATTCTGACCAGCGCGGCATTGCCAGGGTGGCACCTTGCCACGCATCAACAACTTCATGTCTTCCATGTGTTGAATGGGATTAACCATTTTATAGCCGTGGTTGACGCGCTTGTCGTTGAGGTAGTCCAGCAATGCATCGACCCTGGGCCAGTCGTCGGGCGTCAGGTACGTCTGGTTCTCGTTGAGATGTTTGAAATGCGTTTGCTCCGTCATCGGCGTTTCATTGATGTGGTAGTCGGTCGCGATGCCGTTGTCGTGCGCGATTTCGGTCAGCTCTTTAACATCGTCCATGTTGTTGTGGCAGATGTTGATATTGAACATTACGCTGTAGCCGTAATAGTGCTGGCGCTTTACGAGGTAGTCAAAGTTGGCGCGAATCGGATCGAGCGCTTTCGGTAGCGACTTGCGTTCCTTCACCGAGTCTACCGCCAGGTTTACCGTGGCCACGCCGGCGTCTCCCAGACGATCGATCACGTCAGGCTTCATCAAGCGCCCGTTGGTAGGCAGGTACACGAAGATGTCGTTCTTCGCGCTGTAGTAAACAATCTTGTGGATAAATTTCGGTCGCAGCAGCGGTTCGCCGCCCATCAAAGCTAAAACGCGCGAACCGATTGAGTGGAGCCAATCTATAGAACGCTTGGCCACGTCCTCCGTCATTCCTTTGACCGCGTTGTTGTATGACCAGCAGTAGTGGCAATCCAGATTACATTTCCACTCGGTGAACAAGTAGGGAATGATGGGCCGTAGGTCCTTACTGTGCCAGCGCGATTTAAAGTAGGGTGAGCCCCAGGTTTTCCAGGTGCGAAGCGCGTTTAGTTTTTGATACTCGCGCTTCGTCATTTCTACCGGGTCAGGATGTTGCGGGCACACCGGCTCCGGCAACATCTGCTCAGGATTTGGTTCCAGTTTTGGACGCGCTTCGGCTTTGTAAAGAATCTGATGAAGCTTTTGATCGATTCTGAATGGAGGCGCGTCTGTTCCTGTTTCGGTTTCGGTTACTGGTACTGCCGGGCGAAGGTTCTCTTGCAGTTGAGACATGTAGGTCCTTCCCTGTCAGCTCGAACCAGCGCCGCGGAGCTGTTTCATTTCGCGACGAAGAGCCGACTTATTTGATTGGCGAAGTAATGCCTGAAAAGGACGGCGTGGTGCGGGCCATGCGCCGGTGCAAACATAACGATTTCGGCCGAATATTGTCTGATCTCTGATTGAATTGCAAGCTTTTAGAATTGGTATTAAACAGCTGTTTGGCCGATAGTTGCGTGGGAATTTGAATCACGTTACCCTTTCGCCTTTTGTATGAGACCCGACTTCGGCACCGCCACCAAGCAACTACATCTCAGCCCCAATTCCGAAGGACAAACCGTTGGCAGTTAGCGCAGATGCAATCATCACCGCCGGCCTAAGACCGGAACTTTTTGCGGAGCGCGGGTTGGTGTCGATCAGCCGCACGATCCTGATTGCGGTACTGTCCCTGCTCGTCCTGGCAGGGTTTGGAATACGTGTTTCAAACTTGAGCGCTGAGGGCCTGAGTGAAGATGAGTTAAACAAACTTCACGCAGTAGCTGATTATCGAGCGAACGGTTTAACTGCTGCGAATAGCGAGCATCCGTTTCTGATGAAGGCGCTGCAAACATCGTCCGTATTTCTCGCTGACAAGTGGAACACGAGTTCGTTTGGCGCTGCCCGCGCGGTCGCCCCTGAAACCGCATTACGACTTCCGGGCGCAATTTTTGGAGCCCTAACGGTTGTGCTGTTATACCTGCTGACAGCGGAACTGTTCGGCGCCGAAGTTGGATTGATCGCTGCTGCGTTATGGACGTTTGATCCGATGGCGATCGGGCTAAATCGAATTGCTAAAGAAGACACGTTCCTGCTGTTCTTCTTCTTACTGGCGAACGTTTTTTGGTTGCGTGGTCAACGCATAGCGGAGAGCAAGTCAGGCGAACGGCCGGAAAAGTATTACTGGCTGACCGCGGCCAGCTTTGGCGCCGTGCTCGCGTCCAAATACTTGCCCCAGGCCCTCACCATTAGCATGGCCTACTACTGGTTGTTTCAACGTATCCCGGAGACGCGTTGGCGACTCGGCAAGAAACGGATGTTGATCTTCTTCGGCATCATGGGCCTGACGTTTGTCGTGCTCAACCCAACCATTCTCCTGCCCGCCACCTGGCGCCAGATGGGATTGTTTGCCGGACAAAAACTGGTCGGCCATGACGGTTATGAGTTCATGGGCCAACTCTACAGTCACCGTATGACGGATTGGCTAAACGGCATACCGTGGTACTTCTATCACCTGGCGGTGGCGGTGAAGTTACCTGTGCTGGCGGTCATCGGTTTCGTCGCGGGATTACCATTATTGTTTCGCCGCAAGCTGGGAGACGGGCGTTTCTTTATTGGTCTGTGGTTGATTCTGTGGATGATGACGTTCAGTTTTACGGGCGGAAAGTTTTTGCGTTACTTCACCCTGGCGTTGCCGGCGGTGTTAATAGTAGCGGCGTTGGGAGTGCAATTCATAAGTTGTTGGCTCGCTCGATTTTTTTCACGCTTGCTGTCCGCCCGGTCGCCGCGCATGTACTTGCGAGCGGCCGTCGCGGGTCTGGTAATCGCCGGATCGATCGAGGCGTCGGCGAAGGCCGCGCCGCACTTCAGGTTATATACGAATGAACTGGGTGGCGGCATGAAAAACGCCGGCTACTTTTTTCCACACGACGAATTCTATGACGCCAGCCTGCGCGAGATCATGTTGGAGATTGCAAAGCGGGCGAGGCCTGGAGCAAGAGTGGCGAGTGAAACGCCCAGCGTTGCCGGCTACTACGCGCAACGTGCAGGCCGTCCGGATCTTGTCTGCGTGATGCTTTCCGATCCGAAGGAATGGAAGCAAATGAGTGACGGCGATTTTGTGATAGACGCGCGCGGCCGCCGCTACTTCAGTAATGAATTGGTTTTGCAAACGTTACGACAGGCCACCACACCTGCCTTTCAAGTTTCGCTCGGCAGCGTCCATTCCGCTTCGGTTTACATGCTCGATCAAAAAGCGCGCGAGGCTATCCGCCCCTGAAGCTCTTGTCCGCAGATTTCGCAGATTACACAGA
>DATEPF010000397.1:0-6259 GCA_035273325.1 Pyrinomonadaceae bacterium | reverse complement strand
CGCATCCGAGCCAAAAGTCCTGCTGTCTCATCCCAACGTAAACAGCACCCTGAATCTAGAAGCATTGCGACAGTATCTTTCCTTCGATTACGTGCCGGCGCCGCTCTCCATCTATGAAGGTATAAACAAACTTCCCGCCGCCCACATGTTGACGCTTGAAGATGGACAGGTGTCGACGAAGTGTTACTGGAGTCTTAGTTACAAAAAGAAACAACCAGTTCCTTCGCAAGCTGAGGCCGCGGAGGAGTTGCAAACGTTATTGGCCGATGCTGTGCGCATGCGGCTGGTTTCTGACGTGCCGCTCGGTGTTTTGCTTTCGGGTGGAATTGATTCATCCACAATCGCGGCCCTCGCAGTGCGCGCATCTTCTGAACCGGTTAAAACTTTCTCCATATCATTTGCCGAATCATCTTTCGATGAGTCGTACTACGCGCGCGCGGTGGCGAGGTTCCTGGGAACCGATCATCACGAAGAAAGGTTAAGTGCCAATCTCGCCGCGAACCTCGTCGGCGACATCGGCTCGTGGATGGATGAACCGTTCAGCGATCCTTCGCTCGTTCCAACTTATTTGCTTTCGCGCTTCACAAGGAAACACGTAACAGTTGCGCTGGGCGGAGACGGCGGCGATGAATTATTTGCGGGTTACCCCACTTACGTGGGTCAGCGGTGGGCGAAGATGTACGCGCGAGTGCCGGCGCTGTTTCGCACGGGCATCATCGAACCGATGGTTGGTCTGTTGCCGGTGAAGACAAAAAATCTGTCCTTCGATTACAAGGCGACCCGATTCGTCGCGGGCGCGAAATACGATCCGGTCGCACGCCACCACGTCTGGTTTGGTTCGTTCACGCCAGATCAGCAGCGTAAGTTGTTGACGCCCGCAGTGTTGAAGTCTTCTAACAGCGACATCTACCGGCACGCCCGAACGATGTGGCAGGAATGTGATTCGACTGACGATGTGGAACGCATGCAAAGCGTCGACACCCGCCTCTACCTGGCGGAAGACATACTGACGAAAGTAGATCGCGCAAGCATGTCGGTTTCCCTGGAAGTGCGGGCCCCGTTTCTCGATCCGCGCGTGGCCGAGTTTGCGGCCGGCTTGCCCGCAAATTACAAACTGCGTGGCGGAAACACAAAGTACATTCTGAAGCGCGCCATGAAGGACGTAGTCCCGCGTTTTGTGACCAGGCGCGGGAAAAAAGGTTTTGGCGTGCCGGTGGCTGAATGGTTGAAACTGAAACTGCGGCCCCTCGCCCGTGATTTGCTCTCACCGGAGCGAGTGAGAAGGGCAGGCGTATTTAACCCGGAATATGTGACGCGTTTGCAGGACGAGCATGAGCGGGGCGTGGCCAATCATCGCAAGCTGCTCTGGACTTTGCTGATGTTTGAGTTGTGGCACGAAAGCTTTATCGAGACGCCGCGGCGGATAGAAACGTCTGTCAGACAAGAGCGCTAAACCATCCGCAGATTTCGCAGATTCGAATTAGAACCGGGAGCGGTAGCGACCGGGTCACTAGAGGACTTAGTTCAATCGTCACTCCAAGGTGAATGGTCATTTTGAAATTGACCCGGCCGCTACTGCTCCCGGTTCTAATTCGTTGTTCGAATCTGTGAAATCTGCGGATTTATTGGATGGGCCAACTGTCGCTGGATTCAGTTCATGACACACTCTTCGCGTGGTGTCGAAAAAACGATTTCGCAGGCCATGATCCATTTGATGCGTTAAATAGCCGCCTCTTTCAAGCCACGCCCTTCCGCAATTTTCGTACACCACGACTTCTCTTTACCCAGCTAACAAAACGCTCTCCGGTCAGTCTCCGTGGTCTCACCGGAGTGCCACGGCAGCAGAACGCGAAAGGCGTCGCACTATTTGCGCTGGCAGCATTAGCAAGCTACCGGAGAAAGCCAGGCGCAGAAACTGAAACAATTGCACGCGAACGGATCGGTGAACTACTACAACTGAAGATCAAGGGATACCGCGGCGCTGCGTGGGGATATAACTTCGACTGGCAAAGCCGCAACTTTTTTGCGCCTCGCAGCACTCCAACCATCGTGCCGACAGCGTTTGCTGCGCGGTCTTTCGTCGAAGCGTTCGATGCCTTTCACGAGCCGCAGTATCTCGAAACGGCTCAGAGCGTTTGTGATTTTATCCTGAAGGATTTGCGCCGGACAGTAGATGCAGGAGACGAAATCTGTTTTAGCTATTCTTCAAACGACGACACGCAGATTTTCAATGCCAGCTTATTGGCCGCTGAAACATTGGCAGCAGTCGGCAGCCGAACGGGCGAGACAAGCTATTGCGATTTCGCTGTGCGCGCAGCGCGGTTCGTGATCCGCCGTCAAGGTAACGATGGGTCGTGGATGTATGGCGCCGGAGAGAAGCAGCAATGGATCGACAATTTTCATACGGCATATGTCCTGTCTTCGCTATTCAGAATTGGCAAACTGTGTGAGACGCGCGATGTGGGGATTCAGAAGGCAGTGAGCGATGGATATGATTTCTGGCGCAAATCCTTCTTTCTTGCAGACGGATGGCCGAAATACTACCATGACCGACTTCATCCGGCGGATTCGCACGCGGCGGCAACCGCAATAGTCACCCTAACAGAATTAAGAGAATTGGATGACGGCGCGCTGGCGCTGGCAGAGAAGGTTGCGAGCTGGGCCGTCGGAAATTTGCGGGACCCCGCGGGGTACTTTTATTACCAGCGCCGTCGCTGGTTTACGGTCCGCACTCCCTTCATGCGCTGGACGCAGGCATGGATGCTTTACGCCTTGGCGCGTTTGTTAGAAGAGAAGCAGAGAGTTTGAACGCTAATGGCGATCGCTGACGATGTAGTGTTAGGAAAAGATGTGCGCATCTTCCAGCCGGAACTGGTCAATCTGTACGGTTGCCATATTGGTGATGAGTCGAAGGTTGGTGCGTTCGTAGAAATCCAAAAAAACGCGTCAGTAGGTGCGCGCTGCAAGATTTCGTCGCATACGTTTATCTGTGAAGGCGTGACGATTGAAGATGAAGTGTTTATTGGTCACGGTGTGATGTTCACCAACGACAGGCATCCGCAGGCAGTTAATGAAGATGGAACACTGCAAACAGAAGCGGACTGGGTGGTCGTGCCAACTCACGTAAAAAGTCGCGCCGCGATCGGTAGTAACGCCACGATCATCGCCGGAGTAAAAATTGGCGCGTCGTCATTGGTTGGCGCCGGAGCAGTCGTCACGGTTGATGTGCCGGATTATGCGGTGGTTGCAGGGGTTCCGGCCCGGGTGATTGGCGATGTCCGAACTTTAGATAGACGAAAGGGTTCCGAATCTCTCAAGCATGATTAAGGTTGCTGTAATCGGATACGGATATTGGGGACCGAACCTGGTGCGCAACTTTATGGACGCCCCGGCTTCCACTGTTGCGGCGGTTTGCGATTTGCGTCCGGAGCGGCGCGATTTAGTGCACTCGCGTTATCCCTCAGTGAAACCACTGGAATATTGCGCAGACATTTTTGGGGATCCGTCGATTGACGCCGTTGTGATCGCTACCCCCGTGTCCACCCACTTCGACCTGGCGATGGCGGCCTTGAAAGCCGACAAGCACGTCTTCGTGGAAAAGCCCTTGGCTGGAAACTCAGAACAGGCCAGCCAGTTGATTGAAGAGGCCAAACGGCGTCGCAAAGTGTTGATGGTGGACCATACCTTCGTTTATACCGGCGCCGTTAGGAAAATTCGCGAGCTTATTAACGAGAACGCGCTGGGCGACATTTATTATTACGACGCGGTGCGCGTTAACCTCGGATTATTTCAACATGATGTGAACGTGATCTGGGACCTTGCTATCCACGATCTTTCAATCATGGATTATGTGCTGCCGACAAGAGCGACTGCCGTTTCGGCGACGGGAATCAGTCACATTCCGGGACAACCAGAGAACGTGGCCTACATCACACTTTTCTTTGACAAGCCACAGATCGCGCACGTTCACGTCAACTGGCTGACGCCGGTGAAAGTCAGGCACACGTTGATTGGCGGCAGCGAGAAGATGATTCTCTACGACGACCTCGAGCCTAGCGAGAAGGTTAAGATTTACGACAAAGGTGTGACTGTTTCCCAGGATCGGGAGGCGGTTTATGAAATGCTGGTGAGCTATCGTTCGGGCGACATGTGGGCTCCGCGTCTGGACGCTACCGAAGCTTTGTATACCGAGGTGCTCCATTTCATTGATTGCATTGAAAACAATAAAAAGCCTGAAACAGATGGTTGCGCAGGTTTGCGGCTGGTCCGCATAGTTGAGGCGGCAGAAAAATCGTTACGCGCGCGCGGACAATTGGTTGAGATTGGATGACGAGATGATTCCTGTAGTTGATTTAAGAAAACAGTACGAGAGCATTAAACCCGAAATCGACGAGGCTATTTCCGGTGTCATGGAAAGTATGCAGTTTGTACTGGGCCCTGAGGTGGCTAAGTTCGAGGAGGAGTTTGCGGATTACTGTGAAACCAGGTTTGCTTTTGGAGTCAATTCCGGAACCAGTGCATTACATCTAGCGATGCTGGCGGCCGAAATTGGACCAGGCGACGAGGTCATCACAGTCAGCTACACCTTTGTCGCGACTGCTGCAGCGGTTTCTTACGTTGGCGCCCGGCCGGTGTTCGTCGACATCGATCCCAACACCTGCAACATGGATGTTTCGCTGCTTGAGGCTGCCATCACTCCGAATACCAAAGCGATCATGCCTGTGCACCTGTATGGCAATTGCGCAGAAATGGATCCCATTCTTGAGGTTGCTCGCAAACACAACTTACTGGTGATCGAAGATGCGGCGCAGGCCCATGGTGCGGAATACAAGGGGCGGCGCGCCGGCAGCATGGGTGCGATGGCGTGTTTTAGTTTTTATCCGGGGAAAAATCTCGGCGCATATGGCGAGGCCGGTGCCATCGTCACTAACAACGAGCAGTACGTCGAAACAATCAGACAACTCCGCGATCAGGGACAGAGTGAAAAGTATTTTCACACCATGGTGGGTTACAACTACCGCATGGAGGCACTGCAGGGCGCGATCCTTGGAGTGAAGCTAAGACACCTCGATGATTGGACTGCGTGGCGTAGGAAGCACGCGGCGGTTTATCGTCGCGAGTTGGCTGACACCGGGTTGCGTCTGCTTGATGAACATCCCGATTACAATCCGGTCCATCACATCTTCCCCTTGTTCACGCCCCAACGCGACGAACTGCGTGAGCATTTGCACGCCGCAGGCATCGGTACCGGGTTGCATTATCCGATTCCCGTTCATCTCCAACCCGGATACAGGCATCTCGGATATCGCGAGGGCGATTTACCGGAAACTGAGCGCGCCTGCAAAGAAGTTTTGTCGCTCCCCATGTATCCGGAGCTCAATCAGGATCAGGTTTTGCGAATTGCCGACTCGGTGCGAACGTTTTGCCGGCAATCAGTATCAGCGGTCCATTCCTAATCTCCAATTCCATGCGAATCTGGATCGATCTCGCGAACTCGCCTCACGTGCCCTTCTTTCGTTCGCTGGCGGACGAGTTTATTCGTGCCAATCATGAGCTGCTGGTAACTGCGCGCGACTTTGCGGAAACTGTGGACCTGGCGCAGGCCGCCGGTTTTGACGCTACGGTTATCGGCGGACATGGTGGAGGAAGACTATCAGGCAAAGCGGGTAATTTGATGCAACGCGGGTTGGCACTGGCGCGATGGGCACGCGGGCGGGGAATAGATCTCGCAGTTAGTCACAACTCGTATTCACAAGTTCTGGCCGCGCGAGCCCTGTCTATCAAGACAGTGACGTTAATGGATTACGAACATCAGCCCGCCAATCATCTCGCCTTTCGTTTGGCGTCGCGGATCATAGTTCCAACTGCATTTCCTGAACCGGCACTCAGGCGTTACGGTGCACCGTTAGCGAAAGTTTTCCGTTATCAAGGAATCAAAGAGGACGTTTACCTCGCTGACTTTCAGGCCGACGCAAAATTTGAATCTGTCCTAAACACGCTCGGTGTAAACACGTCTGACGTGTTGGTAACAATTCGTCCGCCTGCCAGCGAGGCCCTTTATCATCGTTTCGAAAACGAACTGTTTGATCAATTACTCAATAGGCTGTTGAAGGAAGATGGAGTCAAAGTCATCCTGTTGCCGCGTAACGAAGCACAACGTCAGAACTACTCGTCCCGGCGTCATCCGCGTTTGATTATTCCGGACGCGCCCCTCGACGGCGCAAACCTAATTGCCCACAGCGATCTGGTGGTCAGTGCC
>DATEPF010000396.1:0-16636 GCA_035273325.1 Pyrinomonadaceae bacterium | reverse complement strand
CTTTTAGGCGCGAGCCGTCTCGCTTTTGCCACAAACATCGCCAGCACTAACATTATCTTTCTTTTTGATATGGAATTCCCAGCGCACGCGGGGGTCGCGACGTTCCAATGAATCCCGCCAGTACGATAATCGTCAAAACATAGGGGACCATGTGGATAAATTGCACGGGAATCTCGTCACCGGAAGGGAGTTTTACGACGCCCTGCATTTGAATTGTCACCGCTTCGGTCAACCCAAACAGCAGGCACGCCAACAGCGTTTGCACGGGCCGCCATTTACCAAAGATTAATGCGGCCAGCGCGATGAAACCGCGGCCCGACGTCATGTTGCGGGTGAAGAGCGACGATTGGCCGATGGAGAGATATGCACCGCCGATTCCCGCCAGTAAACCGGACAGTAAAACACCCGCATAGCGCATCCGAGCGACCCGAACGCCGGCAGCGTCTGCGGCTTCCGGATTCTCGCCGACTGAGCGCAGGCGCAGTCCGAATGGTGTCTTGTAAAGAACGTACCAGCTAATCGGAACCAACAGGAAAGCGATGTAGATCGGCGCCCACGGAATCAGTTGTTCTTTCGGAATCTGCGGTGTCGAGCCGGATGAAAGAAAGAATGCGCCGCTGAGAAAACCGGGAACACCAATCATCAAAATGTTGATTGCGGTACCGGTTACCACCTGGTCGGCGCGGAAACGAATACAAGCAATCGCATGAACCGCAGCGATCGCCACACCGGCCACCATCCCGCCAAGGAGTCCGATCCAAGGACTGCCTGTTGCGTACGTCACCGCCGCCGCAGTAAACGCGCCGGCGAGCATAAGTCCTTCGAGCGCGATGTTGATCACGCCGGAGCGTTCTGAAAAGAGCCCGCCCAACGCCGCCAGGATTAGAGGCGTCGAAAGGCGAATCGTTGACCAGAAAAGTGCGGCAGTAAATAGTTCAGTCATAACGCCGTAAACCTCATACTTTGGAGCGCTTCAACAAACTAAACCGACCGAATGGACCACGGAACAGCGCCTCAGCGGCAACAAACAAAATGATTATGCCCTGCAAAACCTGAACGATGTCTTTGGTCACGTTCTCGGTGAACGCGTCGATAGGAATACCGCCACGTTGCAGGATGGCAAAAAGGAAAGCCGAGATAATCACGCCGATCGGATGGTTGCGGCCCAGCAGTGCGACTGCAATACCGGTGAAACCGTAGTTATCTGAAAAGCCATCGTAGTAACGATAGCGGTAACCCAGGACTTCGTTGATACCGACCATGCCAGCGAGTCCGCCGGAGATAGTCATCGCAATGATTATCTGCTTGCGCACGGAGATGCCGCCATACTCAGCAGCGGTTGGATTACTGCCGGTCGACCGAAGTTCGTAGCCCCACTTTGTGTGCCAAAGAAAGATGTAGACCAGGAAGCAGCAAAGCAGGGCCAGCAGGAACGAAACGTTGAGTGGAATGAAGTCTGGCATTCCAGGAATGAACTTGCCGAGGCGCGCAATGTGAGCGCTTTGACTAATCTCGGCACTTTGCATGATCGGATCGCCCGGAGTCTTGTAGTGATACTGGGTGAAGTAACTACAGAGCGCGACCGCGATGAAGTTCAACATGATTGTGTTGATTACTTCGTGCGAGCCGAACTTGGCTTTCAACACTCCGGGTATTCCTCCCCAGATTGCTCCGGCGCCAACTGCCGCGATAAAGCACAGGGGAATAAGAATCAAACCAGGAAGATTAGCGATCGGAGAATTAACAATGTCGCCTCCCGGCGATCTGATGAAAACGCCGCCGAGTTCCATCCCCACCCAGGCCGCTGCAAACGCGCCGACGTAAAGCTGTCCCTCAGCGCCGATGTTCAGTAAGCCACAACGAAACGCAAGCGCGACCGCCAGGCCCGTGAAAATTAATGGCGTTGCGTAGAAGAGTGTGTAACCGATGCCGACCGGCCATGAAAGGGCGCTGCTGAAAAGTAAACCGTAAGCCGTGAAGGGATTGTCACCGATGATAAGTATGAGGATGCCACCGACAATGAATGCGGCGACGACGGCGATTAAGGGAAAGAGTAGTTCCCGGAGCAGCTTCATTTTGATCTCAGATCTCAGATCTCAAATTTGAAATTTCAGATTCAAAAAACAACTCGATTCGCCAACTCGTTAGCCAACAACCGGCACCGGTTTGTGCCTACTGCCCACTGCCTTCTGCCTACTCGCCCGTCAATGTCCCCTGGTCATTAACAATCCAATCTCTTCTACGGTAGCCACCTTCGGATCAACTTCACCCACGATTTTTCCATCATGAATAACCAGCAATCGATCTGATAATGAAGTCACTTCCTCCAATTCAGCCGACACCAGCAATATCGCGCAGCCCGCATCACGAAGCCCGACCAACTGGCGATGAATAAACTCAATCGCTCCTATATCAACGCCCCGCGTCGGTTGCGACACCAGCAAGAGCTTTGGATCAACTTTAAACTCTCTTCCGATGATCAACTTTTGTTGATTACCGCCGGACAATGCACGCGCCGGCAATTCTGCGTTCGCCGGTCTCACATCAAAACCGGTAATGATCTCCTGCGCGCGCGCGCGAATCGCGGCGTTGTTTAGTAACGGTCCGATCGAAACCATCGGTTTGCGGTAGTGAACGCCAAGAATCGAGTTCTCCTTCAGATCGAAGTCGAGCAACAGGCCTCGACGATGGCGGTCCTCCGGAATATGAGCGATACCCAGCTCGCGTCTTACCCGCGCGCCGGCGCGCGTGATGTTTCGATCGGCAAAATGAATTTCGCCTTTCAGCCGCGAGGATTCAACCAGCCCTGCCAGCGCTTCAATCAGCTCCGTTTGCCCGTTGCCTTCAACGCCCGCGATACCGAGAATCTCTCCGCTGCGGACTTCAAATGAAACCCCATCAACAGCGTTCCCTTCACGGGCGCTTACCGTCAGATCGTGGACTCTTAGCGTCGCACCACCCGGCTGTGCTTCAGTCTTCTCAACCCGTAACAGCACTTCCCTGCCCACCATCAAACGAGCCAGTTCAGCAGCGTCCGTATCTTTTGTTTGCAGACTTCCAACTACACGACCATCGCGCATCACCGTAACTTCGTCAGAAATGGCCAACACTTCAGCGAGCTTGTGCGTAATGATGATGACAGTCTTTCCCTGTTCTCTCATTCTCCGGAGGATGGCAAAGAACTCTTCCACTTCCTGCGGCGTCAACACAGCAGTGGGTTCGTCGAGAATCAACAGGCGCGCATGGCGGTAGAGGGCCTTCAACAACTCGACTCGTTGTTGTTGCCCTACAGATAGATGTTCGATTGGAGAGTGTGGATTGACTGCCAGTTTGAATTCTTCTGACAGTTTGCGAATTTCCCCGGCAGCAGTGTTTATGTCGAGAGCGGCGGCATTGCCCGGTTCGGCGCCGAGGACGATGTTCTCAGCTACCGTCATCGTGTCGACCAGCATGAAGTGCTGGTGGACCATTCCAATTCCGAGTGCTATCGCGTCATGCGGGGTATTTATCTCGCGGGGTTCGCCATCGACCAGAATCTCGCCTTCATCGGCCCTGTAGAAGCCGTAGGCGATACGCATGGCGGTGGACTTACCGGCTCCATTCTCGCCAACTATGGCATGAATGGTTGCCGGTTGGACCTTGATGTTGACGTGATCGTTGGCTAGTACATCGCCGAACCGTTTGGTTATGTTTCGTAGTTCCAGCAACGTGTGTTGTACCTGTGAGCGCCGTTTACTTCGTCATCGCATCAGTAACTTTGATTTCACCGCTAATGATCTTCTTCTTGGCTTCCTCCGCCCGCTGCAATGTTTCCGGCGTCACGAGATCTTTATTGTGCTCGTCCATGCTATAGCCGACACCATCCTTGTCGAGGCCGTAGACATGGAAACCGGCCTTGAACTGGTTGCCCACGACGGCATTGATGATGTCGTAAACGGCGTTATCTACACGCTTGACCATGCTGGTCAACACGAACCCGGGCTTGACCATGTTCTGATTAGAGTCAACGCCAATCACCATGTGCGTAGCGCGGCCATTTTGTTTTCCCATTTGTTCGGCCGCGTCAAAGGCGCCGAGTCCGGAATTTCCCGCGGCCGTAAAAATCACGTCGGCGCCTTTGCCGATTTGTGCCAGCGCCAATTCTTTTCCTTTGCCGGGATTGTTCCACGCCGCGTCAGTCACGCCCACGTAGTTTGGGATGACACGAATGTTTGGATTAACTGACTTTGCGCCTTCTTCGTAGCCTTCTTTAAATCTATGAATGAGTCCGATGTCCATGCCGCCGAGAAAACCGATGGTCCCTGTTTTCGACGCCTGCGCCGCCAAAATTCCTACCAGGTAGGAACCCTCGTGCTCTTTAAATACGAGCGAAGCCACGTTCGGAAGATTGCTGACACCATCGACGACTGCAAACCGAATGTTTGGATAGTCTTTGGCTACGGACTCGATGATTGGTGTTTGCGCGAAACCGATTCCAATAATCAGATCATACTGGCGTTCCGCGAAGGCACGCATGGCAGGTTCGATCGAGGTTGGGTTTCCGGGTTCAATATCGCGGAGGATTATTCCCAGTCCAGGTTTCCCGCAGTCAGTTCCGTCCGGCCACTTGCCCGTCTCGGCGCATCGTGCGCCCGCCCAGGCAGCGGCGTTGAAGGAGCGATCGTCCTTTCCACCGATGTCGAAAACGATTCCAACTCGAGGTTTTGACCGGTCGTCAGCGCCGAAGCTGGAAGGGTTGCAGCCGGTACTAATCACCGCCGCCACGCAGACAATCAAAAGGAGGGTGGATACGATTCCGACTTTCATTCGTTGATCACCTCCTTAATAAGTTGCGGTAGCTCGTCAACAGGTTGGTCGGCAACTTCGTATGCGGCTTGGATCCGAGCCGCGGCTTCACGCGCGTTCGACTCATCGGAACAGTAAATTGTTCCCAGGGGAACTTCGCCGCTCACTTGATCGCCGATACGCACATCAGCAATGAAACCAACTGACGGATCAATCCTGTCGTCGATGCGCACACGCCCTCCTCCGATAGAGGCGATCGCGTGTCCAATTTCAGCAGTATTGACTTTGGTAATAAATCCGGAGCGCGGTGATTCTACCCTAAACGATTGTTCGACCAAAGGAAGAACATTGGCGGGATCATCGCAAACGCGCGGGTCACCGCCCTGGGCCTCCACGTTCCTGCGAAAACACTCCAGGGCGGCGCCCGAGGCGACAACGTCACGCAGACGCGTTTGCGCTGCTTTGATATTGTCATCGACGTGTGACAGCACGAGCATGTGCGCGGAAAGCTCGATAGAAAGATCCAAAACCGGCTGGGCGCGTTCGCCCGCTTCGTTCCGCAACAGCTCGATACATTCCTGCACTTCTAATGAATTACCAACTGCCTTGCCCAAGGGCTGATTCATATCGGTCAACAATGCGCGGGTCCTGATGCCGCATGAGTTTCCAGTTTTTACCAGCGCATGGGCCAACGCCCGCGCTTGGTCCTCTTCGCGCATGAAAGCGCCCGATCCGACTTTCACATCGATCACCATCGCTTCCAGTCCGGCGGCGCCCTTCTTGGAAATTATCGAAGCTACGATTAGAGGGATAGCTTCGACGGTAGCGGTGGCGTCGCGCAGTGCGTACATCTTTTTATCCGCCGGTGCGAGCTCCGCAGTTTGACCGGACATCGCGTAACCAACGTCTATCAAAACTCGCTCGAATTCTGACGCGCTCAGATCGACGCGATAACCGGGTATCGATTCCAGCTTGTCGAGTGTGCCACCAGTATGGCCCAGACCGCGACCCGAAATCATTGGAACACAAACACCACACGCCGCTACCATGGGCGCGATTAGCAGGGACGTTTTATCACCCACCCCTCCAGTGGAATGTTTATCAGCTTTTGGTTTTTGAATTGCAGAAAAATCGAGAGTCGAACCGGAATGGAGCATGGCCTGGGTGAGTTGGGCCTGCTCCGTTTCATTCATACCGTTGAGGAAGATCGCCATCAGAAGTGCACTGACTTGATAGTCGGCGATGGTTCCTTCGGTAACGCCATCGATAAAAAACGCAATTTCATCGGCCGTCAGATCCAGGCCGTCGCGTTTTTTTCTGATTACGTCTTGTGGTCTCAAACAGTCTCTCCCAGCGCGAGCTGTTTCGATTTGCCGGCGGTGATCAACACGACAGCCTGGGCTCCCACAGCTTCCCCACGACCGATCGCGTCCATTCCTTCGCCGGTCTTCGCCTTTATGCTCACCAGCGCAGGATCCACTGCCAACGCCTGGGCGATATTCTCGCGCATCGAAGCGACATAGGGACGCACCCTGGGTGACTCCAGCATTACCGTGGCATCGACATTCACGACCTGGCTGCCGCGCTCGTGGGCCAACCAAACGACGCGCGCCAGTAGTTGCAGACTATCGGCGTCCTTCCACTGCGGATCATTATTTGGGAAGTGAACACCGAGATCGCCTTCGCCAAGCGCTCCCAGGATTGCGTCAGCAATCGCGTGTAACAACACATCCGCATCTGAATGCCCATCGCCTCCCAGAGGAGACGCTACATGCACACCTCCGAGAAGAAGAGGCCGCCCTTCGACCAGCCGGTGCGTGTCGTTACCGATCCCGATCCTGTACATCGTAATTCAGCTTTTTCGTGTATTTCGTGTATTTGGTGGATCGTTCTGTTGGTTGTTTGCCAAAAAGCCATCCACGAAAAGCACGAAACACACGAAATAACACTAAGGTTCAACTTTTAGCTAAAGCCTTTTCGTACTTCGCGTAACAATTGTTCGCCGATGACGAGGTCTTCTTCACGCGTTATCTTGATGTTGCGCGCGCTGCCTTCAACCATCGCCACCGGCACACCCAGCCGCTCAACCAACGAACTTTCATCAGTGAGCTCGGGATCGTTAACGTCGACTCCCTCATACGCTTGCCGCAAAATTCTATAATTGAAACATTGCGGTGTCAGGGCGTGGCGCAAGTTCTCTCTGTTCAACGTTTTGAGTACGCGCCCATCACTAACTTGTTTGATTGTATCGACTGGCTTTGTAACCAGTATCGCCGCGCCATGCTCTATCGCTGCTGAAACCGTTCTCGCGATCTCGTCGGACGTAACGAAGGGACGAACGCCATCGTGAACGGCGATTATCTCAGCAGTAGCTTCCCGGACCGTCTGCAAACCCTTCAAGACAGACTCCGCTCGCGTGTTGCCTCCTGGAACAACCCTGGCCAGTTTTCGCAGACCAAACCTGCCGGCTAAAGACAGGAATTCTCCGGACTCCTGCGCGGGGACAACGACAATTGTTTCGTGAATCAGGTCACACTCTTCAAAAGCTCTGAGTGTGTGAAAAAGAATGGGGGTACCAGCGAGCTCCAAAAACTGCTTGGGCCGCTTGCCAGCCATCCGCGTTCCCTGTCCGGCGGCGGCAATGATTGCGACGTTCATGATGTGTCCACAGATTGCGCAGATTACGCAGATTAGGAACTATACAAAAAGGTCCCAACCGTTTCTTCAGTTTCTAATCTGTGTAATCTGTGTAATCTGCGGATTGATGGGAACAAGGCCATAGCAACCATGAAATGAGTCACATGGTGAACAGGGCTAAGAGCCGTCTATCAGAGCTCCGTTATGGGTTCAGTATCAGTGATGCGTACGGGAACAGGGCCACTGCGGGTCTCACGCGAGTGGCGGCGGACGGCGCCATTGATGCGGTGTTCACCACTGGCCGAGCCGTTCTCGGGCTCTTCCCAAAGACGTCCAAAAATCATTTTGCCGGCTGTCGTTTGCAACACACTAGTGACGGCAATGTCGGCGTTCTTGCCAATCAACCGTCGTGCGTTGTCCACCACGACCATCGTTCCGTCGTCAAGATAAGCCACGCCCTGGTTGTATTCTTTGCCTTCCTTCAGGATGAAGACGCGCATTGCTTCACCCGGCAACACCACCGGCTTCAAGGCGTTGGCCAGCTCGTTAATATTGAGCACGCTGACGCCGCGCAGCTGCGACACCTTGTTCAGATTGAAATCGTTGGTGACGATTACTGCGTCGAGTTGCTTGCCCAGCTCGATCAGTTTCAGATCAACTTCACGCACTGAAGGGAAATCAGTTTCAACTATCTGGATGTCGAGCGAACTATTGTTTTGCAGGCGGTTTAACATGTCGAGGCCGCGACGGCCACGTTGGCGCTTAGACGAGTCGGGAGAATCGGCGACCTGCTGCAGTTCACGCAAAATGAACTGGGGGATGATCAGCGACCCGGTTAGAAAACCCGTTTCGGCGACGTCAGCTATACGTCCATCGATGATCACAGACGTATCGAGAATCTTTAGATCGCGACGTGCCGCTTTGTCTGTCAGGATGCCGCCCAGCGCCGACAGCTCCAGATACTCACCCTTTGCTGCACCGACCATTAATCCAACGTAAGCCATGAAGAACGTTAACGATAACGTGAGGAACGTCTTCGCCTTCGCGGACACTGCCATCGTCTCTTGTTCGCTTATCAGTGAACCAATGAGAAAGGCCCCCACGATCCCCATGATGGACCCAACGGCGGCGCCTATCAGGGTTTTGAGGGAGGCCCGGCGAATTCGCATTTCGAACAGGATTATGCAGACGGCTACGAACGCGCCTACGGCGGCCGAGATCCACCGATCGCCGTTGATTGGTCTAAGTATGTAACCGGCGCCGACGAGGATTGCAGTAAAGACTAATCGGATGATGACGACATCACCGTGCATGATGGGCGGCATATTAGCACGGCGTATCCTGTCCGTCACGAAAAACCTCTTTCATAAGGCCAACTTACGCCGAATGAGGTTAGACCCAACGTGAGGGGTAGGACAGGCATTCCTGCCTGTCCATGATTAGTCAGTTACTCGGTATGAACACACCATGAACCAGGGACAGGCAGGGATGCCTGTCCCACCTAAAGTTAGCGAAAGTCCGGATAAAGAATCCGCACAGAAAAGCCGCCGCTGTTGTCATTGTAGTTATCATCGTTAACCAACAGATAGAGCCTGCCGTCTGACGCCGCGGTAAACGTCAACTGGCTGCCCACCAGGAATGGCTGCGTTGCTGTCGCGCCCGGTTGCGCCAGATAACCAATCAAAGCACCGACGCCGGCAGTTGGCACCGGTCTTCTGCTAACGCCAAAGATGGAACTAGCGCCGGAGCGCGCCCCATCTGGACCAACGGCGCCCACACGTTGTCCCGCGGTGATGCTGCCGGAAGCGTTAATCGTAATTTGATCCCCAGCTCGCAGATCGATTCCCGTGTCCAGGCCCCGTGATTCGGTTCCAGTTACGTTGAAGGTCCGTTCCAGCATTCGACTCGTGCGGCGATCGTTGGTGGTTGGAAAGTCTCCACCGCGCCGTCTGGAACGCGTTGGCGCTGGTCCAGTGGTCGCACCGGGAAATCCGAACGGATCTGCATCATCAGATCGATCGTCTGTAGTCGTGCGGCCCAACGCAGTCAAATCAATTTCTTTTCTGACGCGCACGTTGAAAGCGCCGCGTGCGTCTGTGTATGAACCGCGATTAACGGTCAAATACAAACGTCCATCCCGGTCAGCAGTAAACTCTCGTCCCGCTCCAATCTCAATAATTGGAGCATCGAAATCGTTTCCAATCACCCCAATCAGTTGTCCCTCGGCTGCACGTGGCAACGGAGACGAAGGATCGGTGGTGCTCAAACCGGCGGGAGTTATCCGCGTGCGGCCCGCATAAATTGTTCCGGTCGCATCAATCCGGATTCGCTCTCCACGACGCGCATCCACGCCCGTGTCCACCCAGTTTGGTCCCAACGCAACTTCGACCGTCTGAGTTTGATATCGCGCTTCATCAAGAGAGCGGCCGTCAATTTCGAGACGCTCGATGTCTCTGGGTCTCAGAAAAATCACTTCTCCGATTCTGACGGTGCGAGTAGTTTGAGACGCTGTGGTGTTGCGGTTGTCGGATCTAACCGGCAGGGTGGCAGCCTGATTAACTTGAAACGCAAACCGTCCGTTGACGAAACCGAGCAATGTGCCCCGCAGGCTCGTACCCCCGCGCAAATACACCGTGTCTGCAGCCGCTGCCGTCACAGTAGCCAACGTGATCACTAAAGCCAATAAGATTTTTTTCATAGGTTTACCTCCGCTTCAGCTAAAGCTAATCGGGAGAGTTTTTGGTTTAAGAATGTTTGTCTGTCGAGGAATTTGAACAGAGCGTACACGCATGGGGAAGATACGGCAAGCGAAGCACGAAAAGCGTACTGGTTTCATTGAAATCAACCTAAGGAGAGAATGTACGCCGAAGGCGTTCGCTAATTTAGCCCAGGGTTGCGCTTTGGCAACCCTGGGTGCGAGCGCCGGAAATGGATTTTTTTGCAACTCTGAAAGAGTTGCGACGTCGCCCTCGACGCAACGCCTGCAGCGTTGCGTCTAAATTATTTGACTTAGAACCCCAGGGTTGCCAAAGCGCAACCCTGGGCTAAATTAGCGAACGCCTTCGGCGTATGTACAATCTGATTTCGAAGTGCACCAGTAGCTTGGAAAGTTGCGATCAACTAGTTGTCCGATAGGATTTAGCTTAAATTTATCAGACAATAAAGTTGGCGACACAATGATCATCGGAACCATTAAAGAAATCTGGCGTTACCCTGTGAAGTCGATGACCGGCGAACGCCTGGAAGCCTGTACGCTTGGTCCATTGGGCATCCCGGCTGATCGTGGTTGGGCACTGCGGGACGAAACCACAAGAGAGATCACCAACGGCAAGCGCATTCCGCAGCTGATGAAGTGTGCTGCGCGTTATGTCGCTGAACCGTCGAACGGCAGCATTCCTAATGTCCGAATCACTTTCCCCGACGGAACGGAGATAGACAGCAGCGATCCCGGCATAAACGGGCGCTTGTCAGAAGTGTTTCAGAAGAAAGTTACTCTTTGGCCGCGCCAACCCGCGAGTAACAAAGAACACTATCGGCGAAGATCTGCGACCGCGCGATTGATGGCCCCGTTGTTACGATCACCAGGCTTTCGTTCACTTCTTCCTCAGCTTACCAGGCTACCAGGTTTAAACGATCAGCTCCGTGGCCTGTTTAGTCGCGAGTCAAATGAACCCGTGCCGGACATTTCACTTTTGCCGGCGGAGGTGCTGGAGTTTACTTCCCCACTCGGGACCTACTTCGACGCCTATTCAGTCAACATATTGACCACCGCGTCACTTAATAAGATGGAAACATTGAATCCGACTGCCATCTGGGACGTCAGGCGATTTCGTCCAAACTTTCTTATTGAGACCGTGGATGGGGTGGAAGATTTGGTGGAGGCGACGTGGGGCGGGAAGACTCTGAGAATTGGAACTGCTGAGATAAAGGGCGAGATACCATGCGCGCGTTGCGGCATGACAACGCATGCTCAGGATCGTCTGCCCAAGGATCCGTCTGTCCTGCGTTCAATAGTGAAAGACGCCGATCAGAATCTGGGACTATACGCGAGCGTTCTAAAGCCGGGTGAGGTAAAGCTTCGCGACCCAATAGCATTAATTTAGAGACCAAAAAACGATCCACGAAACAAACACGAAAAAACTAAAACAACGCATCCAACGCTTCTTCCACAGAACGGACCCCAACCGCGCGTAGCCCTAACATTCGTTCAAGTCCAGCGGTATTCGAAGCAGGCATCACAATGGTTTTAAATCCAAGTGCCTGCGCCTCGCGCGCTCGCACAACCGCCTGCGTAGTCCCTCTAACCTCCCCAGTCAGGCCTACTTCGCCGAATACCGCTGTGTGCGGATCAATTGGTTTACTTTTGAAACTCGATGTGATGGCAGCGACTACCCCGAGGTCCACCGCAGGTTCGTCCACTTCTAACCCCCCGGCGATATTGACGAAGACATCGTCTCCCGACATCTGCAAACCAACGCGCTTTTCCAACATTGCCATTAAAAGAGCCACACGATTTTGATCCACGCCCTGCGTCATACGTCGTCCCGTTCCATATTTCGTCTCTGATACCAGCGCCTGAATCTCCACCAGCAGCGGACGAGTACCTTCCATGCACGCAGTGACAACTGAACCCGCAACGTTTTCCGGCCGCTCCTGCAGAAACATTTGCGAGGGGTTCGCCACCGCTACTAAACCAGACGCAGTCATCTCAAAAACACCAATTTCGTTGGCAGCGCCAAAACGGTTCTTTACAGCGCGTACGATGCGATGATTGTGGTGACGTTCGCCTTCAAAATAGAGAACCGTATCGACCACGTGCTCGAGCGCCTTCGGTCCGGCGATCGATCCCTCTTTGGTAATGTGTCCGATGAGGAAAACGGGGATGGTTCGGTTTTTTGCCAGCAGCAGAAACTGATGAGCCGCTTCCCTAACCTGCGAAACGGAACCAGGCGCTGACTCAATCATCGCGGAAAAAACAGTTTGTATGGAATCAACGACTATACCGGCGGGCTTGAGCCGGTCAACTTCGTGAAAGATGTTTTCGAGATTAGTTTCGGGCAACAGAAACAGGTTCTTCGCCTTAATGTTTAACCGTTCGCCTCGCAGCTTGATCTGTTTTTCCGACTCCTCCCCAGACACGTAAAGAATCGCCGGACCTCTCGCGCTGAGCTGGTCGGCAACTTGCAGCAGAAGTGTGCTCTTGCCAATCCCAGGGTCTCCGGCAATCAAGACCAGCGTACCGGGCACGATTCCTCCACCGAGAACGCGATCGAATTCAGTTACGCCTGAGGAAATGCGAACTTCGTCTTGTGACTCAATGTCCGAATACGCAATCGCAGTCACGTCGCGCAGTTTCAAAGAACTTCGCGCGGCGCCTTTCGTGCTGCGGGTGCGTTCCTCAACCAGTGAATTCCATTCACCGCATTCGGGACACTTGCCCAACCATTTGCCGGATTTATGCCCGCAGTTCTGACAGACAAAAATTGTTTCTGAGGTTTTCTTCAACTAGGTTTACAGCAAAGCCTTTACGTTCTCGACGGGACGTCCTAATACGGCGCGCTTACCACGCTCAACTATGGGACGTTGGATTAGATCAGGATGTTTGATCATCAGGTCGATCAGTTCGTCGTCCGACAGCTCCTTTTTCGCCAAACCCAGATCACGGTATACCTGTTCACTGGTACGCAGTAGCTCGCGCGGACTGATGTTCATTTTGCCAATCAACTCCCCGAGCTTCTTTTTGGTTAGTGGCTCGATGTAGTAATTGACCTTTTCGAAGTCGACGCCGCTCTCACGGAGCAGCCGGTCCATCTGGCGACACTTGCTTCAAGTAGGTTTTTCGTAAATTGTGATTTTATCGGGCATCGGTCCTTTTGTTTCGTGTTATTTCGTGGATCGTTTTGATCTGCCGGCGAAAAAATCGATCCACGAAATACACGAACAGTATCTTACGGGAATATTCCTCTTACCCTCGTCGCCTCCGCCACGCGGTCGACCGCGAGAATGTAACCACCGGTCCGCATGTCCGTATCGTAACGCTGGGCGGTATCGTGGACTGCACTGAAAGCAGTCCGCATCGTCTGCTCTAACGTTTCGTTGATCTTTTTCTCTGACCAGAAGAAGGAGTATTGATCCTGGACCCACTCATAGTAGCTCACCGTCACGCCACCCGCATTCGCCAGAATGTCTGGAATCAAGAACACTCCCTGATCCGCCAACACACGATCTGAAGCGGGCGTCGTTGGACCATTGGCCAACTCGGCGATAATCTTTGCCTTCACGTTATGCACATTCTCGAGTGTGATCGCATTTTCCAGGGCCGACGGCAGCAGGATGTCGCAATCAACGGTAAGCACGTCGTCGCACTGCATTTCCTTCGCACCAGGTAATCCGACGAGGGTGGCATTCTGTTTCTTATAACGGATTGCTTCACGAACATCGATGCCACTTGAAGAATACAAACCGACGTTGGAATCACAAATCGCCACCACCTTCGCGCCGTCGTCGGCAACCATGTGCGCGATGTTAGCGCCGGCGTTTCCGAAACCGTGAATCGAAACGCGCGCGCCTTTCAGATCCATGTTTTGCACGCGACACGCTTCACGCAACGTGTACAAACATCCGCGCGCCGTCGCTTCACTGCGCCCGTGCGAGCCTCCTAATGAGATCGGTTTACCGGTCACCACCCCTAACTCGGTGTGCCCACGCACCATGGAAATCGTGTCCATGATCCACGCCATAGTTTGCTCGTCTGTGTAAACATCCGGCGCAGGTATGTCGCGGTCAGGGCCAATGATTGGCGCAATCTCAAACGCATAGCGGCGAGTCAACCGTTCCAGTTCATTTATCGAGAGACTCTTGGGATCGCAGATCACCCCACCCTTGCCGCCACCATAAGGGATTCCGACAGTAGCGCACTTCCACGTCATCCACGCCGCCAGCGCCTTCACCTCATCAAGCGTTACATTTGGGTGGTAACGGATACCGCCTTTCGCCGGGCCACGCGCGATGTTGTGTTGCACGCGATAACCTTCAAACACTTTGACGTCACCACCATCCATCTTCACAGGAATGGAAACGATCAGTTGTCGTTTGGCATTGCTCAGGACTTCTCTGGTGGACTGGTCCAGGTCCAGGTAGTCAGCAGCGCGAGTGAATTGTTGCTTGGAAATTCTGAACGGATTGAGGTCTTCCTTGATCGCTTCCCTGGTGGCCATTGCGTGTTCTCCTGGCAATTGGGGTGCGAGAGCGCGGAAATACTAGAACCTCTGCAAGTCCAATGTCCAATGTCGATGTTCGGACAGTTTCGTGTAATTCGTGGATCGCTTTTTTTAGGTTGAATAACAGCGATCCACGAAACACACGAAAACACAAAGCATTCTCACTTCAACTTAGTGGCAAAGCCGACATTTTGCGGAACCTCCGACGAAATCGCGTGTCTAATGACGCGTATGACCACCGGCACCGGCGTACAGGAGGAAAGATGTTCAACAACCTAATCGAATCCAGTTCGCATAAAACAGAACTACGAAGACGTGGTTCATATTTTCTTTTCACTACAGGGATTTACGTCGTCTTGTTCGCCGTTGCCGGCGTGTTAAGTATCTACGCCTACGACGCTCGTCTGGAAGAACCGCCGATTGAAATCGTGATGGTCAGTCCACTTGACTATCAGCCTCCGGCGCCAATTGAGAGGTCTTCCTCGGCCCCGGCTCGGGCAACGTCCGCCGCCACAAACGTTCCGCAGAGGACCGTAGCGATGGCCAGCGTCAACCGGCCTGACGTTGTGCCTCAAGCGATTTCAGCAAGACCAAATACGAGCATTCCAGTGCCAGACCGCGGTGGTTACACAATCGGCAAATACAACGCTGATCCTGGTCCCGGATCGGGTAACCCAAATTCGGAGGGAGGTAGTGGTGGGCCGGGCGGCAGGGGCACACTCGTAGCAAACGTTGGGACTCCTCCGGAGCTTCCCCCGGTGAAGAAAGCGCCGCCGAGGGTGGTCAGCAGGGGTGTGATTACCGGTGAGGCTACATATCTGCCGAAGCCTGTGTATCCAACGATCGCAAAGAGTTCACGAGCGCAGGGAGCGGTTAGCGTGCAGGTATTAATTGACGAAAGTGGAAAGGTGATTTCGGCGAATGCGGTGTCCGGTCATCCGACGCTGTTGCACGCAGCAGAAAGGGCTGCTCGGGAAGCGCGCTTTAAACCGACGCGGCTAAGTGATCAACCGGTGAAAGTATCGGGCGTGATCACTTACAACTTTGTCCTTCAGTAAGCGGTAGCTGTAGTCAGTAGTCAGTAGTCAGTAATCACAAAGGTGCGCGACTCCTCATCAGTCGCGCACTCCTCTTATCTACTAACATCCACGGTTGCTTTTCAGACGCGGCTTGCCGCCCCCGGTGCGGAAAGGCTCTGCCTTTCCGATGGTTGACAATGGTTCCTCAGGCTGCGCCTTCGGCGGCAAGCCGCAGAGCTCAAGTTGCCGTGCGTCTCACAACACCACTCCCGCCGCCAGTCAAGACTTCCTTGCCATCCTGATTGCGGCAGATCCAACTCGACGTGAGGTTGAAATATTTCTCGCCCGGCTCAACTGCAGTGAGAGTCACTTCACATGTGATTGTGTCCCCGGCGAAGACTGGTCGATGAAACACAAATGTCATCTCGCGCGCTATCAGGTTTATGTCTCCACCGATTTTGGTCGGGAGCGTGGCGGTCAGAAGTCCGTGGGCCATCAGTCTGCCCTTGTCGTCGGGCTTTAGGTGGTGTTCGCCCTGATCGCCTGACAGACGCGCGAACAGGTCAATATCCTCTTCAGTAAACGTTCGCTGCCATGAAATCACATCACCAACTTGCATCAGCAGTTTCCTAACTATTCGTTGATCACGTAGCGCAAAACTCTGTTGCGCGCCGCTATGAAGAGTTCACCTTTATCGTTGAAGACCATTCCAAATGCACTCCCCTGAGGCTTGAACACGTTTAGATAACGTCCATTGCTGTCAAACACCTGGATGCCTTTAATGTCGCTGACGTAAACGCGTCCTTTGCCGTCAACCGCAATCGTGTGGGGGGCCCGAAACTGTCCCGGTTGTTCACCTGCATCTCCAAAGCGCGTTAAAAATTTTCCGTCCGGACCAAACTTAAAAACACCGTTATTAAAAGTCCCGAGCGCAAAAATGTTTCCCAACCCATCAATCGCAACCTTGGTGTCGAG
>DATEPF010000395.1:0-12509 GCA_035273325.1 Pyrinomonadaceae bacterium | reverse complement strand
AAAACCCTTTACAATATCTAAACACTTCAAAGAAGGCCTCACGTCTTTACGATAAGGGCGTGCATCCAAACTACAAATGTTGTGTTCCTTGGAAGCAAGGTTCGCTTCGCTTAGTGCGGGCGGGACGCCCGCGGTACCAGTAAACGCGTCGCCTCTAAAATTCAAACTAGATGGGCATTCCAAGTGAGTTCGGCTGGAGGCACTTAGCGGCGTCGTGTTAATATCTATGACATCCGCTAAGTTTCGTCATGTTCAACCAAAATCTTCATCATCGACCGCTCGATAGTCGTTCAAACCTGTTCGCCGACTAGTGTCGTTCCCCTCATAATCGCGTAGCCCCGGACTTTACTAGTCCTTCGGTTTCTTTGTCATTTTTGCTTTGCCTTCTTTTAAAGGAGAAATTCCAATGTCGACTTCAACAATTACTGCAGCCAAGCGTCCTGAAATCAAGACTTCATTACCTGGTCCGAAAGGTAAAGAGATCATCGAAGCTGATGCTCGTTACGTTACGCCCTCCTATCCGCGCCCGGATTTCAAACTGGTTGCCGACCGCGCTCAGGGCGTGTGGGTTGAAGATGTCGACGGCAACATTTTTCTCGATTGCAACGCGGGCGTCGCGGTCTGTTGCACCGGACATTGCCATCCGGAAGTAGTGCGCGCGATCCAGGAACAAAGCGAGCGGCTGATTCATATGTGTGGCACCGATTATTACTATCGGCACATGCCTGAGCTTGGCAAGAAACTCGAAGAGATTGTTCCTGTTCCCTCCCCCACCCGAACACACTTTGCGAACAGCGGGACGGAAGCAGTGGAGACTGCTTTGAAGCTCGCGATGCATGCAACCGGCCGCGAAAAGTTCATCGCGTTCTTCAATAGTTTTCATGGACGCACGCTTGGTTCGCTTTCTTTGACTTCATCGAAGGTCGCGCAGCGGAAAGGTTTTAAGAGACAGGCGCTGGATGTGGTTCATGTCCCCTATCCAAATGAGTTTCGCAATCCGTTTAGCGAAGCTGATTGCGGAAATGGAGGACCTGGTCAGGGAGCGCTGCATTGGATCGAAGAGCGGCTGTTCAAAACTACCACTCCGCCAGAGGAAGTAGCGGGGATTGTGGTGGAGGCTGTACAGGGTGAAGGCGGGTACGTGCCCGCACCGGAAGGGTTTTTACAGGGACTGCGACGCATCTGCGATCAGCATGGAATTCTGTTGATTGTGGATGAGGTGCAATCAGGAATGGGCCGCACCGGAAAGATGTTTGCATGCGACCATTACGGGGTTGCACCAGATATCATCTGTATCGCCAAGGGTATCGGGTCAGGCCTGCCGATTGGCGCCTGTGTCGCGCGCGCTGATTTGATGACATGGAAACCTGGAGCGCATGCGTCGACGTTTGGTGGAAATCCGGTTTGCATCGCAGCGGCTTTGAAAACGATCGAGCTGCTCGAAGGCGGGTTAGTTAAAAACAGCGCTGAGGTCGGTGCTTACCTAAAGAGTGGACTCGAGCGTTTGCAGAAGAAACACGACTGCATCGCCGACGTGCGCGGGTTGGGTATGATGATCGGAGTTGAGTTTGTTAAGGATCGCGCTTCAAACGAACCGGCCGTTGAACTGCGCGACCGCATTGAGATGGCCTGTTTCGAACGTGGCCTGATCATTCTGAGTGCGGGGACGAATACCATTCGTTGGTCGCCGCCATTAGTACTCAGTAAAGAAAACGTAGACGTGGCCCTGGAAATCTTCGACGAAGCGATCGCAGCCTCTCTCTAAAAAATGGCCACAGATAAGCACGGTGTTTATCTGTGGCCTAATTTTTCTCCGATCTCATTGATACGTGCGCGCAATCGCTCTTCGTCCAGAGTGTTGATGCGTCCCCTGCCGAACACCTCTCTTCCCGCCACTACAGTCATAGTCACGTCACGACCAGACGACGCAAAGATCAGAGAATCCCAGACGTCATAGGACGGTTGTTGATGTGTGCCGTTCAAAGCAATCACGGCAAAGTCCGCTTGTAACCCTACTTTCAGTTCACCGATTTGGTCCTGCAAACCAATAGAGCGAGCGCCTCCGGCGGTCGCTATTTCTAATAGCTGCGCTGCGCTGATAAACGATTGCCTGGTCGCTCGCGCAATCATTCCTCCAAAGCGGGCCTCCTCGAGTAAATCGCAGTTGTTATTGCTGGCCATTGAGTCGCTTCCAAAACCCACGGCAATGCCCTTTTTCAGCATGCCGGTAAACGGGGCGATGCCGTGGCCGAGTTTTGCGTTCGACTTCGGACAGTGTGCAATGGACGATTTGGTTTCGCTGATCAGTTCCAGGTCAGCCTCATCCACATGGATGCAGTGGGCGAGCAGAGGCTTCGCGGCCAGGACCCCGTGGCGTTCGAGATAACGAATCGACGATGTTTTCGGGGCCTGCCATTCAATGCCCCGGTTCCGTAGGCCGTCGGCAAATGGTCCACGGCCCTCACGTATGAAAGCGACTTCCATCTCCGTTTCCGCCGCATGCATCATCAACGGTAACGCTTCATCAATCGCGAATCGCGAAATCAATTCAAGTTGTGGACCGCACACCGTGTATGGAGCGTGCGGTGACACACCACACTTCACTAATGCAGTTTCCAGTCCTTTTAAACTCGCGACCTTCTGTCGCAGTTTTTCAAAGTTTTCCTCCACTAATTTTGGGTCTGGACCAAACGACTCCTGATAAACAATCCCACGCAACCCGCTATCACGCAGTGCTCGCAGGCTGGTAGTCGCAGAGTCACTGGCGTCAGCAAAGCACGTGACGCCGGCACGCGCAGCCTCGCAAGCGCCCCACGCTGCAGAGACATAAAGATCATCTTCCGTCATTCGTTCCACCCGCGCGACCGTCAACTTTTTCAGCCACGCAAAGAAGTCCCCTTCTTCCTTTTCAAGAAAGCCGCGCATTGCGGTCAGCTCGAGATGCGAATGTGCGTTGATTAGCCCGGGGATGATCGCAGAGGCCGGAAAGTCGCGTATCGACGCTTGCGGAAATTGGCTCCGCAAAACCGAATTACGGCCGACAGCCACTATTCGATCTTTATCCACTGCGATCGCCCCGCCGGCGATTGGCGCGCTGGATACGGGCAACACCCACGAGGCGCAGTAGAGTTTGATCATTTATTCGCTGATGGAGCTATGGTCGCGCGACCTGACCGCGCGCTTTCAGTCCGCGGTAGCGCCCGAGGATCGACAGTACGTAAGCCTTAGTTGATGGAATACTGATGTTGTTTATGAACTCTGATTCTGACAGTGGGCGGCCATCGGCTCCCGGCTTGTTCCATTCGGCGGCCCTGCTTGGTCCGGCATTATATGCGGCAATCATACGTGCCTGAGGATCAGGAGAGTCGAGAAAAGGTTCTCGAACTTTTTCCAAATACCACGAGCCGACTTGAATATTCCGTTGGGGATCCCGAAGCAGACTGGCAGGATCCTGTGACATTAGCCGCTCCAATTCCTTCATGCCAGTTTCTGCGGCCCACTCGCGGCCTACCAGCGGGGTGATCTGCATTAGTCCTATTTCACCGTCTTTCCCATTTTTCCAGGGACTGAAATAGGTCTCCTCATACATGATGCTCCAAACAAGATCCGGATCCAGGCGGTAAACGGAGGCGTGGCGTTGGATTAGCGCATCGTAGCGATGAATCCAGTACTGGTTAAAAAAATAGAGGCCGAGGGCTAATGTGAGGAGGACGAAAATTACGAACAAAAAACGTTTCATCAAGTTGCGCTAAACCACCTGCTTATTCTGACGCGGCTTTGTTGGTTACCGCTGGTCCAGTTCTGCTTCAGTTCCTTCGTTTTAATTGAGACCAGAATTTCGCAGTGGAACACGAGCGGTCTATACCCTCGTAGCGCGAACGCAATGCCATCTCATCAAGAACGTGGCCCTGCAACCAAATCTCAGCCTCGAGCATGGAACCGACGATCAGCGGTTTGCCACGCAGGGCTCGTTGATTAACGAGAATCTCCAGATTCATTTTTACCAGGTCCACTTCGATCCAATAAAGATCGCTACCGGACAGTGGGTTTTTCAATGGTTTAAAGGCGAGGATCCGGCCCGAGAGACTCCAATCATTTTCGTGCGCGGCACGTGACGGTGCAGCCTTGTCCAGTGGGATCCAACTCGTCTTATCTGAAGTGGCGTTAACTCGCGCGCGATACGCCAGCCCGCACAAGCCCACGTGCAGTTCTTGCGCACTGAAGCCTCCCGGGCCAACTTCAGTCAGATTCTGGAGTTCGAACAGTACTTCGCAATCCGTACCGTCGCGATACCCGTGCACCACCGCTTCGCCTTCCTCGTCATACTCAGTCAATGCCCACGGACTAATCGTTTGGATATGTTTGGCACGAAAACCCGGACGGCAGTCCGCATAAAAAACGTCGCCGCTACCGGATTCGTATAACACTGTCCAGACCTCGAGTCCGTCTCCCAACTTCCAACAGCGTCCGTGCAAAACGGCGCCGCGCCGGTTGAGTTGGGTAGCTTCACCTTGATCTCCCGCGCGCTCGGCCAGGTAGTTGAAGGCCTTTTCGCTGGGAACTTCCAACCCGATTGTTTCAAAAGCCGCGTTCATAAGATTTCGGGAAACAATTAACCTTTGGCACGCTTCCTCTGCCTCGAGTGAATCTCGTCTACTTGCGCCCGGGCCGCACGCGTCCGAACTCCTCTAATCACGCGTTCTGGTCCATGCGTGGGACGGGCGCCGGATCTAACCATCTCGGCAAACAGATCAACGTCGTAGTCCGCCTCGCGCGACATCTCTTCGCGAATGTCGTGCAATACCTCCAGGAATTTAGGACGTCGATACATAACTATTGATTGGCGATTCTTTCAGTCGCTTCGGAAACCAGAAACTCAGGCGTAACGATCATCGGCACGTAAAACCCGGCGGCAGTATTGAACAATCTAATTCGCGCCTGCCGGCGAACGTTGGCCAGGTGGCCGAAGTTCCACGTGACGAGGTAATCGACTTTGTGCACCGAAGCGATAGCTACGTGCATCGCGTCGGCGATGAACTTGCGGTGAAATATTCCGCGGGCCACGTAGCCTTCTGCAAGAATGGTAGCTTCCTCCGTCAACTCCACCTGTTCGAGCGAGCCGATCAACTTCAGGTAGGACGAACGGTGCGGCTCTGCAACTCGCTCCAATTCTCTTTCGACAAGCGGAGAAACGACCGCGCGATAATCGGGCATTTCATGTTCCCACCAGCGAATCGTCAGGTCGCGCCGGAACGGCTCACCATTATCAAGGTAAGCGCCAACGACTGAAGTTTCCAGATAGAGACTTTGTTTCACCTGAACTCACCTAATTTGAAATTTCGCCGGTGCGCCCCGATTGTCCCACTGGTTCGAGCCTGATCACGCCACGCTGGAAATCGAACGCGATACGGAAGTGGCGCAGGAAATTGGCTCCGAGAATTCCATCCTGGGTAAACCCAGCAGTCTCGTTCAGCGGCTCGAGGTCCAGGACAGCAGCACGAATGTTCTCTCTCACCAACGGCCCTAACGCGACTCTGGGTAGCAAAACAATTTTCACATCGTCAGCTACGCCCGCGGCCCCGAACACTCGCATGCGTGCTTTTTGCAGATAAGCGGTTAGCTCTTCTCGCTCCGCAAGTTTCTCCGAAACGACGGTGATTGACGCGCCAGTGTCAATAATAAAGTTTTGCGGCCGATCGATTCCGTCGAGGCGAAGTTCACCAGTGATGAATCCGCTGGCGGTTGTGCGCACAGGAATTTCGATAACGCCGGGCTGCGGATCGGGACCTTGGCCAAACTTCATGCCCTGCCGGGCAATCGGTGCTTCTGAATTTCGCACCATGGAAAAAGTGTTGTTGCCATAATCAACGGTCGAAACAAAACTTGAAATCACCGATAAGCCCAGATAGCCATCCACCTCAACTTTTGCATCGTGGAACTGCCGAATGTAGACCGGGACTCGTTCAACTCGTACATCGCCAACCTCCACTGATGAAAGAAAGCCGTAGACAATTTCAAACTTTCCACCACCTCCGACTGCGCGTGCCAAGCCCCCACGCGCTACCGCGTTTACGCCCAGTTTTTTAGCAGTGTTCTGCGAAATCACCGACATACCCGAGCCAGTATCCAATACAAATCGAAGTGGATCTTTCTGACCGTTAACACGAACTTTCAACACCGGGCGTCCATCAACCGCGTCGAACGTTTCCACGGTTTTGGATTTTCCTCCGACACCGTAGAGCGACGCCTGGTTTCCCAGATAACGGAGAAAATCGATCAGACCACGGATACGATCTCGGCGCTCGGCGTCCGTCTTCGGTGCAACTATCAGGAAGCGCTCGTAAGCGTCGGCAGCTTCCTTATATCGTTCACGACGAGCGGTGGCCTGGCCCAGCTGGAAAATGTAATCCGGCTCTTCAGGTTCAAGCGCAACCGCACGACGTAGACCGCGGATTGCGTTGTCCAGTCGATTTTCATAAAAGTCGACCATCGCCAATCCGGCGGCGGCGAGCGAATCGTTGTTATTGAGAGTCAACGCGGTGCGGAATTCTTCGACCGAATTGCGAAAATCTCCTGACGCCAGAATTGCAGACCCCAACAACGAATGTGCCCGGGCCGAAAGCGGATCGGCAAGAACAACACGCGCTGCATGATCATAAGCGTCCTGCAGCATCCTTCTTTTCAAGAGTGCAAAACTTAAACCCAGCCGCGCATCGTGATCTTGCGAATCTTTTGATAGCAGTTCGCGATACTTCTTTTCTGCAATTTCAAATTCACCTTCGCGAAGTGCTTTGGCCGCCTGGCGGCGCGACTTCGTGTCTGGCGCAGCCGCTTTCGCAGGCAAGGCGCTCGCAAAGCAAATGACTACGGCGGTCACAACTCCGACCGCCGTCGTTCGAATTCCTTTTTTAGTTGTCGCGAACTTCCGAGGGGACACTTCTTCCTCTAACTCCCTTCAACACTACTTTAATACTTCTCCGGTTTTCATTGACCACAGGACCAAGTCGAGCTCATCAAAGTCGATCCGTATGTCGCGAGCGAACTGCCGCAGCTTGTCCTCAGTTTCCAGATAGCGCGCTCTGGTGGCGGGCGGTTTGGGACTATCAACAATCTGAAGGTCCGCCATGCAATTCATCACGTGTTTATCGAGTATGGCGTAGCCTTTCATTCCAATGTTTCGCAAAAAATGGCTCGACTCTTTGTAACCCAACCCCTTGATCTGTTTCTCCCGTGCTAACCAATCACGCCGCTCGACGAGATCCGAAAAACTTTCGAGCTGGCGACGTAATTTCATCCCGCAATGTCGTCGCAGATAGTTCCGCGTAATCACAATATAGCCGGGGCGTTCTACGGGAAAGCGATGCGCGCCGGCAGTCTTTAGTGCCACTGTCATTTCTTCGCGCTCGCCCGTCAACAGAAACGGCCTTACTGCGTCCACAGCGCGAAAGCCCATCCGCGCAGATGCGCCGGCAGTGAAAATACAATACACAAGTTCTTCCCAAAGCTGCTCGTCAGATCCGTTTCGCCAGATGCGGTTGAACTGATCAAGGCGCTTTCGAATTTCTTTCTTTCGCGCTTTGTGTGCGGCGCGAATGTCGTCAACAGCGACAGGCTTGTGATTACGATTCACTTGGTATGTCAATGCTCAGATTCTAGGTTTGCGATTCAAGCATTGTCAACGAAATCAGCTTTATCGTTTTGTAGCATGAAACTACGTTCACGCTACTGACATCCTACGCGTGAGCAGCAGCATCAAAGGAAACTGCTTCCCAGTCAACCTCTCCCGCCATGTTATTATTCTTTCGTCATTGATTATTTGGGACCCTGTATATGAAACGACTGACAAATATTCTTCTGGTACTACTGACGCTGGCCGCCGCGCCGCTGCTGGTCGTGGCGCAGGGAACGGCCACGCCTACTCCGCAGGTGTTCTCGGATTCGCAAACAACGGCACAAACCGCGCCTACTGTTTACGGTCTGCAGGGCGTCTTAATCGAAACGGCGGACGGAAAGATGGTGTCGGAGCAGGCAGCTAATGAGTTGTTCAATCCTGCTTCTGCCATCAAATTGGGTACGGCTCTCATCGCACTTCAAACGCTCGGGCCAAATCATCGCTACACGACTGCCTTCTGGACTAACGGTTCCTTCAATAAGGCAACTGGTGAACTCAACGGGAATCTTTACGTCACCGGTCGCGATCCGTCGTTCCACTATGAACATGCGGTCATGATTGCCCGGCAATTAAATAGTCTCGGCATACGTACGGTGAACGGAGATTTGGTTGTCTCACCCGGTTTCACCATGAACTTTAGCGCATCGGCGCGCAGCTCAGGAGAAACACTTTACGACACGTTAGATTCAACCTACCGGTCGGGCGAAGCTACTCGGGCCTGGATTTACGAGCGTACGACATTGGGCGATCGAGGGAGCTTGCAGACAGTTCCCTCCGTGGCGGTGATAGGTGAGGTGCAAGTAAATTCCGTCGCGCCCGGTGCTCGAGTTTTGCTTTCGCACAGGTCCAGCAAACTAACGAACGTGCTGAAAGTTCTGCTGTGCTATTCAAACAACTTCATGGCGGAACGAATCGGTGACGGTCTCGGAGGAACAGAATCGGTTCGTCGTCAACTAATTACGCGGCTTGGAATTCCGCCGGGTCAGATTCATTTAGCCTCGCTTAGCGGACTTGGCGTTAACCGGGTTACGCCCCGGGCCATGATGAAGATCATGCGAGCGCTGCGAGTTGAACTACAAAGACATCGAATGACACCGTCCGACATCATGCCCGTAGCCGGTATAGATCCCGGAACGCTGGAGGAGCGATTTACTGGTCCCGCGTGGCGCGGTAGTGTGATCGCGAAGACTGGAACGCTGATTCGGACCGATGGGGGCGCGAGCTCGCTGGTCGGACAAATGCGAACGGCGCATGGCGAGGTATTGCTTTTTGTCATCTTCAATCAACGCGGCAATGTCCTGCGATTTCGAGCTAATCAGGATTACCTGGTCATGCAGGTACAGAACAGCAGGGGTGGACCACGACCTTTTACATATAAACCCTTAACTTTGACGATGAAGCTTGCCGACACTCAAAGCATCACTGGCTCGGCCGCGAACGAATTTGAACCGCAGGCCAACACTAACCGAAGCACTCCCTAAAGACGACACGCGATTCTCCAAACTACGTCCTGCCAATCAAAACAGCATTCGGCAGGACGTTTTTGTTTGTTAAAGAGTTCGTTTATCGAAGTCGAACTTAGGAAACATGCTTCCTCCCGTGTTACCTAAAGTTACTAACGACCTCACCCGCCTACCTTAACTCGACGCAGAAAATCAGGATTTATTCGGCTTTCGCTGTTGGCATGCTCGTTGCCCAAAGGACGGCGGCCAAACGCCTCACGAGAATTCAGCTTTCCGGAGATTCATGAAAAATGCCAACCGCAATTGACAAGACAACGCATCGGAAGTCCTTCAGTAATCAGGCGGGGTTCACTACTAGTCAAATGCTCATCACGATTGCCCTGGTGACTATTGTTTCAGGGTTCGCACTTTTTGCAATTGACTCCGCAAGGGCATCGGTGCGTCTGACAGGATCCACTCGCGAGTTGGCGACCTATCTCGAAAAAGCCCGCTCAAACGCAATACGTCGCAATGCCACTTCAGTTGTAACGATTGCTACTCAGAATAGCTACACGGTGACAATGGATTTTGACGGAGACGGAACAATTGAAAGTCGAACTATCAATTTACAGAATGGTGTTACTTTCCCGGCGGGTCTTGTAGGTGTTTCGGCTACGTTCGATTGGCGAGGCCGTGTGCCAGGACAGATTGCGTTCACATTAAACGGCGAGAACGGGTCGTCTTCCATTCACTTGTCCGGTGCCGGCGACGTTACCATTGGAGAGACAGACATCTTTCAAGACAACGCAATCGGAGACATTACCCTTAATTCGAGCCCTTCAACGGTAGTCTACGGTTCGCCACCAGCAAGCCCGGTCGAAGGCACCGAACCGTCTCCCAGCCCGACGACAGATCCCGGCGCGTCACCATCGCCTTCGCCGGGAAGTGATCCATCACCTTCGCCAGAGGCTGAACCGTCGCCTACCCCAGTCACGGACCCGAGTCCCTCCCCTGGTGCCTCGCCGGGGGCTTCTCCTGGTGCGTCGCCGGCAGGGGACCCGACACCACCTGTTTGCGTCTTGTCTGCGCCGTCGACCTTGTCATTACCGAAGAACAGCAGCCCGAAAACTTTTGCTGTAGTCACCATCACAAACGCCAACGCCACGGTAATCACTGCTTCGAGATCAGGTGATATCTCCTCGGTCACACCTACCAGCACCACAGTTTCAGGTAACGGCACGATCTCTTACACCATTGTTTATGCCAACGGAACTAACAAGGCGGGAACGGTTAGCGTCAGTTCACCCTGCGGCAGTCAGACGATTGCGATTACGTTCAACTAATACTCACGAGGCCTTCAATGAAATCGACAGATATCAACCAAGCCAGTGCGGGCCGTTTATGCAAACGTGAAGAGGGCTTTACGTTAATTGAGACCTCAATCGCCCTCGTGGTCATGATGGTTGTCGGGCTGGGCGCGGCGTCTCTCTTCTTTTATGCGGTGGGTGCCAATTCTACGGCGAGGGATAGAGAGCTATCGATGGCGGTGGCCCAGCAACAAATGGAACGGTTACGTAACACGGAGTTCCTGGACCTGGATACCGTGGTTACTGCAACTGGAGGCGCAAACAAGACCGAAACGAGCGCCGACCGCGGTTATACGGTTGTGACGACAATTGCGAACACATTTGCGGGAAACGAAAGTCTAAAAACGATCACGGTCCAAGTTGTGCCGTTGGGGGACACGCCGCTGGCAGGGATAACCAGTGTATTCGGCGGAGTAACCCTGGTAACAATCCGATCGAGCACTGGCGTCGGAGAATACGTTGGGCCGTAAAGTTTTTATCACTGAACGAAAGGACCAAAGGTGAAGCAAGAATACGTTAGACATAACGCGAGCGAGAACGGATTTTCACTCCTCGAATTGCTGATCGGAATGACCGTGACCCTGGTCATCATGGGTATTGCCAGTACCTTACTCGCAGCTTCATTCAATGTCAGAAACCGGGAGCATTCCCGAACCGACTCAATTGCCGACGTTCAAAGAGCCCTCAATATAATGTCGCGAGAAATCGCGATCGGTGGATACGGATTTAATACGTCCGACAATGGACTCGTTGTTGGTGACTGTGACGGTTCCACGATCCGCGTGAGGTCAAACTTAAACCGGTACAGCACCGGCTCCTCAACAATTGAGAGTGCTGGAGAAGACATCAAGTATTTGGTCGATAGCACGGACGATAAAGACTACCTGGTCCGGCACGACAGGTTGGCTGGTAGCCAGAACACTGTTCTGGCGAACAGAATTGACACCTTACAGATAATCTACTGGAACGCTGCGAATACAGCGATCGATGTCGCCGCCGATCCTACGCAAGTCGCAAACGCAGTCGGCGTCCGAATAATCCTCACCGCCAACTTGCCGCAAGTCGGGACTGAGGGTGCCCCTGGATTTCAACCGGCCATGCCAATTCAACTCACTTCTGACGTAGCCCTACGCAATAAGAGTCAGAACCTGGCCACATACTAATGCGATCAACGCAAAATACTTTGAGTGACGATATGAATCCCTTTACCGAACGTGCAAACGAACGCGGCGCAGCGTTGTTAACGATGCTGTTGGTTTCCATTCTGCTGCTGTCAGCCGGACTAGCATTGGTCACTGCAACCTCGGTATCAACGACGTCAACGATCGATACGACTGCGGAGATGCAAGCTTACGCGGGCGCTGAAGCTGGCCTGGAAGCAGCTTTGAATGCACTTCGCGGCAATGTAGCGCCAGATGCTTCTTTGGGCACTACTAAGATGAACTTTAGAAATGCCGCCAATCCGGCGACTTCCAACAGAACTGGGGACCCATGGGCCACCGGCGCCTCCGCCTTGTCGCGTTTATCTGGTTGGCTCAACTATTCTTATCAAAATCCATCAGTCGAAAATGATTGGCGCGTACCTCTAACTGCTGCGTATGCCCCGGCCACTGGCATTGCATTCAAAGTAACGATCACCGATCCGGATGACACCGGGCCAATTGCAACCAGGCAAATTACAACCAACCCGAACTATCAGCCGTCACGATTGATTATTCAGTCCGAAGGATATGGCCCGAAAGGCGCCGTTAAACGGATGGAAATGGTAATCAGGCGAATGGCGTTCGATTTTGACCCACCCGCCGCGATCACCCTTCCCGGCGGACCGGGTGTCGACATAAGTCTTGGAGACTCATCTGAAGTTGAACTCTCAGGCGTTGATTTGGGCGTTCCACCTGAAGCACCTTTACCGGCAGTGTCAGTTGACGCAGGAAACGTGGGCACAGTTCAGACAGTGATTGACGGTATGCACGAGGATACGCAGGTTTCACCAAATGTTCCTGGAACACTAAACGCCGACAACACACC
>DATEPF010000394.1:0-9894 GCA_035273325.1 Pyrinomonadaceae bacterium | reverse complement strand
GTTCGCCGAGCCGGTAAGGGCCGGCCGAAAACGGTTGGTCGGAAATACTTTGCGCGCAAACCTGACTGGTCCACGCTGTTGCCAACAATAAAAGAGAAGCTGCGACGAGTTTCAACCTTCGGATCACCCTCGAATCATAGTTTCAAACTGCGGGCAGAACAAATCGCAGACTCTTACCTGATAGCTTTCTTAACAGGGCGCGCATACAAACTTGACAAAGTCGCGACCTGAGATGCATGCGAGCTGTTGAATTGTACACGCAGATGGCCCAATCAGGTTCCCGGGTTATACGGGTGCTTACAGTGGGTCGCGCAGAAGTTCAGAGTACAACCTTTAGGCTGTGTCCTGCGAATGGCGAGCAACCTAAAGGTTGTACTCTGAACTTTTGCGCGACCCACTCGAAACCGCGTTAATTTCTTCGACTATCTGAGTTGCAGCTTTTACCGGATCCGGTGACTCAAGAATTGGACGGCCAACAACAACGTAATCGGCGCCCCGTTCCACTGCTTCGCGCGGCGTAGCAATTCGTTTTTGATCTGCGGCAGCGGCTCCTGAAGGACGGACCCCGGGTGTAACAATCAAAAAATCGGGTGTTGTCGCAGATCGGATTATGGACGCCTCCGCAGCTGAAGCCACCACGCCGTCCAAGCCCGCACGAGCTGCCATCCGTGCGAGACGCGTGACTAACTCCTCCGGCTTCGCATCAATTCTAATCTCCCCCAGTGTTGCTTCATTAGCGCTGGTTAGAAGTGTAACTGCAATGACCGCAGGTTTGGAGAGCTGTTCTTTTGATGCTGTTTCTGCAACTGCGTGGGCCGTGCGTTCCATCATCTCCGACCCGCCCAACGCATGAACATTAAAAATCGACACGCCGAGTCGTGTCGCTTCGATGGCCGCAGACGCAACCGTGTTTGGGATGTCATGAAACTTCAAATCAAGAAAAACCTTGTTACCACCACCGATAATCTCACGCACAAAATCCGGTCCGGCAGCGGTAAATAATTGCGACCCGACTTTGAACATTCCGGCGATGTCGCGCAGCTGCGCGACAAGTTGCCGCGCACGAGCAACGGTATCAACGTCGAGTGCGATGATGAGTTTGTTTTTTGCTGGTTCCATATTCGTGTTGTTTCGTGCCATTCGTGGTGGTTTTTTTTGGCGACAAAGAAACGATCCACGAATTGCACCAAACACACGAAATAACACGAAATGTGTTGAACTTACTATTGCACACCGCTGCCAACAGCTTCGTCCAGGGAAACAAATCCCTCACGCGAAACGATACGCCGCAGGCCATCGTTAATGTTTGCCACGATCGAGGGACCTTCGTATATAAAGCCGGTGTAGATCTGAATCAAGCTGGCTCCCGCCGCAATCATTTCAAACGCATCGTTGGCTGTGAAAATCCCGCCGACCCCGATCACAGGAAGCGTTCCGCCTGTCATCTTGTAAATCTTTGACACCATAGTTGTAGCGCGAGTTTTAAGCGGCGCCCCGCTCAGCCCGCCCTCGCCGTAGCGTGCCACTAGATTGGCATCAGTTTGCAGGTGGGAACGATCGGTGGTGGTGTTAGTTGCAATTACGCCAGCAATTTCCCGCCGCTGAGCCACTGATATCGCATCGGTTAGTTCATCATCTGACAAATCCGGCGAAAGTTTTAATAAAAACGGCTTAAGTTTCTGGCCGTGCTTTTCAGCCAGCTCCCGATTACGTTTCTGCAAGGCGCCTAAAAGCTGGTCCAGATGTTCCCCGTGCTGCAATTCACGAAGTCGCGGCGTGTTGGGCGAACTCACGTTGACTGCAATGTAGTCAGCCACGTCATTAACGAGATCAAACGTTTTCAGATAATCCGCCACCGCATCTTCGAAGGGCGTTACTTTGCTTTTGCCGATGCTGACGCCGAGAACACAATCGGGGCGGGCCTTCGAAACCCGCCGGACAAACGCTTCTGCTCCCTCGTTGTTGAAGCCGGCACGGTTAATCAGAGCCTGGTCGAGAGGCAGGCGAAACAGCCGCGGCTTTGGATTACCGGGTTGAGGGTGAAACGTCACAGTACCCGCTTCGATAAAACCAAAACCGAGTGACGCCAGCGCCAACAGTCCAATACCGTCCTTGTCAAAACCAGCAGCAAGACCCACCGGGTTGTCGAACATCAGACCGAAGCGTTTCAGCTTTCCGAAAGGGCTTCGCTGATAACGCCTGGCAAGTGAAGACGTAACAAATGAGGGCGCCGACGCCAGCGACTTCAGCGCCAATTCATGCGCCGTTTCCGCGGGTAAGCGGAACAGTACGGAGCGCAGCAGTGAGCTATAAAGCATGAAGCAGTGACAACCGAAATGTTTGGCAGTGACGCAGCGAAGGGATTCTATCTTCTTAGGCTTTGCCTCAAAAGTTAAGTTCAACAAGTTTCGGGTTATTTCGTGTGTGTCGTGGAATTCGTGGGATAGTTTTTAGGCAGCGAAAGAAGCGATCCACGAATTGCACATAGGACACGAAATAAGATAAATGATGCTTTAGATCGACTTACGGCGCAACGCGATCTTTTTCCGTGCCTTTCCAACGTGCGACTCGTTTGGTCACAGCAACCGACTTGTCACTCAAAACTCTTCTTGTTAGTATCCCGCGAAATGGAATTCGTCGAGAAAGCGCGCATTATGGATAGCCCGCGAATTAACCGGGCGCTGGCGCGTTTGGCATCGGAGATTGTGGAAGAAAACCACGGCGCCGATGATTTGTATCTCGTCGGAATTCGCCGGCGTGGTGTTCCACTGGCCGAGCGGATGGCCGACAAGATCGCCGACCTCGAAGGCGACCGGCCGCCGGTCGGAATCGTGGACATCACACTCTACCGCGACGACCTTTCAACCGTCGGCGCGAAACCCATCGTCAATCGAACAGACCTGCCCGGCGACATCGAGAGCCGTAATATCGTTTTAATAGACGACGTGCTCTATACCGGACGTACAATTCGCGCGGCGTTGGACCAGTTGATCGACTTCGGCCGTCCACGGCGAGTACAGTTGGCTGTTTTGATTGATCGGGGCAAAGAGCATCGCGAACTACCGATTCAAGCTGATTACATCGGCAAGTTGGTTCCGACGAAGAAGAGTGAAATAATCAAGGTGATGCTCCAGGAATTCGATGAGGAAGAAGGCGTGGTTATTGTTGAACGCCCAGCCGGCGAAAACGGATAGACACCAGCGGCCAGCGATGGCCGCTTTTTTCTGAGTGGAACAGACATTCCTGTCTGTTCGAGATTTGAAAATGGACAGGCAGGAATGCCTGTCCTACGAGGTTGAGTTTGGACAGGCAGGAATGCGTGTCCTACGAGGTTGAAAATGGACAGGCAGGAATGCCTGTCCTACGAGGTTGAAATTGGACAGGCGGGAATGCCTGTCCTACGAGGTTGAAATTGGACAGGCAGGAATGCCTGTCCTACGAACATGACCACTACATTCGCACGAAAACATTTGCTTGGCATTCGAGAGCTCGACGCGGATGAAATAACTCATCTCCTGGACACCGCCGAGACTTTTCGCGATATCTCACAACGCGAGATCAAGAAAGTACCTGCGTTGCGCGGCCGGACCGTAATAAACCTCTTCTTTGAATCATCAACGCGCACCAGGACGTCGTTTGAGATTGCCGCTAAACGACTATCGGCGGATGCCGTAAACATCAGTGTGTCCACCTCCAGCGTTAGTAAGGGTGAAACGCTGCTCGATACGGCGCGCAATCTGGAGGCGATGTCGCCTGACTGCATTGTGGTACGTCACTCAATGGCTGGAGCGCCGCAGCAACTGGCGAAGATGGGCAATTCGCCAATCGTGAATGCCGGTGACGGTTCGCACGAACATCCGACACAGGCGCTGCTTGATGCTCTGACGATCCGCGAGCACAAGGGAAACATTCAAAATCTTAAGGTCGCAATCATCGGCGACGTGCTTCACTCCAGAGTCGCGCGGTCTAATGTGCATTTACTGACGAAGTTAGGCGCCTCAGTTAGCGTTGCTGGTCCAGGCACGTTGGTGCCGGCCGAATTTGCAGAATTGGTGGACCACGGCCTAAGCGTGGAGAAGGGAATTGAAGATGCTATCGCCGGCGCGGATGTAGTGATGATTCTACGCGTGCAACGCGAGCGTCAGGACGCCGCGTTCTTTCCTTCGATGCGCGAATATGCGGTGCATTACGGGTTGCAATCTAAACATCTAAAGCTGGCGGCGGAAGATGCGATCGTCATGCATCCCGGACCTATGAACCGCGGAGTGGAAATCTCTTCGGAGGTTGCGGACGGTAGTCGATCATTAATCCTTGACCAGGTCACCAACGGTGTCGCGGTGCGCATGGCCGTGCTTTATTTGCTTGCAGGCGGCGGCCGAACTGAATTGGAAGAGAGAAGTCATTAACTCAGCGCAATGAAATTACTAATCGCTAATGGATACATCATCGATCCTTCCCAGGAGATAAACACCGGCGGTAAACATCTGCTGCTGGAGAACGGAAGAGTATCGGGAATGCTGGATCGCGGTGAAGAAGCGCCGCGCGATTGTGAGGTATTGGACGCGACCGGTTTGATCGTCGCTCCTGGATTCATCGATCTGCACACGCACTTGCGCGAACCCGGCGCTGAATACAAAGAAACCATCGCCACCGGCTCCGCCGCAGCGGTTGCGGGCGGTTGGACCACCGTGTGTGCGATGCCAAACACGGATCCAGTAAACGATAGCGCGGCCGTTACCCGCTTTATTATCGAACAAGCCCAACGCGCACAACTCGCAAACGTATTTCCGGTCGGCGCGTTAACTAAAGGTTCCGAAGGCATCGAACTGGCCGAAATGGGCGAGATGCAGAACGCAGGCATCGTGGCAGTCTCTGATGATGGAAAACCGGTCCCAAACGCGGGCACCATGCGCCGCGCGATGGAATATGCTCACGGTTTTGGTTTGACCGTTGTGGACCACTGCCAGGATCCATCGCTGAGCAAGGGCGGCGTAATGCACGAAGGACGCTGGTCGCTTACGCTGGGTTTAAAAGGAATGCCTGCCGCTGCGGAAGATGTTCAAGTCATCAGGGACTGTGTTCTTTCAAAACTGACACGCGCGGCCGTACACATCGCACACATTTCCACTACCGGCTCCATTGAAGCCGTGCGACGAGCAAAAGAGGCTGGTTTATCTGTCACGTGTGAAGTAGCGCCGCATCATTGGACGCTGACCGATGAAGCTCTGGTTGATTACGACACCAACCTGAAAATGAGCCCGCCGCTGCGCAGCCGGAATCACGTCGAGGCATTGCTCGAAGGATTACGCGACGGCACGATTGACGCGATTGCGACGGACCACGCGCCGCATCACCTGGACGAAAAAACACTGGAATTCGATCGTGCACCTTTCGGTATCACCGGACTCGAGACTGCAATTGGTTTAGCGTTTGAACTGGTCCACCAGGGCGTGATCGATCTTGAACGGCTGGTTGCATTATGTTCAACCAACCCAGCGCGTGTCTTTGGTTTAGAGGACCGGGGCACGTTGAAAAAGGACGCGCATGCAGATATCACAATTCTGGATGCGAACTACCAGTGGAAGTTTGATGGTGCTTCGTCAAAATCTAAAAGCCGCAACACGCCGTTCGATGGCAGGGAAATGATGGGTGCGGCGATAGCCACGATCGTGGGTGGCAAGCTGGTCTACCTCAATCCGGATTTTTCTCGTCTTACGGAATCGAAACGCCGCGAAGCTTCAGCGTAGTGGGACAGACATTCCTGTCTGTCCATTTCTTTCACTGCACAAGCAACTTCTTTCGGCGGACAGACAGGAATGTCTGTCCCACAACAAAAACCCGTCGCGCTCTTCCCTTCGCGACGGGCTTTTGTGTTAGTCGCCTACTTACGTTATTACCGGGGCGACACTCGGTGGCACAGACATTCCCGTCTGTCCGTTTTGCAAAGGGACAGGCAGGAATGCCTGTCCTACAAATTTCGGGAACCCGCCTGCGCTCTCCCCTTCGCCTGCGGGCCCCCTTGGTATCGGACAACCGCGAGGCTGGCCGATCCTGTTTTCCGCAAACCCTTCAATCTGTACGTAAGAAACAGACCAGTCGTTTGCGACTTGAAATATCTAGCGCACGTTCGCTTTCGGTAACGACAGGCCCTGGTTCAGGATTACCCCGAATTCCGTGCCGGATTTCACTTCTACTTCATGACCTTTAGAGAACAAGGCTCCGGCCACTCCGAGTCCCGCGCCCACGCCCGCACCAATTCCTGCGCCTTTGCCTCCGCCTGCGATTGCACCGATTAATGCGCCTGTCGCGGCACCACCGCCGATGAACACCACATTTCTTTTCGTCGCAGATTGAGCTTCAACCGATCCCTCGTTGTCTGCATTCATATCCTCAGACACGTTGGTAAGCCCGGCATTAATCGCTCGAGCGATTCCGGTGGGAAGTCTCAGGGAAACGAAGTGCACGCCCATCGTCCCCGCTTTGCTTCGGCGCGAAGCCCGCGTAACCGAAATCACTTTTCCGACTACCTGACTGCCGGCAGGAATCACTTCAACACCACTCGCATAGACAGGAAGCGTGACCGTGCTGGTGAATTCATCGCCCACGCGCGCAGTTTCGGAACCAATGGTTTGGTTCATCCGGACGTTCAGCACCGTGTTGGCCGGAATGGTGTAATAGACCACGGGCTCAGCCTTCGGAATAACGCGTGTGCGCGCCGGACGCCGAACTCTGGAATTGCGTCTTCGTTGAGCCATGACGTCTGTGACGCCCGCAGAAATAATCGCTAGCAGCACCATCGCCCCGGCAAAACGTCTGACGGTATTTGTTTTCATCTCAAGTCTTTTTAATTTCAACCGGCGCAACTTCAAACGCCGCAATTTTGACCGGAACATCCTCTTTACTTTTGACTCCGGCTGCTCATTCCTCATGACTTACCTTCTTCCAACACGTCTCTAACTTCTATCGTTGAAACGCGTGCCGTATATGCTTGAGCAATGACCGTGCCAGCTTGGATCGATACCAGAAGTCTAACTATTGGTTAGGTTTAGCTCTGAGTCGTTTTATTAAAGCTGATGAGGTAAACGATGTGCGGAGTGATGCGTGTGTGCGTGCACTATTTGGAATGGGATTTTCGTGTATTTCGTGGATCGCTTTTGTTTGAACGTAAAAAGCGATCTACGAATCACACGAATTTAGCCGCGGGTTAATTGTCGATATTTAATGCGGTGCGGTTGATCGGCAGCGGCGCCCAGACGCGCTTTCTTGTCGGCTTCATATTCAGAGTAGTTGCCTTCATGCCAAACCACTTTGCTGTCGCCTTCAAACGCCAGGATGTGTGTGGCGATGCGATCTAAAAACCACCGGTCGTGAGAAATTACCACCGCACAACCGGCAAAGTTTTCAAGCGCTTCCTCCAAAGCGCGTAGGGTATTCACGTCAAGATCGTTAGTCGGCTCGTCCAGCAGAATTACGTTTGCGCCCTCTTTCAACATTTTGGCCAGGTGCACACGGTTTCGCTCACCGCCGGACAGCATCCCAACTTTCTTTTGCTGGTCCGATCCGGAAAAATTAAAACGCGCCACATAAGCACGCGAGTTTACTTCCCGCGCGCCCAGTTTCAATTGATCGCTTCCATCCGTAATCTCTTCCCAAATAGATTTGTTTGAATCCAGGGTCCGACTTTGATCGACGTAGGCGAGTGAAACCGTTTCGCCAATCTTGAATTCCCCACTATCCGGCTGCTCCTGTTTCGTGATCATCCGAAACAACGTGGTCTTGCCGGCGCCATTTGGACCAATCACGCCAACGATCCCTCCCGGTGGTAACTGGAAAGTCATGTCCTCCATCAGCAGTCGATCGCCATAGCCCTTATTTACCTTGTTCGCTTCGACAACGACGTTACCCAGACGCGGCCCGGGAGGAATGTGAATCTCAAGGTCCTCGCGTCTCTTCTCTGTTTCACTTTTCAACAGCTCTTCGTAGGAATTAATGCGCGCCTTTCCTTTTGCTCGCCGGGCCTTGGGCGACATGCGAATCCACTCCAGTTCTCGCTGCAATGTCTTTTGTCGTTCGGATTCGGATTTCTCTTCGCGCCGGAGACGTTCCTGCTTCTGTTCCAGCCACGAGGTGTAATTTCCTTTCCAGGGAATACCAGCGCCGCGATCAAGTTCCAGAATCCAGCCGGCCACGTTGTCGAGAAAATAACGGTCGTGCGTGACTGCGATAATTGTTCCCGGATAACTTTGAAGATGATGCTCCAGCCAGGCGACCGATTCCGCGTCCAGGTGGTTGGTTGGCTCATCAAGCAGCAGTATGTCCGGCTTTTGCAACAGCAAACGACATAGCGCGACGCGGCGTCGCTCACCCCCCGATAGAATTTTTACGGGAGATTCAGGCGGAGGACAACGCAGTGCGTCCATTGCCATTTCCAGGCGTGAGTCGAGGTCCCACGCATCGAGCGCGTCCAGTTTTTCCTGCACTTCGCCCTGCCGCGCGAGTAGCTTGTCCATGTCTTCATCAGACATCTCTTCGCCAAATCGCGCATTGATGTCTTCGAATTCTTTTAGCAGGTCGATCGTTTCTTTGACGGCTTCCTCGACAACCTCGCGGACCGTCCGAGCGTCGTCGATCAAGGGCTCCTGTTCAAGGAAACCCACGGTAAAGCCGGGCGAGATTACAGTCTCGCCGTTGAACTCTTTGTCGACGCCGGCGAGTATGCGAAGCAGAGAAGATTTGCCGGAGCCGTTCAAACCAATGACGCCAATCTTGGCGCCATAAAAGTAGGATAGATAGATGTCTTTAAGTACCGGCTTCTTGTCGTAGAACTTACTGACGCCGACCATTGAATAAATAACTTTGTTTGGTTCTGTGGACATTGATTACCTGACACTTTCGAAGTAGTTTGCCTCCAGATTACACAGAATGGCGCGATTCAACAAAATGACGAGCCGGCCAGATGGATGCGTTCGTGTTGGTTCGTGTGATTCGTGGATCGTTCTGGCGCGAAAACGATCCACGAACTAACACGAAACGTAAATACCGTCGGACACGTCGCATCGGAAATGTAATAATTCGCTCAACGATAACCGTTTACCTCCAACAGCAAATCTGATAGTTTGTGCTCCCCCAAACTCCTGGCGTCTACTCAGCCGCCAAACGATTCTTGCCCAGTCAGTAACTCGCAACCTTGTCATGAGACACGGTTGATAAAAGTGGATCATCGCGCTCTGCCACGAAACCTCTGCTTAACAGTGGAATCGTAAGCGCGTGGTGGTTCCAGGCAAACAATGCGTTAGGCAGTTCTCACATCCATAATGGCAAGGTGCCAAGTCGTCACTCTTTATCACCTTGAACAGCTATTGGGCGAGCTGTTGCCTTACCTCAACCAAATAACGGAGGCAGAAGAATAATCATGCGCATGAAATTGTTGCTTGGATTGTTGTGTCTGGGTTTGGTAGCCGCAGCAATCTTTCCGTTAACCCGTTCGGACGCGGCCAGGAAAAAAGCCACGACTGGACCAGCGCTACAGGAAGGTGCAGGGCCGAAGGGCAAGGCGCTGCCGAACTACGACATTCGCCTGGAAGGAAAGGGCGAGTTTTCTGATTTCGATATCTCTACTCCGCACGGCAAGGAAGCTGCTCTGCAACACGCCGCAATACGTGCGCGAGCGTCAGCCGTTGAGGGATTCCGCGCTAATGCACGCGCGGGTAGAGCACAAAACCTCCGCGCGATTGCTAACGAAACCGGGTCGATGAAACATTTCTTTATTGACGGTGATACCTTGTCGGATCCGCAGTCCGACACCCCTGACAACATCGCGCGGGGCTTTTTGAAACGGCATGGTCAGGTGTTTGCAGTTCCGAGCTCCGACCCCGCAAGCCTGAAACTTCGGAA